>JAPLOD010000847.1 GCA_026692735.1 Planctomycetota bacterium | reverse complement strand
GGGCACGACCGGCCGAGTCACAGGAGCGGGCCTGGGCTGCGGGGCGGGCACGATCCCCGCGCTGTGCTGCACGAACACCGCAGCGGCCGGCGCGAGGCGATCGAAGAACGGCGCGGGCGCCAGGCCCATCACGAAGATCATGACCACCAGCGGCGCCAGCACGGCCACTTCGCGGCCGGAGAGGTCGGGCAGAGCGCGGTCGGACTCGTGTTCGATGCGGCCGAAGAACACGCGCTTCACGAGGTACAGCATGTAGACCGCGCCCAGCACCACGCCGGTCGCGCCCCAGAAGCCGTACCACGGGTTGAAGCCGAACGCGCCCAGTATGCAGGTGAACTCACCGATGAAGCCGTTCGTCGTCGGCAGGCCGATGGACGAGAGCATCACCACGAAGAAGAACACCGCGTAGACCGGCATTATCCTGGACAGGCCGCTGAAACGGTCAATGCGCTGCGTGTGGGAGCGCTCGTAGAGCATGCCCGCCAGAAGGAAGAGCGCGCCGGTGGAGACGCCGTGGCTGAGCATCTGGTAGACGCCGCCCTGGACGCCGATGGTCTGGCGGCTGAAGATCCCGAGCATGCTCGTGCCCATGTGAGCCACGGAGCTGTAGGCGATCAGCTTCTTGATCTCACGCTGCGAGAAGGCCATGAGCGAACCGTACACGATGCCGATGACGCAGACGATCATGAGCAGCGCCGCGTAGCTCTCCGCCGCCCGGGGGAAGAACGGGATCACAAAACGCAGGAAGCCGTACCCGCCCATCTTGAGCAGGATGGACGCCAGCAGCACCGACCCCGGCGTCGGCGCCTGAACGTGCGCGTCGGGCAGCCAGGTGTGCAGCGGGAACAGCGGCACCTTGATGCCGAACGCCAGCGCGAAGGCCCAGAAGCACCAGAACTCCGCGGACCGCGTCAGCGTGCCGGCCTGCCGGGCCGCCGCCAGCCGTTCGGCGAGGTGCGCGATGGAGAAGCTGGCGCCGCCCGCCTTGAAGTACACGTACAGGATGGCGACGAACATCAGCAGGCTGCCAAAGGCCGTGAAGAGGATGAACTTGGTCGTGGCGTACAAGCGCTCTTCGCCGCCCCAGATGCCGATGATGAAGTACATCGGGATCAGGCTGGCCTCGAAGAAGACGTAGAAGAGGAACAGATCGGTGGCGGCGAAGACGCCGACCATGGCGGCTTCGAGGACCAGCATGGCGACGTAGAACTCCTTCTGGCGGTCGCGGATGCACGTCCACGAACCCAGGACGGCCAGCGGCGTGACGAACGTCGTCAGCAGGATCAGCAGCGCGCTGATGCCGTCAGCCCCCAGGCTGTAGTTGACGTTCAGGCCGCCCTGCAGCTTGATCCAGCGAACGTCCTCAACGAACTGGTAGAGCCGCTGCGAGGGGTCGTAGAGCCAGAGCTTCAGCGAGATGAAGAACGTCAGCAGCGACACCAGGAACGCCCAGACCTTGATCTCGCGCGCGTTCTTGTCGCGGGCCAGGCAGAGCGGCAGGGCGCCCAGCAGAGGCGTGACGATAAGCGCGGTCAGCAGCATCGCGACTCCGACTCCCAACGCGGATGAACCGCCACGACGCCAAGGGCGCCAAGAACAACTGGAACGATCAGAACCACGACGTTCAAACCCTCACTCCTCCCTGGCGTTCCTGGCGCCGCGGCGGTTCGCTGCCGTCAGTGCAGCAGGTAGAACAGCAGCGCCAACGCGCCGACCAGGATCGCGGCGGCGTACGAGTTGACCAGGCCCGTCTGCATGCGCCGCAGGAACCCGGCCAGCCACGCCACCGCGTACCCCGTCCCCGTCACCAGCAGATCAATGAACAGCATCTCCACCAGCCAATGCAGCAGCTCCGCGCCGACCATGAAGGGCGTCACCAGCAGCACCTGGTAGATCTCGTCCACGTAGAACTTGTTCAGCGACAGGCGGTACAGCAGGCGCCCGGCGGCCGCGTCCGGGTTGGGCACGCAGCGGGCGCGGCAGTACCGCAGCCAGGCCAGCAGAATGCCCAGCGCCGCTGCAAGGAAGGTCAGCCAGAAGTTGACGTGCTGCAGCCGCGCGGTGCTCTCCGCGCTGACGTTCCGCAGGCCGATGGCCATCTGCCCCGTCTCGGGCTCAAACCTGCCGTGCCACAACATGCCGGCGATGACGGAGAACAGCGCCAGCACGAGCAGCGGGCCGGTCATAACCCGCGGGGACTCGTGCACGTGCGCCTTGGCTTCCTCGCTGGAGCGGCTTTCACCGAAGAACGTCAGGCCGATGATCCTGAACACGTAGAAGGCCGTGCAGAAGGCGGCGGCCACGGCGCAGATATAGAGCACCAGGAAGATCACCTCGCGACTCTCGTAGTACCGCGCCAGCACGCTCAGCAGGATGGCGTCCTTCGAGTACCACCCGGAGAACCAGGGGACGCCCGAGAGCGCCGCGGCGGCCAACACCATGGTCCAGAACGTGATGGGGAGCTTCCGGCGCAAGCCGCCCATGCGGCGCAGGTCCTGCTCGCCGGAGAGGGCGTGGATCACCGAGCCCGCGCCGAGGAAGAGCAGGGCCTTGAAGAACGCGTGGGTCACCAGGTGGAAAACGCCCAGCGAGAACGCGCCCACGCCCAGGGCCAGGAACAGGTAGCCCAACTGCGAGACCGTGGAATAGGCCAGCACCTTTTTGATGTCGAGCTGCGTGAGCCCGATGAGCGCGCTGAAGAGCGCCGTCGCGCCGCCGACGATGGCGACCAGGTACAGCGCGCCTCCGCCAACCACGTACAGGCCGTGCAGCCGCGACACCATGTACACGCCCGCAGTCACCATGGTGGCGGCGTGGATCAGCGCGCTGACCGGCGTGGGCCCGGCCATGGCGTCGGGCAGCCAGACGTAGAGGGGGATCTGAGCAGACTTGCCGATGGCGCCGATGAAGAGCAGCACGCAGGCCAGCGTCAGCGCCGCGGTCAGCGTGCGTCCCGGGAACACCTTCGTGGCCAGGGTGCGGCTGAGATCCAGGTTGCTCAACTGCGGCGACACCTTCTCGCCGACGCGGAGCGTACACTCGGATGGCCGCTCATTGGACAGCATCCGGATGGCGTCGGCGTAGTCCAGCAGCCCAGCGTTCCGGGGCAGCTCCACGAAACCGGTGCTCTTCGTGGTGCGCGCGGGCAAGACGCGGGTCTGCCGAGTAACCTTTCCGCCGCCGGCGCGCTCGGGCTTCGCCACCAGGCTGACGGTGCCGAAGATCGCGAAGAGCGTCATGATGCCCAGCAGGAAACCGAGGTCGCCGATGCGCGTGACGATGAAGGCCTTCATGCCCGCGGCGGTGTTCTTGTCGTTTTCGTACCAGAAGCCGATGAGCAGGTAGGAGCACAGGCCCACGCCTTCCCAGCCGACGAAGAGCACCAGCAGGTTGTCGCCGAGGACGAGCAGGGACATGGCCGCCAGGAACAGGTTCATGTACGCGAAGAAGCGCGCCACGCCGTCGTCGCGGGCCATGTACCCGACGCTGTAGAGATGGATCAGCATGCCGACGCCCGTGACGACGAGGATCATCACCGCGGCCAGCGAGTCGAGGTACAGGCCGAATGCGGCGCTGAAGTCGCCGGCCCGCAGCCAGGTGCCGTACGTCACGTGGAGGGAGTCGCGCGATTCCGCTCCGGGGGCGATCGAGTTGCTCAGCGCCCCCACGCACAGCCCGGCCCACACCAGGGCGGCCAGCGAGGCGAGGACCGCCACGGCGTTGACCGTGCGCCTGCCCAGCCGCCGGCCGAAGAGCCCGTTGAGGAGGAAGCCGGCAACGGGGAGGAGCGGTATCAGGCACAGCGTCGGCTCAAAGAACGGCCTGTGCCGGAGAAGGAACAGGTTGCGCGGC
>JAPLOD010000846.1 GCA_026692735.1 Planctomycetota bacterium | reverse complement strand
CAATTTGAACGCACTCAAATCGCAATTCGCTCGATTTCGTCGAGCGTGACCTGGTCGTTTCTGCGGTCGTAGACTTTTGTGGTTCGGGCCGATGAATGGGCGGCCAGCTGCTGGGCTTTCTCCAGGGCGTCGCCCGGCTTGCTCGTCAGCAGTTCAAGGGCCTGCGCCAGGAGCTTCCGTGCACTGTCCTTGTTAGCGGCCGTGCGCAGCCCGCCACGGATCTTCTTATCCAGCTCATCGGCCTTGGCGGCGGACGCCGCGTCATCGGGCGCCTTCGCAATGGCCTGCGTGAGCAGTGTCATGGCGCCCTGGTAATCGCTCTTGCCGACCAGAGCTTCCACGTCCTTCAGGGTCTTGTCGAAGACCTTCTTCTTCTCGAAGTTCGCGACCGCCGTCTCGACCTGCTTCTCCCTGTCGCGAGCCGCCTGGTCGTCCAGGCTCAACCCCTTGGCCAACCCCAGCGTGAACTTGGCCTCGTCCGGGTCCCCAGCCTTGACGCTCTCCATCGCGTCGTTGATCAGCTTCGAGTGGCGCTTCGCGAGCCGCTCGACTTCCTTCGGATCCATGGCGGTTTCCGGCTTCGTCGGGCCGACCGCTACGCTGCCCTTAACACTGACCCCGCCTCCGCGGGGAAAATACACTGCGCCGACCGCGACGAGAAGCACGAGGGGCGCAACGATCACGTACAGCAGCCCCTTCTTCCTTGGAGCGGCAGGGGCCACAACGCCCGGTTGCGATGCAGGAGTGGGTGTGGCGCCGGCGCCGCCAAGCACCGTCTTCTCCGTCCCTGACGACGGTGCAGCCGCAGGCGCAGGGGTAGCCGCACTGGCCGCATACACCATGGTTCGCGGGGCGCTCATGCCGCCGGGCGCCGTCGCGCCGGTCAGCAGCCGGCGGCAGTCTTCCAGCGCGCCCAGCAACTGCCTGGCGTCCGTGTGACGGTTCTCCTGCTTCTTGGCCAGGCAGCGCTCGAGCAGGTCGTTGACCGCCAGCGAGATGTCCGGCCGCACTTTGACGATGGGCTCATGCGGCTCGTGCATCGTCGCCATCAGCACCTTCATCACCGTCTCGCCCTTGAAGGGCGGCCGCCCCGTCAGCAACGCGTACAGAGTCGCCCCCATGCTGAACACGTCCGAACGCTTGTCGGCGCTCTTCGCGTCCATGGCCTGCTCTGGCGCCATGTACCCCGGCGTGCCCATCGCCGCCTGCGCGCCCGTCAGCGACTGCTGGCTGTCTTCGCTGCGGGCCAGGCCGAGGTCCATCAGCTTGGCGCGCGACAGTTCGTACTCCCGCGACGTCCTCGACTGGTACGGGATCATGATGTTTTCGGGCTTGATGTCGCGATGGATCACGTTGTTGTCGTGCGCGGCACGGAGACCTTCGGTCGCCGCGACAATGAGCGTCAGCGCGTCGAGTTCCGGCAGCCCGCTCGCGCCTTTCTCAATCAGGCTCTTCATGTACTGCCCGGCCGTGCACCCGGACACAAACTCCATGACCAGGAAAAACAGGCCGGACTCCTCGTTCACGTCCGTCACGTTGACGAGGTGGGGCGAATGCACCTGGGCGGCAATCTGTGCCTCCCGGAAGAAACGCCGGATCATGCCGGGGTCCTGCTCGGCAAGGGTGAAGGGCAAAACCTTCACCGCGACCTCGCTCCGCAGACGGGGATGAATGCCGTAATAGACGGCGCCCATGCCGCCCTGGCCGATCTTGGCCAGCAGCGGAATCCCGTTCAGGGTCGGGCACTGCCGGCCGTGGCTTTCGGTGCGCGGCGCCGAAAGCAGCAACCGTTCGCCGGTCAGGTCCTGCAAGGTGATGCCGGCCGCCAGCGCCTGGTGCCCCGTCTCGTTGCTGATCGTCACGCTGCCCCGGGCGCCGAAGGTGGCCTGGGTGGACATCGGCACGCTGCTGATGGGCTGCGATGGCCTCGGCGCCACGGGCATTGTCTTAGGTGCGGCCTGAATGGTATTCTGAGCTTGCTGGATGGTGGCCTGCTCGCCGGGCACGTACTTCATCGTCTGCTCGCCCTGCGGGTCGTTCTTCATCGTGGGGGGCGTGAGCGCGTCGGCCGCCGCTCCTCCGCCGGCACCTTTCTTTGCCTGGCTGTCGCGATCTGACGCCATAGCCGTCCCTCGATGCAACGCGCCAACTGCCCCGCCTCGTGACCTTACTCAGTCAGTGCCCAAACGCAACTACGTACTCCCTCAAATGTAGACCCCTACACATTACCAATTGTAGCACAGAAACCGAAAACTTTTCCACCTTTTCGCCAAAGGTGCGCGTCCGCCGGCATCAATTATTATGTGAAAGGACACGATGCCAAGGTCCAGGCTGATTATATCTGGGTCAAGGACCCCAGCAACGCCTTGCGCGGCTTGCATGACGTGCGCAACGACACCTTCGTGGTTTCCTTCCAGCTTATGTTCTGAGGGCGAGCGTTCTGGTCTGGCGGAGAACCGTGCAACGCAGGGCGGGCACTCTTACGCCCCCGCCGCCGTGTTGATAAGTGGACATCCCACAGTCAGCGCACTCTCGCATGTTGGCCTTGTGCAACGCCTTGCAGTGCATAAATGGCCCCGGCGAGCCGTCCGTATTGCCGCGTCCTGGCCTCGATTTTCTGCGAAAAATCAGGTTGACACTCCCAGAACAGGCACTACAGTAATGCCGTTTACGCCAAGCACTGGCTTTTTCTGGAGGGGAGTCATGGTACGTGTTACCAGCATCCTGATTTGCGTGGCCCTGCTGACGTTCGCGGGGGCGTCGCGAGCGGCGACGAGCGTGGACGACCTGAAACGCGAAGTCGAGAAGTTGCGCAAGGACCTTGCGCAGAAGCAGGAGGGCAAGGGCGCACCCATCGGCAAGGTGGATGAGGCCGTGAGCGGCAAGTATGGCCCCAATGCGCCGGTGAAAACGAAGAATGGCAAGCTGCAGATCGGCGGCTTGGTCCAGGTCTGGTATCAGTCCGTTCAGAATGACCATAAAGGATTGTTCATCCCCGCCGCCAACAACAATCTCGACAATACGGACATAGCCTATCTCGGCAACGGCACGGTCGGTGCGACCCTTCCCGAAAGCAACGAGACGCATGACAACGATACGTTCCGTATTCGGCGCACGGAGTTGCGCTTCACGTTGGATATCCACGAGAACGTGCTCGCCCACGTGATGCTTGACCCAACCCGTGAGTCTAACGTGACCTATCTCCCGCTGCCCACGTTCCCCTCGCACAATGCGCGCTTCATGAACCCGGTCGCCAACCCGACCTTCGGGTCCGCCATCAGGCCGCAACTCCTCCAGGACGCCTACATCAACTACCACGACGTGGTCCCGCACCACGACTTCACCATCGGCCAGTTCAAGCCGCCGTCGGGCGAGGAAGCGTGGCGCAACAGCGGACAGCTTGAGTTCGTCGAACGCGCCATGGTGACGGGGATCAACAACGTCCGCGACATCGGCGCCATGGTCCATGGCACTTGGCTCCCGACCAACCCTGACAATCCCATGACCGGCCGCGTGCAGTACTGGTTCGGCGTCTTCAACGGTCCCGATGGCACCGTCCTGACCGACCCCGAGATCAACGAGGGCGGCAACCGTTCCGACGATAACGACGCTAAGGACTTCGCCTGGCGCATCGCCGTTCGGCCTGTATGGAATCCTGACAAGTGGTACGGCCGGCTCGAGTTGGGCTACCACCGCACGGACGGTTACCGCGGTGAGTCCTCCGGCATTGACCGCGACACTCCGCTTAATGCCATCAATGAGCCCCAGACAGCCATCAACCGCCAGGGCGCATGGGTCTGGTTCCGGCCTGGCGCGGAAGTCAAGGGCTGGTGGCTCCGCGGCGAATGGGGCTCAGGCCACGATCGCTACAGCTTCCATCAGCAGCCGGTCAACGCCTTGGCCACGGGCAACGGGTCGAACGACTACGACTATCTGCAGCAGTTGAACCCAACTCCCGTGACTGCCTCGGGCTGGTACTTCGGGACAGGCTACAAGATGTCCGAGACGATCTTCGCCGAACACCTGAAGGCTGGCAATGCCTTCGAGCGCGCTCTGCACAATATGGAGTTCGCGTTCCGGTATGAAGCGTACCAGAACATCGCGACGGAGGACCTCGTGCTGTCTGACCGCCACACCGACCTGTTCAAGACCCAGGCTTACACCGCCGGCCTCAACTACTACCTCAAGGGCCACGACATCAAGCTGCAGGCCAACTACATCTGGGTTGACGAGCCACAGTCGCGGGAGGCACGCGGCATCCGCGAGATGAAGAACAACGTCTTCGTCGTGGCCTTCCAGGTCATGTTCTAACCCGCAATCCCAACGGCCCACAGAAGGGCGGCGCAGTGCGCCGCCCTTTTTTGTCGAGGCGCTTGTTATCGGTCCCCCGCCGGGCGACAATACGCGCATGTGCGATCTGCACGGGGCCGTCGCGACGACGCCTCCAGGACGCGCATTCCTCTCAGAAAGGCACACCAGCTCATGGGCGAACTCGTGCGGTTGCAGAAGATCATGGCGCATGCCGGTTGCGGCTCGCGCCGCGCTTGTGAGCGCTTCATCGAGGAAGGCCGCGTCACCGTTGACGGTGTCGTCGTGCAGCAGCTTGGCTCCAAGGCCGACCCCGAGACGCAGAGCATCACGCTGGACGGCGAGAAGGTCGCCGGCCCTGGCAGAAGATCAAAGACCGTCATCGCGGCCGGCGAGCACGTCTATCACATGCTCAATAAGCCGCGCGGCGTCCTTTCCACGAACGAAGACCCCTCCGGACGCCCCTTGGCCATCCAGCTCGTCCCCGAGAAACGCCGCATCTTCTGCGTCGGCCGGCTCGACCGGGACACCGAAGGCCTGCTCCTGCTCACCAACGATGGTGAGCTGACCAACCAGCTCACCCATCCCCGCTTCGGCATCGAGAAGACCTACATGGCCAAGGTTTCCGGCGCCGTCAGTGCCGCTCAGATCGCCAAACTCGAACGCGGCGTCCATCTCGCTGAGGGCCGCACGCAGGGCGCTCGCGTGCGCGTCCGGAAGCGCATGGGACAGTCCAGCACCCTTGAGCTGACCATCTCCGAAGGCATGAACCGCCAGGTCCGCCGCATACTCGCGGCCGTCGGCCTCGCCTGCCGCCAGTTGAGACGAGTGGCCATCGGGCCGCTGCGCCTCGGCGACCTCCCTGTCGGCATGTCGCGCCCGCTCGCGCCCGAGGAATTGGTGCGCCTGCGAGCAGCTATCCGTCATGCGGAGGCTGCAGCTTCCGCCCGCGGCGCGCGTCGAGGGCCTCCTTCGCGACGCGATGAAGAACGGCGGCCGCGCCCAGACGAGCGGGGCGGACCCCAGCCCTCCGCGGAACCGCCTGACGAGTTCCTCGAGGAAGACCTGGAAGAAGAGGACGTGTTGGAGCAGCAGCGCGCCCTCGAAGCTGCGGAAACAACGGAGGACACGGGACCGAGCGAAGGCGAAGCACAAGAAGACGAGGAAATGGAGGAGGAGGCGCAGTTCGAGGAAGAGAAAGCGCCCGTCCCCGCCTCGAAAACGCGGGATCGCGGCGCGCCGGACGAGCACTTCGCCGAGCCCGACCAGGACCGTGAGCGTCCCAAACGACGGCCCGCCGACAAAAAGCGCCGCCCCTGGGAACACCGCGAGCATCCAGGTGAGCGCGGTGCGAGCAAACCGTGGGAGCGCCACGAACATCCAGCGAAGGGCGGTGCGGGCAAGCCGTGGGAGCGCCACGAACATCCAGCGAAGGGCGGTGCGGGCAAGCCGTGGGAACGCCGCGAGCGCCCAGCGGAGCGCGGTGCGGGCAAGCCGTGGGAACGCCGCGAGCGTTCACCAGAGCGCGGGGCAGGCAGACCGTGGGAACACCGCGGCGAACGGAGCCAGCAGCCTTGTGAAAAGCACTGCGGGCCCTCCGGGGGTCGTGACACCACGCGGCCCTGGGAACGCGGCGCGCATGACAAGCGCAGCACACGGCCGTGGGAGAAACGCGAGCGAGGCGAACGCTCCGGCCGGCAGGCGCGCGGCCACGGTTCCCAGCGTGGTCGCGAAAAATGACGCTGGGGTTGGTCCGCGGCGGACATAATCGGCGCCTCAGCGGTTCGACGGGAGCCGCCACGATATGGCGATAAAGACGGCGCTCCGCGACACGATCGTTGCCATCTCCAGTTCGCCGCCGGCCGCGCTGAGCTCCGACGGCGCCGAGCCCCTTCTGCGCCGCGCCATTGTGCGTCTCTCCGGCGCTCAGGCTGTCGCCCTGGCAGCGCGCGTCTTCTGCTGTGGCCCTGCTGCGCGCACAGAGAGCGCCTCTGCCCGCGTGACGCGTGCCTTCGCTGCGAAACGCCCGGAAGAAGCTCCGGCCACGCTCGCCTCCGTCCGTGGCTGGCGGCGCCTTCTTGGCACAGTCCGCTGGCGAAGCCACGTTCTCCCCGCGTACGCCTACGTCATGCGGTCGCCTCGCAGCTATACGCGCGAGGACATTGTGGAACTGCACGTCCCCGCGCTGCCGTGGCTGCTCTCGTCGCTGCTGGAAGACCTCCTGGCCGCGGGCGCGCGCCTGGCCCAGCCCGGGGAGTTCACCCGTCGCGCCTTCGAGAACGGCCGCATCACCCTGGCACAGGCCGAGGCCGTCGGCGCGCTGATCGCCAGTGCCACCGCCGACGAGGCCCGCGCGTACGCCGCTCGTCTGAAGAGTCAGGCGCATTCCCGGCGGCGCGACCTGCGCTCCGACGTCGAGGAACTGCTCGCGCTCGTGGAACTCGGCCTCGACTTCTCGCATCACGACGCAGGCGTGCTCTCCGTCAATGAGATTCTCGCTCGCCTGGACGAGCTCCGCCGGCGTGCCGAGGAGTCCTGCGCCGCCGTGGGCATGCCCACGGGCCAGCACGACGATGCCGGCATCCCGGAGTCCGCGGTTCTGAGCGCCGGGCTGCCGCGCATAGTGCTTCTGGGCGCCACGAATGCCGGTAAGAGCAGCCTCTTCAACACGCTGCTGGGACGCGAAGCAGCCATCGTCAGCCCCCGCCCGCACACGACCCGCGACACCGTCGAAGCCGCTTTCGTTTTCCCCGGGGCGGGCACCGCCTTGCTGGTTGACTGCGCCGGCTGCGGGCCGGACAGCGTGGCGGCGGGCCCGCGGTCGGCGTTTGGCGCCGAGTACCTCCGCCAGGCCGCCTGGAATGCCACGCTCAGCGCCGTGCGCGGCGCGGATGTCATCCTGCTGACGCTCGACCGCTCAGCCGCCACGCACGACCGCGCCGAAGCTGCACTCATCGCCGCGGCCCTGGCTCAGGCGCGCCCCGCGGCGCTTGTTGCAGTGTGGACAAAGATTGACCTTCCCGCGGCATTGTCACCAACTGACGAGGCGGCTCGCGCCACGACGTCCGGCCTGCCCGTCACCAGGCGCTTCGAGGTTTCCTCCGTACGCGGCGATGGCATCTCCGAACTCAAGGAGTTCCTTGCCGGCCAGGTTGCCGGTTTGGGCACGCGGCCCAGGGATGCGTACCTGCTGGCCGCCGTGACAGCCCGCGTCGCCGCCAGGACCGCCGCCGCGGCTTTGACGCGGGCTCATGCAGGCCTGTCAGCGGGCCATGGCGAGGACGTTGTGGCCGTCGAGCTGCGCGAAGCGCTCCACGCCTTCTGGCAGGCCGAAGGCGTTCTGATGCGGCACGATGCCATCACCGAAGCCGCGCTCGACAGAATCTTCTCGCGGTTCTGTTTGGGGAAGTAACCATCGTGGGACCGCGGCTGGTCCCCGATAGCGGCGAGGGCCTGGGCCCCGAGACTTGTCGAAGGATCAATACCTGGCTACACTCACAGGAGCACCTTAGCGGAGGGGCGCGGGGATGAACTTGCCAAATCCAGATGCGCTCCTTGTAGACCGGGAGAAAATCGTGAACTACCTCTTGAACCCCACTCATCGCTACGGCGCGAGCAAAGCCCGCTTCTTTGGCGCATTTGGCTTCCGCGCGGTGGACTGGGAGCAGTTCGCCCGATCGCTGCGGGAGCACGGTCAACGCCACCCCGTCGCCAGGACCAGGCAGACTCCCTTCGGGTCACAGTTTGAGGTGGAAAGCCAGCTCGCTGCCCCTGACGGTCGGACACCGTGCGTGCGCACCGTGTGGCAACTGGATCGAGGAGCGGATGCGCCGCGGCTGATTATCGCCTATCCTTTGGAGGACGAGCAATGATCAAGGAACACGACGTGGTGGTCTTGACCGAAGACCTGCCGCAGGACGAACTCAAGGCCGGCGACGTGGGAACGATTGTGCATATCCACCAAAACGGTCTCGCGTTCCAAGTGGAGTTCGTGACCCTCTCGGGCCGCACCGTTGCCGTGGCGACGGCTCGGGCTGCCCAGGTTCGCCCCGTGAGCCCACGCGACTTGGTCCACGTGCGTGAACTTCAGACTGCTTGATCGCAGTTGGCGCAGCCGCGTCCGACGGCGTTGGCCGCTGCGTAGAAGATAGACCTGCCCGCCGCTCCTGTACCGCAGGCGTCTCGCCCGCCAACGACGAGCAGGCGCCTCGAAGTCTCCTCCGTGCGCGACGATAGCATTGCCGAAGCCGCGCTCGACAGAATCTTCTCGCGGTTTTGTATTGGGAAATAGGCGCGGTCAACTCGCCGAATACCGCACCAGCGTCTCCGCCGTGCCATCCACGATCCTCCTGACATGCTCCGCGGGCGTGTCGGCTGGCAGGAACGCTACCACGAGCGCGCGGCGCGTGGACAGAGTGATCTTCGTGCGGTCCGAATCGGAACTAGGATTGCCGAACGGCCCTCGCGCGTCAGCCAGACAGTAGCGCCCCGCGACATTGACGAGCTCTTTGCGAATGCCGGGGTATCCCTCGCCGGGCTGTCCCACCCGCAGAACGACGGGCGGGTGCAGCGCCTCCACGTCATACAGCCCGAACGGCACCAGATAGCGCAGCGAGCAGAGGTTCAGCGCGTCCACGAGCGTGTTGATGCGGTACAGGTCCTGTCCCCGCAGCACCCGGTGCAGCAGCGCCTCGGACGACGGTCTGTACCGGGTCGGGTCCAGCCCCAGCGCTCTGTACGTTCCGCGCACGGGTTGCACGCCCGGCACGTCGCTGATCTTCATATCCCTAAACTTCGCCCGCAGCTCCGCGCACAAGCTGGCAATCGCCGCCTGAAGCTCCGCGCTTTCAGCGCGTACGATCAGCCCCTCCAGCGTGAACGCCGGACACAGCAGGGCCAGCGAGGGAGAAATCTCGATCTCAAATGCCGCGGCCATGAACACAACCTATCAAAAGGACAGGCGGCGGACAAACGGTGTAGTTGTAGTGTACAACGACACAGACGGCCATGCCGTCGCTAATGCCGGGCAACTGGCAGAGAAGGCTGAGAATGCTGCATAACCGGTCCGCCGCCAGGCGCAGCCTCGCGTCGCTCCTGCTTCTGACGGCGCTGGCAACCCCGCACGCGCACGCCGCGGAGGGCTCGAAGTACGAGACCGACTGGGCGGCGTTCACCGCGGAGATTGACCGCAGCTATCCCTTCCTCGACCTGAAAGGCATCCGTGGCGATTGGGAGAAGTTCAAGGAGCAGGCGGCCCCAAGGGCGAAAGCCTGCGGCACTGATGATGCCTTTCTGGGCCTGGTCCGTGGCGCGATCTACTGCCTGCGCGACGCTCACATGGGCTTCGCC
>JAPLOD010000845.1 GCA_026692735.1 Planctomycetota bacterium | reverse complement strand
GGGCGACTCGAAATGGATCACCGGTGAACAGGCGCGCTCCTATGCCCACCGGCTGCGGGCCCAGCACGACGCGGTACTCGTGGGAGTCGGCACGGTGCTGGCGGACAAGCCGGCGCTCAACTGCAGGGGCATGCCGGATGAGGGCCTCCAGATCAAGCAGCCGCACCGTGTGATTCTCGATTCCACCGCCCGCACTCCCCTTGACGGCCCCCTGTGGTCAACTGCCGGCGGCCCCGTGACCGTGGCATGCAGAGCCACGGCGCCACGTGAGCGGCTGGCGGCACTCCGCGCGAAGGGCGCAGACATTCTGGAGATCCAGGCCGGGACGGGGTTACTGCCCCTCCGCGAGGTGCTCGCGGCCCTGACGCAGCGCGGGGCACTGTCCGTGCTGGTTGAAGGCGGCAGCCAGGTCCTGGGATCGGTCTTGGACGAGCGCCTGGCCGACATGGCGTACGTCTTCGTCGCGCCACGCGTTATCGGCGGGCGGGAGAGCGTCCCGGCGGTTGGCGGCTCCGGCGTGGCGCGCATCGCGGAAGCGCGGGAGCTGCAGTCTGTGGCTGTGCATACGCTGGGCAGGGATGTACTCATCTCCGGAGTGCTCAGCACATGGGAATGGGAGCGACCGGCGGTAACGGCCTGAGCACCCGGGGCTGGCCTCCTTTCAGGAAGGGCGTTGAATTTGCGGGCCTTCGCCGTAGCGTAATGGGGGCGCACTCACAGAGTCCAGCATACGGGGAGAGGTACGAATGGCCGAGAAGAAACCTGATCCTCATGCCACCCCACCCAAGAGCAAGCTGCTCGTGATCGGCGGCCTGTTGCTGCTGCTTGGTGTCGGATGGTTTACCTGGGAGGCATTCCTGCGACCCGAAAGCGATGCGGAGAAAAAGGACAGGCTGGCAACCGAGGCCAGAGACAAGGCCGAAGCCGCCCGCAAGAAGAGAATGCCGGTGGCCCAGCCGAAGAAACGATAACACGCTGCCAGTCGCCTATGGCAGGGAGGCATGGAATGGCTAAACCCAAGCGCAAGGCCAGAAAGCCCAAGACCGGTCCCGATGCCGAGCCGCCCGTTGATGAGCCCGTTGAGGAACAAGGGCCGGAGGGAGGCGACTTCTTCAAGTCGCTCTCACGCGGCCTCAAAGCCGCGGGCCAAGCCGCCGAACGCTTCGCGCGGATGGGCGTCAGCGCCGCCGAACTCGAGAAGCTCAAGCTGGAGCTCAGAGTCGCGCAGGCGCGCCTGGGCGAGAGCGTCCTGAAATGCTGGGACGCGGCGCCCGACATCGGCGTCACAGCCAACGACCCGGCGGTCAAGGAACCCGCCCGCGCCGTGAAGGAGCTGCGGCGGCGGATTCGCGAGCACGGCATCCACATGGCGCGAGTTCTCCGTGCGCAGGATCTCGGCGTAGAAAGCCGCGGCATCGAGCCGCTCCAAGGTCTTCAGGAGCTTTTTGTCGTAGCGGGCGACTGGCGGGAGCAGCCGTTCCGTCATCATTGTGCTGTGGCCGAATTCGGGGCCGACATGGCTCATGTCCACGCTGCAGATCACGCACCACTTCCGCTTACAGGCCTCAAGCTCCGCGCGCAGCGCATCGGTGAACTTCCGGACCGGTTCCGCGTCCATCGGTTTGGCGTCTTTGGCCATGAAGGCTTCCGCCGGACCGCACAGCACCGGTACGATCTGAAACTCCCGCCCGCAGCGCTCCAGCAGCGTGGCCAGCAGGACGGCCTGGAACTCGATCGAGTGCTCGGTCCGATGCGCCAGCTCCGCCAACACCGGCTCAGTACTTCCGGCGGCCTGCAGCCGTCGGGCCATCGCCCGTTCTGTTTTCACAACCCCCACGGGCGTCGCGTAGTCTTTCTGTGAGACGTAGTACGCCCCGCCGTCGGGCGCCTGGTGGGCCACCCCCAGAATCACAAAGAGGTCGGCCCGGCTGTGCTTGAGCAGCTCTGCATAACCGTGCGCGTATGTCGCACCGCCCACGCGCAGGTCAATGTGCGGGAGGACCAGAGCGCGCACGGTATCGCGCGCCGCCTCGCCGCCGCTTGGGCTCTTCTCGGACGCCGCCGCGTCGCCGCGAGGCTCGACCGGGCAAGCGCCCGGGCCGTCGGGGGCAATGAAGAAACCCATCACGCTCTGCTGCAGTTGCTCCGCGTCGGCCGGATAGGCGACGCCGGCGTGAACGGCAGGCCGAATGTCATGGTCGAGGTAGCCGCGGATCTCCCGCCGGACGGTCTTGGCGAAGCGCTTGCTGAACAAGTACAACGCCTTGTCCAACTCGCGCTGCAGATCCAATGTCTCCTCGACCGGCACGGGCTGACCGAATTTCTGGTTGAACACGTCGGCGATCGTGCGGGCTGAGCGGTGCCCGTCGAACAGCGACGCCAGCATGTATGCCCACATGGTGAGCACCGCCGGCTTGGGCGCCAGGCCTTCGGGGTCCTCCAAAATGACGACGGTCTTGTCGTTGTCGGTGTCAACCTCAGTCGCCGGCACAGGACCGTCTTCACTGAGCCGCACGATCTGAGCGCGGACTTCCCGCAGTGCGGGTATGGGCGTGTCCGCGTCGGTCGCCAGCGGCAGGACGTCTACGGTCTCGCTGGCGCTTTCCTCGTCTTCCTCGTCTTCGGCTAACGGATCACGTTCCGCCGGGTCGTCAAGATTCACGCAAACCCCGTCCTTTGGCCCTTGGCTCTCGTCGCCTGGACCTGCCCGCTCGGGCGAGAACCCCCAACTCGCGCCGTGTTGCCCTGCAAACTACCACACCGCACATGGTTGCCAACACGCAAACTCGGCCTATCCGCTGATCGCATTCGGCACGGCTGCTGGGAGGGGCCGTCACAGCGCTTTCCGGGTGGCCTCAGGGCTTTTCAATTCTCGTCTTCTTTCATAGGTGAAATGCCGATTCTTAACCTCAAG
>JAPLOD010000844.1 GCA_026692735.1 Planctomycetota bacterium | reverse complement strand
TGGCGCGGCACCATGGCCAGCGTCCGGTCTCCCTGTCGGGGATCGCCCAGTCGGCGCACAAGCTGTGCAACGACCTGCGGCTGCTGGCGCACCTCAAGCAGATGGAGGAGCCGTTCGAGAAGGGCCAGATCGGCAGCTCGGCCATGGCCTACAAGCGCAACCCGATGCGCGCCGAACGCATGACGGGGCTGGCGCGGCACCTGATTGCCTTGGTGCTCGACCCTGCCCTGACGGCGGCCGAACAGTGGTTTGAGCGCACGCTGGACGATTCGGCCAACAAGCGGCTCTCCGTGCCGGAAGCGTTCCTGACGGCGGACGTCGTCCTCGAAACGTGGCTCAACGTGGCCCAGAACCTGGTCGTGTACCCGGCAGTCATCGCCTCGCACCTGGCGGCGGAGATGCCGTTCATGGCCACGGAGAACGTGCTGATGGAAGCCGTCAAGTGCGGCGGCGACAGGCAGGAACTGCACGAGCGCATTCGCGTGCACAGTCACGCCGCGGCGGAGCAGGTGAAAGTGCACGGCAAGCCCAACGATCTGCTCGCCCGCATCGCGGCCGACCCGGCGTTCAAGAGCGTGCGCGACATGCTGAGCGATATCGCCGACCCGCGGCGCTACACGGGATTGGCCGCGCAGCAGACGACGGCGTTCCTGCGCACTCAGGTCCGTCCTGTGCTGAAGAGGCACCGCGCGTGGCTGGGGCTGAAAGGGCAGGTCAGCGTGTAGGCTCTCGGGCCACTGGCGGGAGAGGTCACTTCTTCTGCTCCGCGAGCAGCTTGTCAATGCTCGCGTTGGACTCGATCTCGAAGCTCACGTCGCGGTCGGGCGCGGCCAGCAGACCGTCGAGGAACTTCCGGTAGTCGCCTGACGTGTAGAGCCAGCGTTTGTCCACCTTCACGCTGCGAGTAGGACTGCGATACACGGGCTTGGCGGCTGTGAGCGTTGCCGCCAGTTCGCGGAAACGCGCCGCCCACGGTGTCTCCTTGCCGTCCTTGTCCAGCAAGCCGCACACTTCAGTCACGTTGTCGCTGGGCTTGGTGTCGCGGAACGTCCAGACCAGCCAGCCGCAGACGAGGCCCTTGGTGCGCTCGATGACTTTCGGGCACCACACGCTGTTCCTCGCGGGCGGCGGCTGGTTGAACTCCTCGAGGATCACCGGCTTCCCCGCGTAGGCCCAGCGCGCCCAGACTTCGAGGTAGCGGAGCTGCTTCTCGTCGTCGCCGCCGGGGTAGATCGGGTAGAAGTGGATGCCGAGCAGGTCGAAGGTCTTGGCCATCTCGCGCGTGGAGAACTCGGTGCCCTGCATCGGCCCTTCCCAGAACGGCTTCCACTGCGTGCGCAGGATCGGGTTCCACTGGACGAAGCCCATCGTCGTCAGCGCGCCGGGATCAACGGACTTCACGGCGCGGCTCTGGGCGTGCATGTAACGGAACGCGATGAACTCGCGGAACAGCAGGAAGTCATAGTAGAACGGATCGTTGGTCTTGTTCTCGTTGGCGTCGGTCCCTTCGGGCTGCTTCTGCCAGCCTTCGGCATTCAGGCCGTTGAAGCCCGCGACGGGCACCTCGTCCCACGCTTGGTGCGCGCTGCCCCACGCGGCGTTGGCCTTCTCGATGGCGCCGTATTTCTCCTGCGCCCACGCGCGCCAGGCGTCGAGGACGGACCTCTCGCGCCAGCCGGCGAGGTGCGTTTCGACGCAGAATGACCACGCCAGGATGCGGCCGTCGCCTTTGAAGCGCTGCGCGACGTTCTTCCAGAAGGCGTCCAGAATCCGCAGCGATTCCGGCCCGTACATCTGGCCGCCCTTGTGCCACCACTGCGGGAGGCCGTGCCAGCCCGGTTCGAGCGTGCCGATGATGCGGATGTCGCGGGCGCCGGCGATCTCGACCAGGCGCGCGAAGCGCTGCAGCACCGCCTCGTTCGGCGTGACGGCATCGGGCGTCTGCGGGTCGGGCAGCGCGCGCCCGAAGGACATCACGGCCTTGACGCAGTTGGCGCCCAGGCTCTTTAACGTATCAAGGTCCGCCGTGACCTGCGCTTCGTTCCACTGCTTGTCCGAGAGGTAATCCGGCGCCCAGCCGGACCAGCCCGGCGTGTAGTTCGCGCCGAACGGCACCCACGGCTGTTTGGATTCCGCGGTCTGCAGCGACCAGTTGTCGGGGGCGACGGCAATGCGTTCCATCGGCTTTGTCTCGGCGGAGAACGCGGCACACGAAAATGCCGCCAGGGCGGACAGTGGCAGGCCAGCTTTGAAACGTTGCATGGCAGTTTCCCTGCGCGCAGGTGTTGTCATTATAGCGCCCACGGAGGATAATCGCAACGCGCCTGGATGAACGCCGATGGACGAGCCGCCACAAGGCAATGCCGATGATGTGCCTACAGGGGAACTGCGGGACCTGGTGACCGTTGCCCGTCCGCCAACCATGGCGGAAGCGATCTACCTTGCGGACAGGCTGGAAGAGGCCGGCATTCCCGCCATGGCTGAGCCGCAGCATCTGGACGGCCTCCTGCCCGGCAACCGGGTGCTCGTCCCGCGCGCCCGTCTTGAGCAGGCGCAGGCGGTCATTGAGAAGGCGCGTGCCGAAGCGCAAGACCGCGGCGTCCAGCAGGCGTTCAACGTTGAGAATGTCGCGGATACCACGAGGGAGCGGCAAGACACGGCGCTCATGGAGATGTTCAGCCTTCGCGAGGAAGACCCCGCGGAGCGGGACGAGCGGCTCGTGGAACGCGTCGGCGAGTGGCTGCTTGACGGGATGCCGGCAATGCAGGTGGCGAAGTATCTCGCAGCGGCGGGACTGACGCAGGATGAGGCGGAGGCGCTGGTGGCCGCTGTGGCGGCGCGGCAACGCGAAGTGTTCGAGAGGAAAAACGCAGCGCTCTGGAGGACGGGCGTGATTCTGGTGGTCCTGGGCGCTCTGGGGGCGGCGGCAACATTGCTCATGGCAATCGCCAGAGAACACGGGATAGTCTGGATAGGCGTCGGCACGATTGCGGGCGGCCTGGCGCTGATGCACCGAAGCCGAAGGAAGCTGCCGGCATCTCTCAGCACAAACGCGCCCAGCAGGCCGGACGATGACGCGCACACGCAGTGAGATTCGTGCCATCCGGCAGACTTGAGCCTGCATGAGCGAGCACTCCGCCCACGACGAAACCCAGCTCTCGCCGGAGGATCTGCGAGACACCGTGCCGGCCTTCAGCGCGACGACGCAACCCGAAGCGATCTACCTGACCGAATCACTCCACGAAGCCGGCATACCGGCGTATGCCCTGCCCCAGAGACTCGAAGGCATCGCCATGGGGCTGCTCATCCACGTCCCGCGCGCACGACTGGACGAAGCCCAAAAGGTCATCGCGCAGGCTCGCGCCGAAGCCGAAGCGCGCGGCGTGGAAGCGGCGTTCGATCTGCAGAGCGTCGCCGACACCACGGACGACCGGCACGACGAACTGCTCATGGCCATGTTCCGCCTCCGCGCTGAAACGCCGGAGGAGCGGGACGAGAAGCTGCGGGAGCACGCCGCGAAGTGGGTGCTGGACAGCATGGCCCCCGTGCAGATGGCAAAGTGCCTCGCCGCCGCGGGCCTGAGCCGCGCCGAGGCCGAGGCGCTGGTGAATGAGATGGCCGACACGCAGCGCGAGGCGCACGCGGAAAGGAACGCACGGCGGGCAACGCTGGGCACAGTCTTCTTCGTGCTGGCTCTTCTGCTCGCGGCGTTCGTAGCGTTCGGTTCGGACCCCACCTGCCGTGCTGCCGCAATCTACGCTGCGCTGGCCGCGTTCATCGCCGGCCTGGTCATGAGGCACAGAGCGCGGGAGGAGATGCCGACGCTGCCGCGGCAGGAGGGGGGAGATACGGCAGAGGGACAATGAGCTAGCCGCTTTGGTCCGGCTTTTCCCTTTCTCATACGGCGCTTTTCATTTCTAATGTGGGTATGAGTGCGCGCTCGCCGTTCGTCAGTGTCGCTGCGGTGCCTGAGCTGGCCGGACTCCGTGCCGCAGGCACGCGATCGCATGTTGTAGTCAGGGGGCTGCTCGGGGCCGCGCGTTCACTGGTCGCCGGAGCGCTGGGGTTGGTGCGGGCGCGAGCGCTCCCCCTCACGCCCGGCCCCTCCCCCGCGCTCCTCCCGCAAGGCGAGGGGGAGAAGAGCGGGCCGAATGTCGTGGTCGTGGTCGTGGTGGTGGACGGGCCGGAGACGGCGCTGGACGCCATCGCCGACCTACGGGCCTTCCTGGCGTTGCATCAGGCCGCGGAGAACCGCGCTCGCGACGCGCACTCCAAGGCCGGCCCGGCCAGACACGAAGGCGTGTGGCTGGAGAGCACGCTGTTCCCCGCGTGGGATGTGCTGCCGACAGAGTCAGACCATCCCGAGGGACTGACGCTCGGTGGACGGCGGCGCGTGACGGACCGCTTAAGGGAAATCAGGGATACAGGATTCACGACGCACGATGAGACAGACGCCGACTGGTCCGTGGGGGATGAAGCTGGCAGCCGTTCCGAAACCCGAAACCCGAAACCCGGAACCCGGAGCCAGAAACCAGAGACCCGGGGCGCGCGCACTGCTGGACAAGCCGGCAGTGGCACACTGCCCTCTTGTCTCGTCATTGCCGCGCCCATCACGGCGCTGATGCAGCCGTGCGAGCCGCCCAACGAGGCCGGGGATGTCATCGCGCTCCGGGCCGGCGATGAGCATGACCCGACACGCTGCGGCGGCTGTTCTCGCCCGGCGCCGGCAGCGGGCCGTTCTCGCTGTTGGACCACCTCCCGGCGGGGACGCTCGTGGTCTTCCAGGAACCGCAGAAGCTGCGCCAGCGCGCCGAACTGTACGAGGCCAGCCTGGTCTCCGGCCGATCCATCTGCTTCACGCTCGAAAACCTGCTCGGCGTCGCGAAACAGAAGCTCGACACGCTGCAACTCGTGGACGAAATCCAGAGCGCGAAGCGCACAGGGCACGACGAGGATGAGGCAGCCGGAGCGCCTCGCTTCGGCCGCGCGGGGGAGGCGCCCGCGCCGCCAGGACGCCGGTGCGAATGGTTTGAGCTGACCGGCGCCGAGCCGGTTGACATCCCCTGCACCACGCTGCAGCGCGTCTGCGGCGACATCGCCGCTCACGCCGACGCGTGGAAGAAACTGGCCGCGGAGCGCGAGCTGACGGTGGCGTTCTGCGAGACCCCCGGCCATCGCCAGCGCCTGCAGACGCTCTTTGACGCCGCGGGCGTGACGCCTGCCAGCGGCCTGCACTTGGCGCTGGGGAGGATCTCCGGGGGATTCGACCTGCGGGCGGCGAGTCTGGCGGTGATCAGCGACCGGGAGATCCTGGGGCTCGGCAGACACGTCGGCGCCACTGCGCCGCCCAAGCGCACGCACATGGCCGGGACCGTTCCCGTGCACCGGCTGCTGGATCTCCAGCTCGGCGACTACGTCGTGCACGCGGCGCACGGCATCTCCCGCTACCTGGGGCTGGCGCGGCTGGAGAAGAGCGGGCGCACGGAGGATTACCTGACGCTGCTGTTCGCGAACGACGTGAAGCTGTACGTGCCCGCGGCGCACATCGGCTGGGTGAGCAGGTACATCGGCGGGCACACGGAGCTGGAGCTCTCCACGCTGGGCGGCAAGGTCTGGGCCCGCAAGAAGGAGCGTGCCGCGAAGGCGATCCGCGACATCGCCGAGGACCTCCTGCGGATCCAGGCGGCGCGCCGGAGCCTGCCGGGGATCGTCTATCCGCCGGACGGGGAGTGGCAGGAGCCGTTCGAGAAGGCGTTCCCCTACGAGGAGACCCCCGACCAGCTCACCGCCATCGCCGGCATCAAAAAGGACATGGAAGCCACCTGCCCGATGGACCGCCTGCTCTGCGGCGACGTGGGCTTCGGCAAGACGGAGGTGGCGCTGCGCGCGACGTTCAAGGCGGTCTGCAGCAGCAAGCAGGTGGCGGTCCTGGCGCCGACCACGCTGCTGGTCGAGCAGCACGGGCGCACGTTCACCGAACGCTTCGCGGGATACCCGTTCAACGTCGAGGTGCTGTCGCGGTTCAGGACGCATGCCGAGCAGAAGCGGCTGCTGGAGCGGCTTGCGACCGGGCGCGTGGACGTCGTCATCGGCACGCACCGCCTGCTGCAGAAGGACGTCTTCTTCAAGGACCTCGGCCTGGCGATCATTGACGAGGAACAGCGCTTCGGGGTGGAGCACAAGGAGTTCTTCAAGAACCTGCGCAAGTCCGTGGACGTGCTGACCCTGACGGCCACGCCCATTCCCCGCACCCTGCATATGGCCATGATCGGCCTGCGCGACATCTCGAACCTGGCCACGCCGCCGCGCAACCGCCGGCCCATCATCACCAAGGTCGCGCGCGTCTCCGACGACCTGGTGCGCCGCGCCATCCTGCGCGAGATCAGCCGCGGCGGGCAGGTCTTCGTGGTGCACCCGCGCGTGTACGACATCGCGGACTTCCGGGACTACCTGGCGAACCTGGTGCCGGAGGCGCGCTTTGCCATCGGGCACGGGCAGATGGATTCCGACGGCCTGGAGAACGTGATGGCGGCGTTCCTGCGGGACGAAGTGGACGTGCTGGTGAGCACGACGATTGTCGAGTCGGGGCTCGACATCCCCACGGCTAACACCATCCTGATCCACGACGCGGGGCGCTTCGGGCTGGCGGAGCTGCACCAGTTGCGCGGGCGGGTGGGGCGCAGCGACCTGCAGGCCTACTGCTACCTGCTGCTGCCGGAGAGGACCGCGCTGACGCCCGAAGGGCTGCGGCGCCTGCGCGCGCTGGAGGAGTTCGACGAGCTGGGCGCGGGCTTCCAGCTTGCGCTCAAGGACCTGGAGATTCGCGGCGCGGGGAACGTCCTGGGGCGCGAGCAGTCCGGCGAGATCGCGGAGATCGGGTACGACCTGTACTGCAAGCTGCTGGAGGCCACGGTCAAGGAGCTGCGCGGCGAAGTGCGCGAGGAAGAGATCGAGGTCAACCTGCAGTTGAAAGGGGCGGCGTACATTCCCGAAACCTACGTGGAAGATGACCGCGCGGTCCTGGAGCTGTACCGGCGCCTGGACGCCGCGCGCGGCGATGACGACATTGAGGCGCTGCAAGCGGAAGTCGTGGACCGCTTCGGAACGCTGCCCCCGCCCGTGCAGCGCATGTTCAGCGAAGCGAAGCTGCGCCGGATGGCGCGCCTGGCGCGGGTGCCGTACGTGGGCCTGGACAATGAGGAAAAGGGACGGCTCGTCTTCAAGTTGCATGACTGGGACTTGAAGGCTGCCGACCGCGCCTTGCGCGGGTTGCCGGAGACGCGCGGCGTGCGGATTCTGGATGAGCAGACGCTGACGTTCGGGCTGAGCCTGCGTGCTCAGCACGACGAGAACGAACTGCATGAGACCATACGTAACCTGTTGGAACCACTAGTGTTGCTGCGCCGGCGCCTCGGAACTGGCAGGACCGCCCGCATGGTTGCGGCGTCAAAAGCGTGAGGGGGAGAGTGCGGGAATATGGGTGGGTGGGCTGCCAACTCGAATTCGCCACTTTTATGTTGACGGCAGCCTCGAAGTCTTGTAGTCGGAGTGTGTTGTTTCGGGCGAAGGCACGGCAAGAGCACAGGAGGCTATAGTTCATGGCACTGCCAGGAAAAGCGGCCCAACCTCCACAGAAGCCGCCGGGGCCAACGGGCCCTGCGCGCAAGCAGGACCCGGAGGAGTTGGCGCGCCGCAAGGGGAAACAGGAGAAGGAAGAGGAGAAAGAGGAAGACGCCGAGGAGGAGGAGGAAGAAGAGGAAGAAGAAGAGGAGGAGGAAGAAGAGGAAGAGGAAGAGGACCTGGAGGACGAGGACCTCGACGACGAAGACCTCGATGAAGAAGATTCGGATGATGAAGACCTGGACGACGAGGACCTCGATGACGAGGATCTAGACGACGAAGACCTCGACGAGGAGGACGATGAAGAGGAGGACGACGAAGAGGAGGACGACGAAGAGGAAGACGAGGACGAGGGCGCCGAGGACGAGAAACCCGCACGCAAGCGCAAAGGCAAGGGCAGCCGCGACCAAGGGGCCGCCAAGGTTGTTGTGGCCACGGGTGCCGTAGCGGCGGCCGGGGCCGTGGCCGCCGCTGCTGTCGCCTCAAGAACCGGCGCGGGGGCGGGGCCACCACCACAGGCGACAGGGAACAGTCAGAAACCGGAAGCCGCAGCACAGAAGGCAGCAGCAGGAAACGGGAAAGCGGAAAGCAAGAACGGGAAGACGGAAACCTCGCCCGCCACCACCACCAGCCCGGCCATCAAGCCGGTGTCGAAGAAAGCACCCGTCATGGCAAGCAAGTCCGCGCGCATCTCGGGTTCTTCCTCCGCCGCCGGCAGCACTGCCAGCCAACGGCAGCGGCAGGCCGCAGCACAAGCCGGCAAGCCGGCCGCACCGCCCAAGAGGAGTCTGCCCAAGGCCATTGCAGTGTTGGCGTGTCTCGGCCTGTTCCTGGCCTGTGTTGCCGTCGGCGTCATGAAGAGAGAAGTTCTCGCCTACAAATGGAAGAAGTGGTTTGGGCCGCGGCGTGAAGTAGTGCTGCGACTGCCGGACGACGCGAAGCCCATTGTTGAGAACTTCGACAAGGCGGACGACGAGTATGAGCAGGCCCGCGAGAAGGCCAAGAGCGATAAGCTCGAAGACCTTCAGGAAGCCCAGCGCCTGCTGGGCGCGGCCCGGGACGCCTGGGCTGCGGCGAATGAGTGGAACATGAGTTACGAGGGCTTCGAGGACAAGCGCACGCACGCTGACCAGATGCTGAAGAACACCCAGAAGGAATTCCTCGCCCTCAATGAGAAGGTGCGGGATATGGAAATGGCCGCAGTGCGCGCGCGCATCCAGGCTCGGAAGGCCGCGGTCGCCCAAGCGGCCGGGACGGCGCCTGTCGCGGTGACGGAAGGGACCGTGGAGGTTATAGACGAGGACGCGTACAAGAAGATGGAGCAGGACGACCCATCCGAGTATGAGCGCTACAAGAAGCTCATCGCGAAGGGCAAAGCGAAACTCC
>JAPLOD010000843.1 GCA_026692735.1 Planctomycetota bacterium | reverse complement strand
GGCGCCGTGGCTTGGGCAAGGGCGGTCGCCGTTGGAGCGGCACCCGAAAGGACGCCGAGTGCCTGCGCGAGCAACAGCGCGGCCGCAAGGCCTTCGAGCCACAATAGTCCGTATCCCATACCATGCTCCTTCCAGCCTAAAGGCTGTCCCCCGCGCCGGGCCGCGCGTGGCGGAGTTCCGGCGCGCTGACCAGTCGAGCCCGGGCGCGCAACAGCAACACGTGCCGGCGTGCTTCCTCCTCCGAACAGCCCGGAAGCAGGTCGCGTATCTGCGCCACCGCGGCCTGATCGTCTTGAGCGCCGGCGGTCCGCCCCACACTGAACTCGGTGTCATGCACCGCGCTGCTGGAGAGGTTCAGCCCCAGCAGCACCAGGGCGGCCAGCCCCGCGGCAAAGCGCCAGAAACTCCATCGCGTGCGGCGTTCCTTCGCGGCCAGTTCCCGGTGTACCGCGGCGAGGATTCGCGCGCGAACCGCGCCGCCGGCATCGGGCCCCGGGCGGGACGCCAGGATGGCCTCAAGCCCGCGCAGGTCTGGAGGAAGCTCGTCGTCCGCCATGTCAGGTCCGCTCCGTCTGCTGCGCTTCCCTTCCCTGCCCCAGCGCCGCGCGCAACCTCGCGAGGGCATACCTGTAGCGGCTGGCCGCGGTGTTCGCGCTGACGGCCAGAACCGCGCCAACCTCCTCGAAGGTCAGGTCGCCATCCACCTTCAGCGCGACAACGGCGCGCTGTTCAGCAGGCAGCGCGTCCAGTGCGCGGTGCAGCCTGTCGGCGGCCTCAGCCGCGGGGGGCGTCGTCTTCGTTGCCGGTTCGATGCCAGCGCTGTCCATAGGGTGCTCGATCCTGCGTTTCTCCGCGCGCCGCAGCGTCGCACGATGCAGCGCCGAGAAGAGGTACGCCTTCAGGTTTCTCACTCCCGCCAGCGCCGGGCCGGCCCGCACCAAGCCGGTGAACACGTCTTGCACGGCGTCCTCGGCATCCTCGTGCGACCCGCAGATGTCACGCGCCGCGCGCAGGAGCCGCTCGCCCCAGAGGTCGTAGAGCTGCGCGAACGCCTCCTCCCGGCCCGCGGCGAGGTCCCCTAGCAGCGCGTCATCTGCCGGAATCGCCATTCAGCTCTCCACACTCCTAAGAGCACGCCTCTCGTGACATTTGTCTAGGAAAACGGAATCTACCATCAAAACCGGAAACAGAACGCGCAGAACGCCATGATCCGTAGCATGGCCGTCTCGGCCATGTGCACGGGCGGGACGCCCGCGCTACAGCCAAACGACAATGGCCAATAGCCAACGAGCCAGCTACACTACGATAATGAACGAGACAGAGGAGCGCGTTTTCGCCGATCTCAACCCACCCCAGCGCGAAGCCGTAGCGACGCTGGAAGGCCCGCTGCTGATCCTGGCGGGAGCGGGTTCGGGCAAGACGCGCGTGGTCACGCGCCGCATCGCCAACCTGATCGCTCACGGCGCGCGGCCATGGGAAATCCTGGCCATCACGTTCACGAACAAGGCGGCCGCGGAAATGCGGCGGCGCGTCGAGGACCTCGTGGGCCAGGCCGGCGTATGGCTCTCCACCTTCCACAGTTTTTGTGCGCGGGTGCTGCGGCGCGAAGCGGAAGTCCTGGGCTACACGCGTGATTTCACGATCTACGATGAAGAGGACTCGCTCTCGCTGGTCAAGGATATCGTCAAGCGCCTCGGCCTGGAGGAGGACAAGCGTTTCTCCGCGCGCAACGTCCGGCAGGCGATCTCGCGGACGAAGAACAGCACGCTGCGCGGCGACGAGCTGCCCCAGGGGCTGTTCCATGAGCGCGTGCTGAGCGGAGTCTTCGAAGAGTACGAAGCCGCGCTACGGAAGAACCAGGGGCTGGATTTCGACGACCTGTTGCGCCAGGCAGTCGTCCTGTTCACCGACCATCCGGACGTGCTCGAGCGTTACCGGAACCGCTTCCGCTATGTCCTCGTGGACGAATACCAGGACACGAACCGGTGCCAGTACCACCTGATCCAGCTCCTGGGCCAGAAGCACCGCAACGTCTGCGCGACGGGCGACCCGGACCAGTCTATCTACGCCTGGCGGGGCGCGGACGTGCGCAACATCCTGTCCTTTGAGAAAGATTTCCCCGAGGCGAAGATCGTGAAGCTGGAGCAGAACTACCGCTCCACCCAGCACATCCTGCAGACGGTCGCCGCCGATGAACAGCTCGAGGCCTACGAGGTGGCCCGGCACATCGAGGAGCAGGTCCGCGCCGGCCGGCGCTACAGCGACATCGCCGTCTTCTACCGCACCAACGCTCAGTCGCGCGCGCTCGAAGAAGCCCTGAAGAACAACGTCCCGCACATCATCATCGGCGGGGTGACCTTCTACGAGCGGCGCGAGGTCAAGGATGCCCTGGCGTACCTGCGGCTGCTGGTCAACCCGAAGGACGACGTGTCGTTCCGGCGCATCATCAACGTGCCGCGCCGCGCCGTGGGCGATTCCGCCCTGGCGTTGATCGAGCAGCAGGCGCTCAAGACGGGCGCTTCCCTGCTGGCGACGCTGTCCGGGCCGGAAGGCGCGGCGTTCATCGCGACGTTCAAGCCCAAGCCGCGCCAGGGCCTGACGGGGTTCGTCGGCCTGCTCGAGGAGCTGCGCGCCCTGCCACCGTACCCCGTGGCGGACATCGTCAAGACCATGCTGGAACGCAGCGAGCTGCGGGAGTCGCTGGTCGAGTCCGGGGAAATGGAGCGCGTCGAGAATCTGGACGGCCTCGTGAACGCGGCAGCCGAGTTCGACGAGGAGAACGATCCCGCGGCGGTTCGCGCGCCGGAGGGCCCGCCGCCGGAGCCGGGCGCGTACGACGGTCTCGAGGAGCTGAGCCAGCGTCAGGCTTCACTGGCGGGATTCCTCGAGAAGGTCGCGCTGATGGCGCCGACGGACAAGTACGATCCGGAGAAGGAATACGTGACGCTGATGACGTTGCACATGGCCAAGGGGCTGGAGTTTCCCGTGGTCTTCATCACCGGCGTAGAAGAGGGCCTGCTCCCGCTGCTGCGCAGCGGGGGCCCGTTCGAGGACAGGTCGTCCGAACAAGAGGCCAAGGCGCTCGAAGAGGAACGGCGGCTGGTCTACGTGGGAATGACGCGGGCGAAAGAGAAGCTGTATCTGTCGCGCGCCGTCTACCGCCGCCGCTACGGCGCCGCGGACATCGCGCAGCCCTCGCGCTTCCTGAGCGAGATTACGGAGAAGCTGCTCGAAATCCACGACCGCAGCAAGCCGCTGTGGGCTGAAGGCCTGGGCCGCGCCGGGCGCGGTGCGCGGGAGACGGCGGAGCGGGAGGTGAAGGCGTTCGGGAGGTTCGAGCGCGAGGTGGCTGAGGTTTTCGGCAACGAGCAGAAGGTGCCGCCGCGCCGCACGTCGTCAAGGCGCCGCGACCCGGCGCTGGAAGAAGTTGTGGACCGCCTGCTGGACACCAGCGAGGGCCAGACTGAGCCGTCCATGCTGGACGTCGGCGACCGCGTGCACCACCCGAAGTTCGGCGATGGCACCGTGGAGGCGATCACCGGCACGGGGCTGTCCACCAAGGCGAAAGTGCACTTCCGCAAGTGTGGCCCGAAACTGCTGCTACTGAGCCTGGCGAAGCTCGAGAAACTCTGATGCGGACCCGCGGGGGGGCACGGTCTCCCAAGCCGTGGCCACGGGACGCGGATACTGTAGAAAGCCAGTGGGGCCACCCGTGTTGGTGCCGAACCTACGATAGAGGGGGGACAGTAATGGCAACTGCCGACAATCTCAAAGCGGCTTTCGCCGGAGAAAGCCAAGCCAACCGGAAATATCTGGCCTTCGCCAAGAAAGCGGAGGCGGACGGTCTTGCTCAGATCGCCAAGCTCTTCCGCGCCGCGGCCGAGGCGGAAAGCGTCATGAAGGGAGTCGGGACCACCGCTGAGAACCTGCAGGCCGCGATTGAGGGAGAAGGCTACGAGTTCCAGACGATGTGCCCTGAGTTCGTCGCGGCAGCCGAAGCCGAGGGCAACAAGCCGGCCGTCATGAGCTTCAGGAACGCCATGGCGGTGGAGCAGACCCACCGCAAGCTCTACTCGGAGGCGCTTGCTTCACTGAAGGCCAGCAAGGACCTGCCCAAGTCCGCGATCTACGTCTGTTCGGTCTGTGGCCACACCGCGGTCGGCAGCGCACCGGACAAGTGTCCGGTCTGCGGCGCTATGAAGGACAGGTTTGCCGAAGTGAAGTGAGCATGGAACGCAATCGTGTGGCCGCTTCTTCCACCCAAGCCTGGCGCTGCACCGTGTGCGGGTATATCCATCGCGGGCCGCAACTACCGGAGTGCTGCCCCGTCTGCGGCGCGCACAGCTCCGAGTTTGAGCCGCAGGCCACGGAGGAACGTCCGGCGGCGGTCTCGAGCAGCGCCGGCCGTGTGGTGATCGTGGGCGGAGGCATCGCCGGCCTTTCGGCCGCGGAAGCGTTCCGCAGAGCCGCGCCTGACGCCGGCGTGACGCTCGTCTGCAAAGAGGCCGAGCTGCCGTACTACCGGCTGAACCTGACACGGTATCTGGCGGGCGAGGTCGAACGGGAAGACCTGCCGGTCCATCCGGCAAGCTGGTACGCAGAGCAACGGATCGAGCTGCTGCGCGACGCCGAAGCGGCGGAGGTGGACCTCAACGGCCTGGCCATCGGCCTGCGCGGGGGCAAGCGCCTGCCCTTCCAGACGCTGATCCTCACCAGCGGCGCCCATCCCTTCGTCCCGCCGGTGCCGGGAGCGGAGCGCGCCGGCGTGCTCAGTCTGCGCACAATCGCTGACGCCGGCAGGATTCTGGCCGCGGCGCAGCCGGGCTGCCGCTGCGTCTGCGTCGGCGGCGGACTGCTCGGCCTGGAAACAGCGGGCGGCCTGGCCCGGCGCGGCGTGGACGTGACGGTCGTGGAGAGTTTCAGCCATCTTATGCCGAGCCAGCTTGATGCCAGAGCGGGCGCGGTGCTGGCGGCGCACCTGGTGAAACTCCGCATCAAGCTGCGCGCGGCCGTGCACGTCAAGGAATTCGCGGGCAACGAACGGGTCGCCGGCGTTGTGTTGCAGGAGGGCGGGGCCGCTCTGCCCGCCGACCTGGTGGTTCTCGCCACCGGCGTGCGCCCCAACAGCAGCCTGGCCCGGCAAGCAGGCCTTACGGTCCAGAAGGCCATCGTGGTGGACAACCGGCTCCGCACGTCGCACCCCCGCGTCTTTGCCGCGGGCGACGCCGCGGAGCACCTCGGCGTGCTGTACGGGAACTGGTGTGTGGCGCAATACCAGGGCAGCATCGCCGGGATGAACGCGGCGGGCCTGAACGTTGAGTTCGGCGGCGTGCCACGCTCGCATACGCTCAAGGTGCTGGGGCTGGACACTGTCAGCATCGGCCAGTTCACGGCCCCCGACGGGAGCTACACGGTCGTGGCCGCCGAACACGACAGCGGGTACCACAGCTTCGTGTTCCGCGACAACCTGCTCGCCGGCTCCAACCTGGTCGGCGACACCACGCTGGCCGCCGCGGTCAAGAAGGCCATCGAGAACAAGAGGGACTTCTCCGGCTTGCTGGCGAAGCACCCGTCAGCGGCGGACGTGGCGGCGCACCTGGCGGAACTGCCGTGAGAATGGGCAGGCGCACAGCGAGGCGCCGGCAGCTTCGGCGCACACGCAACTCGTAACACGCGGGCACACCGCGAGCGCGGCGGCATGCGGGCGCGGCGAAGGCGCGCGAATGCTCTTGCGCCCCGCGATCGTTTGGCGTAGGCATATAGCCTGAGCCTGTGACTACGGGGCTGCCAAAGGAGCAGCAGTGATACTTGACCGCATGGTGAAGTGGCTCTTGCCACGCGAGAACCGCTTCTTCGTTTACCTCAACTCAATCGCCAACAACGTGGAGGCGGCGTCGGATATCTACGCGGAGCTCAGAGCCGCGAAGGGGATTGACGACTTCCAGAGAATTTCGGCGGCGCTGCGGCGCAAGGAGCACGAGACCGACGAGCTGTGCCACCTGATGTACGGCGAACTGGACAAGACGTTCATCACGCCGATAGACCGCGAGGACCTGCACGCGCTCACCTCCGCGCTGGATGAGGTGCTGGACGTGATGGACCGCTGCGCGGCGGAGATCGTGCTGTACAAGCTGCAGCAGGTCACGGAGCCGATGCGGGAACTGGCGCGCGTGGCGCAGGAGGCGGCGCACGAGATCGCCAAGTGCGTTGCCGTGCTTCCGAACCTGAGCAACGTTGACGAGATTCAGGTGCACGTCATCCACGTCAACTCGCTGGAGAATGAAGGCGACAAGATCTACCGCAAGGGGGTCGAAAGCCTGTTCGACACCATGATTGACCCCATCGAGCTGATCCGGCAGAAGGAGATCCTGAACGGGATGGAAGACGGCATTGACGCCTGCGAGGACGTCATGGACGTCATCCGATCGGTGGTGGTCAAGAATGGATAGTACTTTCGTTCTTCTCGTCTCCGTTATCGTCTTGTCTGTCATTTTCGATTACGTGAACGGTTTCCACGATACCGCGAACGCCATTGCGACCGTCGTTTCCACGAACGTCCTGACGCCGCGGACGGCCATCTTCCTCGCGGCGATCTGCAATTTCGGAGGCGCCTTCGCGGGGACGGGGGTGGCGGCGATGATTGGCGGCGGGATCGCCGACCCGACGTCCATCACCCAGACGGTGGTGCTCTGCGCGGTCGGTGGCGCCATCATCTGGAACCTTATCACCTGGTATTTCGGCATACCGTCCAGCTCCTCGCACGCGCTGGTCGGCGGCATCGTCGGCGCGGCGCTGTGTTACCGGATGTGCCAGTTTGGCGATCCGTTTGGCACGACGCTCTGGGGGCTGGTGAACACCGAGGGCGTCCTGTTGGTGGTGACAGCGCTGATCCTCTCCCCGCTCTTCGGGTTGGCGGGGGGTTTCGTGATGATGATCCTGTTGCTGTGGATGGTGCGCCGGTCCGCGCCGTCATCCGTGAACCGCCTCTTCCGGCGCCTGCAACTGATCTCCGCCAGCAGCATGGCCTTCTCTCACGGCAGCAATGACGCGCAGAAGGCGATGGGCATTATCACCATGGCGCTGGTCAGCTACTATGCCCAGCATCCCGGCCCATCCAGCGTGGTGATTGCGCAGGGGCCGAAGGGCATGGTCATCCCGCTCTGGGTTATCCTGACGTGCGCCACCGCGATGGCTCTAGGCACGGCCGCCGGCGGCTGGCGCATCATCAAGACGATGGGGCAGAAGATCATCAAGCTGAAACCGATCCACGGGTTTGCCGCCGAGACCGCCGGGGCGATGGTCATCCAGGTCGCGACGCACGCCTTCCACGCGCCTGTCTCGACGACGCACGTGATCTCGTCCTCCATCATGGGCGTGGGAGCGTCTCAACGCGCCTCGGCCGTCCGGTGGGGCATCGCCGGGCACATCTTCATCGCCTGGATCCTGACGCTGCCGGTCAGCGCGCTCATGGCGTCACTGCTGTATTGCGCCCTGCGCCCGCTCCTGGGCGGGTAACCATCCAGCCGGGGCTGCGGAGTCACGGAACGGGGCGAGGCGCCCCGTCTACGCGCGCACGCGCTGCGGCGGGGCATTGAGAATCGGCGGCGCCTGGACGTCTTCCTGAGTCAAGCCCGTGAAGACCTGCAGGTCGCCGATGGCCTGTTCGGTGCTCTCCACGCTGCGCGCCACGTCGTCCACTTCACTGGTGATGAGCGCGGGGTCCTGGCGGTTGACGGCCAACTCGGAGAGCGCCGTGAGCTTGGCGCCGATCCGCTCCAGCTCCAGTTCGACGAACTCCCGGTTGTCCCTGGCGCGCTTGAGGTTCTCGCGGCGCGTGGTGGCCGTGGCCAGCGTATCTTCCAGGCTGCGGCGCTTCTTCTCGGCGAGCGGGTCGTTGTTGTCCTTGGACAGCGCTTCCAGCCGGAGACGACTGGTCTGCTCAAGGTTGATGATCTCGTTCTCATCGGTGGTGCGCAGGAACTTCTCGAGCGTGGCGCGGGTGTGGAGCAGCTTGAGGTAGACCCACAGCAGTTTGTTCACGCCGCCGATCTGCGAGCTGGTGAACGCGTCTATGCTCGCCTCGCCGTGCGCCGAATCCGGCTGCAGCGCAGGCCGCAGGGCTTCGCACCGGGCGCGCATCTGGTTGAACTGCTGCTGCGCTTCGCTGCTCAGCGAGTAGAAGAGCTGGTTGAAGCGCCAGGTGAGATAACCGGCGCTCTTGGCCGTCTCCGCCGCGGCGGCTCGCGCATCCGCCGCGCGCTGGAAGCGCGGGTTGGAGGCGACGGTAACTACGAAGGCGAGTTCGGCGGCGCCAAGCAGCGGCAGCGTGACATCGGTGCCCGGGGCAATGAGCGCCGCAACGACGGCGGCGCCCAGAAACAGCAGGTTCCAGTGGTTCAGGAACACCGCCTTCAGATAGGTGCCGAAGCTCGCCTTCCCCGCCATGATCGTCAGTCGCCACTTGCAGGCCGGGAACCGGAGCTCCGGAAGCCGAAGATCACACGATTCCCGCGTCGTGCTCCATTTTAGCGATTTTCGAGCGAATATACCTCACCCGTTCTGTGAATTCCGGCCGGGCCTGCGACTCGACGGCTGGGGCGGCGGGCCTCGGCGCGAAGGACTGCTCGATGATCGTGCCCGGCGAATTCGAGAACAGGTAGATGCGGTCGCCCAGGAACACCGCCTCCTCGATGGAATGCGTCACGAAAAAGACCGTGGTCTCGGCTTCGCGCCAGAGACCGATCAAGAGGTCCTGCATGCGGAGCCGGGTCATGGGGTCGAGCGCACCGAAGGGCTCATCCATCAGCAGGATGCGCGGGTTCAGGATCAGAGACCGGGCGATGGCCACGCGCTGGCGCATGCCGCCGGAAAGCTGGTGCGGGTACTTGAAGGCGTCCTGCTTAGGATCGAGGCCGACTTTGCCGATCCAGCGCATGGCCTGCTCGTGGCGCTCGGAGCGGCTCATCCCGCGGCACTCCAGCCCAAAGGCCACGTTGTCGAGCACCGTGCGGTTGTCGAACGCCGTGTACTCCTGGAAGACCATGCCGCGGTCGGCGCCCGGCCCGACCACCGGCTTCCCGAGCACGAGCACCTCGCCGGTGGTCGGCGGGAACTGCGGCTCGAGGCC
>JAPLOD010000842.1 GCA_026692735.1 Planctomycetota bacterium | reverse complement strand
TCTGCATTTGGGTCGCCTTCGGGTGCACCTCGAACGTGTACCGGCCGCTCTTCGTCTCCTCGCCCGCCGAGATCATGTCGTGGCTCTTCTCTGTCAGGATCGGCCTGCGCAGGATCGCGTAGGCGTCGGTCAGCAGTGTGGCGGCCCGCTTATGGCTGCTCATGCCTTCACTACCTCGTCAATGTGCTCCAGCGTGTCTCTGGTCAGGAGAAGGTTCTTGTGTTTCAGCAGGTCGTAGGCATTCAGGTTCCGGGCGGGGATGAGACGGGCCTTTTCGATATTCCTCACGGACTTCACCAGCGCTGCGCCGGGCTGCCGCGCGGCCACCAGACACGTGGCCTCATGCAGGCCCAGGGCCTTGAGCGTCTTGTAGAAGCGTTTGGTCGCCGGTTCGTCGTAGGTGAGTGAGTCAATAACTTTGAGCTGCTGGTCGCGTATCTTGGAGAGCAAGGCGGACTTGAGGGCTTCACGGCGCATGCGCACGGGCAGGATCTGGTGATAGTCGCGCGGGTGAGGACCGAAGGTATTGCCGCCGCCGCGCCACAGCGGCGAACGCTTCATGCCGGCGCGCGCGCGGCCCGTGTGCTTCTGCTTCCACGGCTTGACGCCGGACCCATGTCGCTCCGCCTTGGACTTCACCTTGTGCGTGCCCAAGCGCAGGTTGGCCTCGTAACCGATGATCGTCTGATGCAAAAGCTTGGTGCGTACCTTCTCGCCCAGCAGCTTCTCATCGAAGGTCACCGTGCCGACCTCCTTGCCTTCCTCGTTGAACACCGGGATATTCATCGTCCGTCCCTTGCCATCCGGTCCCGCAGTCCAGCAACCCGCCGGATTGCTCTACTTAAGGACAGACAGCCACGCTCAACCCCTGGACAACAAAAAAATCGACGCCCAAGGGACTTGCGGTTAAGGCCGTCGCGGCGTCCTTACTGACCCGCCGTGAGCCTTTCCCAAGCACCCTTTGGCTTCGACCCAGCAGCGCGACGCTCTCCGCCGCACCACGAGCTACCCTCGGGCTCTGACCTTACGGGTTTCCTCCCGCCTTCAAGCCCTGGAGGTGGGACTACCGCCCCAACGACAGCGCACTCTACAAGTCGAGCTTGCAGAGTCAACACCGTTTTGGCGTTTTCCTCCGCTCATGTGCAGGCCGCCGCAAGCAGACGCCGATGATGCGTTTTGAAGCAGTCTCTTAAGCCTCCAGCGGGGTACTTGCTAACAGCGGACGACCGAAGTGCGACGGCTAACTCACGCGATAAGTGGAGTACAACCATGCGCTCCTCATATAAAGGACTGACGCTTGTGCTGCTTGGGCTGCTCTCGGCCGCGCTTCCCGCCGGCGAGACGCAACCCTACGCGCTCATCATCGTCAAGGGCACGCAGAACGTCGTCTCCGTCGTCCAGGGCGCGCAACACGTCGTCTCCGTGCCCGTGGACTTCGCGGAGGTGGGGCGAGCTCTCCAGCTTGCCCCGCCTGGCGCCGGTGGGACGGCGCCAAAACCTTCCGCGGAGCTGGAATCCGGCGACAGACTCATCCCCCTGCTCTGCCAGTTCGACCCAGCAGGTCCTCGTTCTCCCATGGCCGGAACCGTCAGCTTCTACCTCCCCGACTCCGCGGCCACGCAGCGCGTGCGCGTCTATCTCACCGAAACGCGGCCGGTGTTCGACCCCGAAAGTACCGGAAGACTGCGCGTACAGAACACAGACGGGCGCATCACCGTCAGCAACAGCCACTTCTCAGTGACGCACGACCCCGCGACAATGGCCGGCCTGCCATCGCGCATTGCGGTCAAGGGCGTGGACGCCGTCCTCGACAAGCTCACCTTCAACGATCGCGTGCACGACCCGAAACAGGGCGGCTTCTCCCTCGCCGGCGATCCCAAGCCTGCAGTGGAACTCCTCGTCGGCGGACCCCTCATTGCCAAAGTGCTCGTCCGCGCCCGGTACATGCAGAAGGACGCCCGGCCTCCCTCGCAGCCTGAAGCCGCCTACACGTTCACCTACGTCGCCGACTCGCCGCTGGTACGAGTTGAGGGCCGTGTCACCCAGCGTGAACCCTTCGCCTGGAACGAGCTGCATTTCCTCGAAATGGATTTCCGCGCCGGGACCTTCACCAACTGGGCCGCGGGCCAGCCGTGGCACACCGGCACGCTCAAAGCGGACAAGAAGAGTTACAACGGCAACGAGTGGGCGGCGCTCACCGACGGCAAGAGCGTCCTGGGCATCCTCAGCGGCGAACACGCCCTCGTCTACGACGGCGACGCCAACTACATGTACGTCCACGGCCCATGGGCGCAGTGGAACACTACGGCGCGCGCGTTTTCTGCGCAATTGTGGCTCGGCAGCGCGGGGGCGCGGGGCGCGGAACAGGGCTTGCACCTGGTGGAAGCGGCAGCGCAGAACGCTGCTGCTGCGGAGGTAATTCTTATGGTTCCCGGTCTCGAAAAGCGTGTAGATGAGGCGCGCAAGCTTATCTCGGCCCTGCCGCGCGGAGAACGGCGCGGGCGGTTCGCGTGGGCGCTGGCGCAGCTTGACCGGAAGATCCGCGGCGGCGCGCTGGCCGAAGCGAACACCGTGGCGGCCGCACTCGTGCGCGCACTTGGCGATGGCCGTGACGCCCGGGATGCCGTGCCGTGGTTTGGCGCGCATAGGGATGGCTTGAGCCTGGCCGACAACGGCCACATCGGGCTGGGCTTTGCCCGGGAGAAGAACGAGTTGAGGTTCGTCAGCCTGTTCGACCTGCACAGCGAACGCGAACTGCTCGCCGCCACGCCCGCGCCACTCTGGAACCTCGAACTGCGGAGCCAGGACGGCCAGTCCGCCATGCTCGACCCCGCGTGCGACTGGGACGACGTGGAACTGACGCAAAAGGGCGACGCCAAGCTTGCGCTGCGCTGGCGCAAGCCCAGCGATCCGCGCTTTGGCGGCATCCAGGTCAAAGCGCAGGTGGAACTGGAAGGCTCGCGCGCCACATGGCAACTGGAAGTCGAGAACGAAAGCAAGACGTGGGGCCTGTGGCGCGTCTGCTTCCCGGAGGTGGCGCTGGGGCGCATCGGACCGTCCGAACTCGACGACCGCTTCGTCTACCCGTTCGTCTCAGGCCAACTGGTCGTGGCGCCGCTCGCCAGGCCGGTCAGCTACCGCGGCCTGTATCCGGAATGCGCCGCCACCATGCAGTTCTTCGCGCATTACGACGACGATTGCGGGCTCTATCTCGCGGCGCACGATCCGCTGGCCGGAACAAAGGAGCTTCGCGCCGAACACGCGCCGGGCGCTGCGGCCCTGACCTGTTCCTTCAACGTGCCCGCCGAGAACATGGGCGTGCAGGGCAATAGCTTCCGCACGAGCGGCGCCGTCGTGATGGAGACCTTCCACGGCGATTGGTTCGACGCGGCGCAACTCTACAAACGCTGGGTGGAACGCGAGGCCAAGTGGTGCCCGCCGGCCGGCGAACGCAACGACACGCCGCAGTGGATGCGCGACCTGCCGCTCTGGGCGCAGACCGGCGGCGACATCAAGCACGTCGTCAGCACCGTCAAGGCCTTCGTGGAATACATGGGCGTGCCCGTCGGCCTGCACTGGTACACGTGGCACCAGATTCCGTTCGACAACAGCTACCCGCACTACTTCCCCGCCAAGCCCGGCTTCACCGAGGGAGTCCGCGAACTCCAGGCCGCCGGCGTGCGCGTGATGCCGTACATCAACGGCCGCCTGTGGGACAGCGGCCTCGATGATTTCAAGAACAACGCCATCGCCGCCGCGACGAAGGACGAGAAAGGAACCTGCTACATCGAGGAATACGGCTCGGGCCGCAAGCTGGCGCCGATGTGCCCCGTGACGCCGCTCTGGCAGCACACCGTGAATGAAATCGTCCTGCGCCTGTTCGGGCCGGATGGCGGCGTGGACGGCGTCTACATTGACCAGATCGCCGCCGCCGCGCCAAGAAGCGCTATCCCGAGCGCATGTTGACCACGGAATGCAATGCCGAACCGTACACGCGCTGGCTCGACGGCTACCTTACGTGGAATTTCCAGTACCAGGACCAGATTCCGCTCTTCGCAGCGGTGTACGGCGGCAAGCTGCAGATGTTCGGACGCGCGTACGGCGGCGGAAAGACGAAAGACCTGGCGTGGCGCATGAAGGCGGCGCAGAGCCTGGTTTTTGGCGAACAGATCGGCTGGATGGAACCCACCATCATCAAAGAGCCTGTCGGCGGCCCGTTCATCCGGCGCATGGCGCGCCTGCGGTACGCGCTGCGCGACTACTTCTCCAGCGGCGACATGGCGCGCGTGCCGGCGCTGGCGGGCGAGATCCCGAAAGTCACCGCGGACTGGCAATGGTCCGGCGAATGGCCCGTCACGACCGACGCGCTGCTGTGCGGTGCGTGGCGCGCGAGAGACGGCCGCCTGGCGCTGATCTTCGTGAACGTGTTGGACAAGGAACTCAGCGCCGAACTCGTCTTCGATGGCGCACGGTACGGCTTCAAGCCCGGCACGCGCCTGGCCGTCACACCCCGCACCGAAGACGGCGTCGGGCAGCCGGCGCAGGAAGAAGCATCCTTCCGCCGCACGATCACGCTGCCGCCGTATCAGGCGCTGGTCCTGGAAGTCGAGCAAGTGAGACGCTGAACTACGGCTGGAACGCCGGCTCCGCGTCCTCGCCAATATCGCTGCCGAAGCTCTGGCGCGTCAGCCACTCGTTCTGTTCGCGGCGCTGCCGGCGCATCTGCTCGCGCAACGACGGCGGCAACTCCAGCGGGATATCGCCCAGGTGCACTGTCTGGCCGTCCGCGACACGGAATACCCGCATCGGCGCGCCTCCGACGACGACCCATTGCGTGTCCCACGCGCCCCGCTGTTTTTCATACGACGGATACGCCACGTACACACGGTACTCGCCCCCGCCCCCCGGCAGGCCAGACACCGTGAACTCACCCGGTCCGTCCAGCCGGAACCCCTCGGGCGGCTTGCCGACCACGACCGGCACACGTTTGGGGTCAAGCGCATCGGGCAGCGCGAAGGTGCAGTTGCCGACGGCGGAATCGCCCACCACGGCCAGGCGGAGCCACCCCAGCGCTCTCTCGTCCTCACGCCAGTCGGCGGGCCCTTTCAGCACGATGCGCCCCGTAACGCGGCCACCTGATTCATGGGCCAGGAGGCCCATGCCACGCGATGGCGCCCGCAGCGGCTCAAGTTTATCAGGACCGCCCGGCGGCGGGGCCACGCTCACGCCGGGAATGACGCGGCTCACGACGCAGTTCGTCCGATCCTGCTCGTGGAACCACTCATCCCGCGGGATCAGCAGCAAGTCGTACAGCCCCGGCCGCACGCCGTAGACTTCGCCATGCCCCTCCGAATCGGCGGTGTGCTCCGGGTAGAAATACTGGGGGAGCGTCGCGACCCCCGGCTGAAGCCGGGGGCTAGTGGCGGGCCGTGCCGGGTCCCAGGCGCCCGGAGCAATCAGGTACAACCCCATCCCGCGAGCCGCGGGCCCCAGGTCAACGCTGAAGCCGCCCGCGGGAACCAGCTTCAGGCTGACGGCGGCTGTCTTCTCCGTCAGCTCGATGGCGCTCGACTCCTCCGCGGCCACCATGCCGGGGCATTGTACGCTGAGTCTGATCTTACCCGGCGCCAGGCCGCTGAACTCGAACCGGCCCTGGGCATCCGCCGCGGCGGTCAGCGCACAGTATTGGTAGCCATTGCCAAACGCCGTGTCCGTGTTCTCACGGAACAACTGCACCAGCGCCTTGGTCCGGTCCACGCCCGCAGGCGCCTCGACGGTCCCTTGCAGCGTCACCCCGCGACGCAAGGCGATGGTCACGGACGTCACCTTGTCCGCGACCACCTCGGCCTCGACAGGCTTCTCCAGGTAGTAGCCGTCGCGCACCGCCATGAACTGCCGCTTGCCGCAGGCCAGGCTCTTCAGCACTGCGCGCCCCGCCTTGTCCGTTGTGCCTGTGCGTGTGCCGCCGCTCTGGCGGAAGCGCGCGGAGTATCCTCCGGGCTGCGCTGCCACGGCGGCGCTCTTGAGGGGCTTTCCTTCAGTGTCGCAGACGGTGACCGCGACGCCGCCATACTGCTGCTTCTCCAACCGCAGGGCCAGCCCGCGCGACGAGGCGCCCGCCGCCGTCAGATCCACATGCAGCGGCCGGTATCCCGGCAGGTACGCGATCAGGCGCATCACCGGCCCGAAGTCGTTTGTTCCCTGGTACGAGAAGACGCCTTTGTCCGAGCAGCGCGCTTCGGTCGTGCCGCCCGGCTCGAAGACCAG
>JAPLOD010000841.1 GCA_026692735.1 Planctomycetota bacterium | reverse complement strand
GAGGACAGCGCGGCAATCCATTTGTCAAGCTGCGCGGCCGTGGCGGGCGCCTGGGTCGCGTTCCGTATGGCCACGGGCGAACGCCAGAGGCGCAGGCGGTTGTCCTGCGCGCCGGCGAGCAACGACTGGCCGTCGGCCAGGAACGCGCAGCAGCTCGCGGCCTTTTCGCCGCACTCCAGCACGATCACCGGCTTGGCGCCCTCGGCACTCCAGACGGTGACCGTTTTGTCGCGTGAGGTCGTGGCCACCAGCGAGCCGTTGGGGGACGCGGCGGCATCCGTGAGACCTTCCGTGGGCCCTTCCAGCGTGGCCTTCTTCTCGCCGCCCTCAAGGTCCCAAAGGTTCACCTTCCTGTCGTCGCCGACAGTGGCCGCGAGTCTCCCGCCGCAGGCGAAGACCGCGCCGTTGATCGTGGCGCCGGCGTCGAGGTCCTTGAGCACCTTGCCGGTCGCGGCCTCCATCAGCCGCAGTTTCTTGCCGTCGCCGCCCGTCAGCACGCGCGCGCCATCGGGCGACACGCACATCGCGTTCACGTACTTGTTCCCGGTGTCCCACGCGCCGACCTGCTCGCCGCCGCCTTGGCACACTTTCGCGACCTCCCACAGATGCACTTTGCCGTCCGCGCCGGCGCTGAGCAGCTTGTTGCCGGGAAGGACCGCGAGCCTGCGCACCGAGCCGAGATGCCCGAGGTACGGGTCTGGCGGAAAGAGCCGTTTACCCGTGGCCGCGTCCCAACGGTAGATCAGGCCGTCGCCGCCGGAAAGGATCTCCCGGCCGTCCGGCGAGTACAGGACCGGCCAATGATAGGCGCCGGGCACGGCGATCTTGAGCAGTTCCTTGCCGTCCGCCGCCTGCAGGACGCGGAGCGTGCGATCGTCCGCCGAGACCACAACGCGGCTGCCATCGGGGCTGAAGGCGATGACGCTGCCGTCCTCGCCTATCGCCGCGCTCCACACTTCCTTCGCTGCCTCGATGTCCCACAGCTTTGCCGTGCTGTCGGCGCTGCAGCTCGCCAGGCGCTTGCCGTCGGGGGACAGGGCGATCGTGTGGACGGCCTTCGAATGGCCGGTGAGCGTCTGGCGGCATTCGGCGCTCTCAAGGTCCCAGAGCTTGATCGTCTTGTCGCTGCTGCCAGTGGCGATGCTCTTGCCGTCGGGCATGACGGCGATGCTGTACACGGCGTCCGTGTGTCCTTTGAACGTTTTCTGAATGGCGCCGGCTTCGGTGTCCCAGAGGTTGGCGAGCTTGGCGTGGTCGCCGGCCGCGATACGGCTGCCGGTGGGGACGAAAGCCAGACGGAAGATGGTCTCCTTGTGCCCCTCCAGCGTCTTGAGCTTCTGTCCCGTTTCGAGGTCCCACAGCGTGATCCGCTGGTCTTCGCCCGCGGTCGCCAGGCGCCGGTTGTCCGGCAGGACGAGCGCGGACCACACGTCTTCCTTGGAATGCGCGAAGCGCCGCAGCTCCTTGCCGGTGGCGAGGTCCCACAGCCGCACGGTGCCATCGCGCGCGGCACTGAGGATGCGCTTGCGGTCGGCCGTGAAGAGGATGCACGTCACGCTGCCCGCATGCCGGAAGCGCGGGTCGCCGAGGAGCGCGACGGCCTTGAGCTTTTCCGGGTTGCACGGCGCGACGGCGGACGTCTCGCCGCAGAGAGCCTGCCCCCCCATGCTGAGCAGGAGAAGCAGGGCGCCGGTAAGCCGGCTGCGGGTTGCGGCTATCCCAAGACGCTGCTCATACGACATAGAGACCCCAAGGGCGCAGATCGTTCCGCCAAGGCTAGAAGGCGCGCCAGCCGCGTGCAAGTGCGTGTTGGGCAGACGGACGATGAAGCGGGAATGCGGAAGCATTTTCGCCGCATCTCCGTCATATCCCCGACTTGATCGGACATTCGCAGGAGCGGCGTATGGGCAAGACACCGGCACCGGAACTGGCGGGACTCGGCGAAGAGACCCTATACTGTAATGCCGCTGCCGCCGCTCCGCCCCCCGCGGCAGCGCCGCCGGCGCAAACCGGCAAGCGGCCCGTCGCCGAACCTCTGCCCGAGACGCTGGGGCCGTACGAGGTCATCCAGCTCATTGGGCGCGGCGGGATGGGCACGGTGCTGAAGGGCCGCGACAACGCTCTCAAACGCGACGTCGCCATCAAGATCGTCAGGCCGGATGTCCACGCCGGAACCGCCCAGCGCATGCGCTTCATCAAGGAAGCGCAGATCACCGGGCAGCTCGAGCATCCGGGCATCGCGCCCGTGCATTACCTCGGCTGGGACGATTCCGGCCGCGAGTTCTTCAGCATGAAGCTGGTGAGCGGCTTTCCACTCAACAGTATCTTGGAGCGCTGGCACGCCGGCGACGCGGCCGTCCGCAGCGAATTGCCATTGCCGCGCCTGGTGGCGATCTTCGAACGCGTCTGCGAGACCGTCAGTTTTGCGCACTCGCGCCGGGTCATCCATCGCGACCTCAAGCCCAGCAACGTCATGATCGGAAAACACGGCGAGGTGTGGGTGCTCGATTGGGGGCTGGCGAAGGTCCTCGGCGAACCGCAGGAGAAGAGAGGCAGCGACTCGCTCCCCGCGGACCTGGGCAACGACGTGACGCTCGACGGCACCATCGTCGGCACGCCCGAATACATGGCGCCCGAACAGGCCGCGGGCGAAACCAACGACGAAGGCGTGGACATCTTCGGGCTCGGCGCGCTGCTCTACGAAATCCTCACCGGCCAGCCGCCCTACAGCGGAAAGTCGGTGCGCGAGGTCGTCACCAAGGCCGTGCACGGGCGCTTTACGCCGCTGGCGCGCACGGCCGGAGGACGCAAGGCGCCCCCCGCTCTGGCCGCCATCGCGCGCAAGGCGATGGCCCGGGACCGCCGCGAGCGGTACGCGTCCGTTGACGAACTGCTCCGCGACCTGCGCGCCTATGCAGTCGGCGACAGCATCAGCGCCCTGCCCGATACGGTCTTCGACCGCCTGCGGCGCTTCGCCCACCGCCACGGGCGGGGAGTGGCCATTGCCGCCACGGCGGCCCTGGTGCTGCTGAGCATCATCACCACCGCCGCCATCCTTGTCGCGCAGAAAGACCGCCAGGCGCGAGACGCGGAACGCGAGAAACAGCGAACCGTCGCGGCTGCGGCCGACAAGGCGCAGAAACGGCTCAAGGCCTTCGGCCCGTTCGCGCAAGCCATGGATTCGCTCATGCGCGGCCAGTTGTCCGAGCGCGCGGCCGAACTGCTGCGCGAGGCGCTGGCCATTGACAGCGAGTTCCCCGAAGCCCAGTTTGCGCTGGGCGAGGCGCTGCGCTCCAGCGGACTGCCGGTCGAAGCCGCCGCTGCGTACCTGAAGGCCAATGAGCTGAGCATCGGTATCTCGGGCCGGACCAACCTGCACGCCATCGTCGCGGCTGGTCTGGCGTACGACAGCGCGGGATTCTACGCGGAGGCCGAAGACGCTTACGCTCTGGCCGAGAAAGAAGGCGCTGACGATCCGCTCGCGCTCGTCGGCCGGGCATTCCGCCTGGGCCGTCATCGCAAGCTGCGGGAGGCACGGCAGGTCGCCGAGGAAGCCTTGAAGCGGGGGCCGCACCTCTGGGAAACGCACTTCGCCGTCGGCTACGTGCTGTCCGAGAGCCTCGAGGACGGGCTGCTGGCCCCCGCCCAGTGGCGCAAGCCCGCCATCGCCGCGTTGAAGGACGCGCTCGACCTGGCGCCGCGGCAGGCCGAGATCTGCATGTGGCTGTGCCTCGCCGCGGGGCGCCAGCACACCGCCGAAGCCAGCGCCGAGGCAGCAGCATACCTGGAGCGCGCCATCGCGCTGGAGCCGAAGAACGGCAGCCGCTACGCCATCCGCGGCGTGAACCGGCTCTCCGCCGGCAATCCGGAGGGGGCCGAACAGGACATGGCCACCGCCCGGCGGCTGGGCGTCTGTGCGATGCAGTCGCTGGTGTACGATGCGCGCAAGGCTGTCCAGAGGAACGACCTTGCCGAAGCCTTCCGCCTGATGGGCGAAGTCGTGCAGAAAACGCGCGAATGGCCTTCGCACATGACCAACTGGCTGAACCTCGGCATCTCCCTCGGCAAGTACGATGAGGTCAAGCCCGCTCTCGAACGCTGGGCCGCGCAGAACCCCGAGTACCCGCAGGTGTTCGCGCTGCGCGGCGCACTCAGGGCACGGGAGAATGACTT
>JAPLOD010000840.1 GCA_026692735.1 Planctomycetota bacterium | reverse complement strand
CTGCGCGCCGCGGGCGCCGCATCGCTGTGCTGGTGACCGGCGACACGGGCCTGTGCAGCTTCGCGCAGCCGGTGCTCAAGCGTTTTGGGAGAGAAGCCTGCACGCTGATCCCGGGCATCAGTTCCGTGCAGGTCGCGTTTGCGCGCCTCGGCTTGGACTGGCTCGACGCGCGCATCCTGAGCACGCATCGCGAGGCGCCAAAGCTGGGCGCGCGCACTCGCTCCAGGTATGACAAGCTTGCGATCTTGCTTGGCCGGAGGGATTCTCTTGTCTGGGTTGCGACGCTGGCGAGGAACCTGGGCAAGGAGTATCGCGTGTTCGTGTGTGAGAACCTGACGCTCGGCAACGAGCGCGTACGCGAGGTGCCGGCAGCGAGACTGCGGAGGCTCAAGGTGTCTTCGCTCGCGATTGCTCTGCTGGTCAAGAAAGGTCTCCTCGCATGACGCCGGGCACACTGTACGGCATAGGCATCGGGCCGGGCGATCCTGACCTGATCACCGTGAAGGGCGCGAGTATTCTCAGTCGCTGCCGGCACGTGTTCGTTCCCAAAGCGCGGACGGCTTCCGAAAGCCTGGCGCTGTCCATCGCGGGCAGACATGTGCGTCCCGCCGCCGCCGTCCATGAGCTGGTCTTCCCCATGACGACAGACGAGCAGGAGCTGGACCAGCGCTGGCGTGAATCCGCGCGCCAGGTCGCCGCGGTCCTTACGAACGGCGACGACGCGTGCTTCCTGACGCTCGGCGACCCGTTCCTGTATTCGACCTACATCTACCTCATGCGCGCGCTGCGGCAGGAACTTCCGGGCGCGCCCATCGTGACGGTGCCGGGCGTGACGGCGTTCAGCGCGGCGGCGGCGCTGGCGGGATTCCCCGTCGGCGAGAAGAAGAGCCCTGTCACCATCGTGCCGACGTCGGACGACCTCGACCAGATTCGCCGCGCGATCGCCGCCGGCGGCACTGTGGTGTTGATGAAGATCGGCAAACGGCTGCCGGAGATCCTGCAGGTGCTCGAAGAATGCGGCGTGCTTGAGCGCAGCGTGCTCGTGTCGCGAGCCGGCTTGCCGAAGGAACGCGTAGAGACCGATCTCCGGCGCCTGCGGCAATCGGGCACGGAGGCGGAATACCTGGCGGTGATTCTGGTGCAGGCCGGCCAGGCGGCCTCGCCGTAGCATGGACGTCCCGCCCATGTGGAACGAAGGGAGCTGGGAGACGACATTCATGAGAGTGTACTTTGTCGGAGCAGGACCCGGCGATCCCGAACTGCTGACGCGCAAGGCTGAGCGGCTGTTGCGCACGTGCCGCTTCTGCATCTACGCCGGCTCGCTCGTAAGCCCTGGCGTGCTCGCGCTCCTGCCGGCGAACGCGGAGCGGCACGACTCGGCCGCCCTCACCTTGGAGCAGACCACGGCGCTGTGCGTCGCGGCCCAGAAGCGGGACGTTGATGTCGTGCGCCTGCATTCGGGCGACCCTTCCATCTACGGCGCCATTCGCGAGCAGATGAGCGAACTGGACAAGGCCGGCATCGAGTACGAGGTCGTGCCCGGCGTCAGCTCCTTCCAGGCCGCGGCGGCGGCTTTGCGCGCGGAACTGACAGCGCCCGAAGTGGCGCAGACGATCATCCTCTCCCGCATCGGCGACAGAACGCCCGTGCCGCCGGAGCAGCAGCTTGACCGCCTGGCGCAGACGCACGCAACGTTGTGTCTCTTTCTCTCGGTCCACAAGATGGAGCCGATCGCGCAGACGCTCACGACGCACTACGGGAGCGACTGTCCCATCGCGGTGGTGTACCGCGCGTCGTGGCCGGACCAGCGGATCATCACGGGCACGCTGGGGGACATCGCGGGCAAGGTCGCCGCGGCCGCGATCAACAAGACCGCCTTGATCATCGTGGGCCGCGCGCTGGAGGGCGGCCTGCCCGCATCGAAGCTGTACGATGCGCGGTTCTCACACGGCCACCGCAGAGGCGCTCCAGCATGAAATGCGCTCTTGTCGCTCTTTCGAAGGAAGCGGCGCTGCTGGCCGCACGCACGGCGCGGGAGTTCCCGTCTGCGGACGTGTTTGTGCATGAGGCCGCCGGCGTTCCGCCGCACCCGCGCGTCACCCGCTTCAGCAGCATCATGGCACTGACGGCGCGCATCTTCCGCGCCTATGACGGCCTGGTGTACTACGCGCCGTGCGGCATGGTTGTGCGAGCCCTGGCGCCGCATGTGAAGCACAAGCTGTCCGATCCGGCAGTCGTCGCGGTGGACGCCGGCGGGAGGTTCGCCATCAGCCTGCTGTCCGGGCACGAAGGCGGCGCGAACGAACTCGCGCTGTGCGTGGCCAATATCATCGGCGCGGAGCCCGTGGTGACGACGACAACGGAGGCGCTCAAGACAGCAATCGTCGGTGTGGGCTGCCGGCGCGGCGTTCCGGCGCGCCGGATTGTCAGCGCGATCCGAAAGGCACTGACGGCCGCGCGTGTGCCTCTGCGGGACGTGCGGCTTCGGGCGTCGGCCG
>JAPLOD010000839.1 GCA_026692735.1 Planctomycetota bacterium | reverse complement strand
CCTGGTCGTTCTCGCCCCTCGCGCCACGGCCGAGACGGCCGTACTACGTGCCGATTGGCCCCAGTGGCGCGGCCCCGCACAGACCGGTTGCGTGGCGGCCGGCGTGCCCATGCCCTCCGCGCTGCCCGCGGAACCAAAGGTCGTCTGGCGCGCCAAGATCGGCGACGGCTACGCCTCCCCCGTCGTGGCCAAAGGCTCGGTGTTCTACCTGGACAACCAGGGGGGCAACGAAACCGTCCACGCCGCCGAGGCCGCCACAGGCAAGGAGCTCTGGAGCGCCACCCTGGACGCCTGCTTCAAGGACAACTTCGTCTCTGGGCCGCGCTGCACGCCGCTGGCCGACGCCGACCGCGTGTACGCGCAGTCCTGCAGGGGCGAGTTCCAGTGCCTGAGCATGGCGGACGGGAAGGTCATCTGGAAAAAGAACTTCACCACCGATTTCGGCGCCGTCTTCATCGGCGAGAAGGGCGCCGCCACCGGCGCAAGCCGTCACGGCAATGCCGGCCCGCCCGTCATTGACGGCGACAACATTATCGTGGGCGTCGGCGGCACCAAGGGCGCGTGCCTGGTCTGCATGAAGAAGGCCACAGGCGACGTGGTCTGGCAGTCGCAGAACGACCAGACCGCCTATGGCCCCGTGCTTCTGACGACGCTCTGCGGCGTCAAGCAGGCCATCGCGTTCACGGTTGAGGGCCTGATCGGCGTGGATCCTGCCAAGGGCTCGCTGCTCTGGCGCTCGCCGCCCATGAAGACCGCCTTCGGACGCCACATCACGACGCCCGTTGTTGCGGATGACACCGTTCTCGTCGCCTCGCACACGCTCGGCCTCATCGCCACCCGCATCGCGAAGGACGCCAAGGATGGCGCGGCCACGGCCGAGACGGCCGTGCTACGGGCCGAGACGGCGTGGACCGAGAAGGCGATGGGCATCAACTTCTCGAGCCCGGTCCTCGTGGGGCAGCATCTCTACGGTCTTGGGCCAGCGAAGAACATCGTCTGCATTGACGTGCGGACCGGCAAGCTGGCGTGGGACAAGAAGGGCTGCGTCATGACGGACCCGGGCAAGGCCCACGCGGCGTTCATCGTCATGGACAAGAACATCCTGATGCTCACCGACGCCGGTCAGTTGATCCTCTTCGCCGCCGACCCGAAGGAGTACAAGGAGATCGGGCGCGCGCAGGTCTGCGGCCAGACTTGGTGCAACCCCGCCTATGTGGACGGCAGACTCTATCTCCGTGACGCAAAGGAACTGCTTTGCGTTGAACTGCTGAAATAGGTTGCACACTCCAGCGTCGTCGCCTAAAACTGGACTATAGGTCACAGGTTACTAGTTTCACGTTACAGATGTGCGCAGCGCTGCTCTGAAACCTGAAACCTGTAACTTGTAACTCTGATGGAGGCGTGTATGGGGACCACTCTTGTCCGCAAGGTCTACCCAGACCCCCGTGCCATGAGCCGCGCGGTCGCGGAGCAGATCGTTGCTCTCGCGCAGGAACGCGTTGCCGCGGCGGGGCGTTTCACCGTCGCTCTGTCCGGCGGCAGGACCCCGATGGCGACGTATGAGCTGCTGGCCGCCGAGCCGCTCGTGGCGCGGATGCCCTGGGCGAAGACCAGGGTCTACTTCGGCGATGAACGGCACGTGCCGCACGATCATCCTGACTCCAACTGCCGCATGGTCTCCGAGGCCCTGTTGCGCAAGGCTCTCGTGCCGGCCGAGAACGTCTTCCCGATCCCGACCGACCACGAAGACCCGGCCAGTTGCGCGGAATGGTACGAGGAGCTGTTGCGCATACACTTCCACCGCCGTTCCGACCGGTTGCCGTTCTTCGACCTGCTCTTGCTTGGCATCGGCTCTGACGGGCACACCGCGGGCATCTTCCCCGGCACGCCAGCGGCCGCGGAGCGAACCCGTTGGGTCACATGCGGCGATGCGACCGCCGCCGATC
>JAPLOD010000838.1 GCA_026692735.1 Planctomycetota bacterium | reverse complement strand
CAAGTCCTTGCCGGTTCCGGTCGTTCACGGCGCGGCGCTGCTCCACGCGGTCGTCGAGGATGTGGGCGTGGTGGAGAGCACGCCGGGGGCGGCATTCGGCTGCGGCACGGTCGTGGACGCGCTGAACGAAGGCGGCGGGCGCGGTGTGACGCTGTACCCCGAACTGAGCGCGCAGGTGGCCTACATCCTGTCGCTGCACAGGCACCGCCCGGAGTTGATCCGGAAGATCGAGAGCATGATCGCCGCGAGGGTCGCCAGGGCGAAAGCGGGCCGCGGGACCATCGGCGCCCATGCGCAGGTCCGCGGCGTGCAGACCATCCGCAACGTGGCCATCGGGCCGATGGCCACGGTCTGGGGCGCCGCGGAACTCGGGAACGGGACGATACTCAGTGAACCGCAGGCGCCCACCGTCATCGGCAGCGCCGTGGTCGCGCACGATTTCATCGTGGCCGAGGGCGCGTCCGTCACGGACGGCGCGCTGCTGGCGCACTGCTACGTCGGGCAGGGCTGCAGGATCGGCAAGCAGTTCTCGGCGGAGCAGTGCCTGTTCTTTGCGAACTGCGAGGCGTTCCACGGCGAAGGCTGCGCGGCGTTCGGCGGCCCGTTCACGGTGACGCACCACAAGTCCACGCTGCTGATTGCGGCGCTCTTCTCCTTCTACAACGCCGGTTCGGGAACGAACCAGTCCAACCACATGTACAAGCTCGGGCCGCTCCACCAGGGGATCCTGGAGCGCGGCTGCAAGACCGGCAGTTTCAGCTACCTGCTGTGGCCGTGCCGCGTGGGGCCGTTCTCGGTTGTCATCGGCAAGAACATGGCCACCTTCGACCTGGGCGACCTGCCGTTCAGCTACATCGAAGCCCACGGCAACAAGAGCTACGTGACGCCCGGCTACAACCTCTACACCGTCGGGACCGTCCGCGATGGCGCCAAGTGGCTGGCGCGCGACCGGCGCAAGGCTTCCGTGAAGCGCGACCTGGTCAACGCCGCCGTGTTCAGCCCCTACGTCGCGGGCCGCCTGTTGCGCGGGGAGAAGCTTCTTGGCAAGCTGGCCGCGGAGACGGATCGCGCCGTGGATGAGGTCAACGTCAACGGCGCGCTGGTGAGGCGCCTGATCCTGAAGAGCGGTGCGAAGTACTACACGCTTGCGCTCGAGACGTACCTCACCGAGAAGCTGGTGGCGCGAGCCGAGCCGGCGCTGGCGCAGGGACTCGACGCCGTGCGCAAGCTCCTGGCGCCGGAGCTGGACGGAGCGAAAGACCGTGAGTGGCTCGACCTGTGCGGTTTGCTTGTCGCGCGCGACCGCTACGCGGCTCTGGCAGCCGACGTGGAATCGGGCGCGGTGGCGGACCTGGAGACGCTGCAGGCCCGGCTGGCCGCCTGCCACGCGGCCTACGAGCGTGACGAGTGGAACTGGGTGGCCTCCGTGTGGGAAGAGCGCCTCAAGGTCAAACCGCACGAAATGGCCTGTGCGGCTCTTGCCGAGGCGGCCAACAGACTCCTCAGTTGCCGGACCAAAGTCACGAAGATGATCCTGGCGGATGCGGAACGCGAGTTCTCCCAGGTGACGCAGATCGGTTTTGGCGCGGACGGCGGCCCCGACGCGCGCACGGCGGACTTCGAGGCCGTGCGGGGCACGTACGCGGGCAACAAGTTCGTGGTGGAGATGAACGCTGAGCTGGCGGCCCTCACGAAGCGCGTCTCGGAGTTCACGACGAAGATCGCCGCCATGGGATAAGGATAGACCACGAAGCGCACGAAGACCGGAAACAGGGGCCTGCAACGGCGCGCCGGTATCCTCTTGCTTCGTGGGCTTCGTGGTTCGATGGTGTTACGCGAGAGAGGCCCGGCCTGGAAGATGCCGATGACGGAGGAACGAAGCATGTCCGATGACGTCACCGAACGTGTGCGCAAGGTGATCGCTGGCATTCTGAGGGTGCCTCTCGAGAGAGTCGTGCCGAGCGCGCAGTTTGTGCGCGACCTGGGGATGGAGTCCATCAAGTCCATTGAGCTGATCGCCGCGCTGGAAGAGGAGTTCGATATCGAGATTGACGAGGACAATGTCGCGGACGTGACGACGGTGGAGAAATCCATCGCCTACGTGAAGAAGGCTCTTGGGTCGTAGGTTGGCGGGGCGCCTCGACCGCCTTGTACCGCCGGCGTCTCGCCGGCTGTAGCATGGGCGTCCCGCCCATGCACATGGCCGAGACGGCCATGCTACGGTACGGGCGGCGTCTCGCCGGCCCTCAGATCTCCGACCACACGCCGGCGACCGGCGCCGGCAGGCGCCCCTGCGCGTCCGCCTTGATCGGCGGCGCGCTGTTTTCATTCAGCGTGTCAATGTCCTTGCAGATCGAGAAGTTGGAGGCCAGCGCCTGCTCCCAGGTGATGGTCTTGCCGGAATGCACGGCGGCGCGGCCCATGAGGAACGTCAGGTCGGCGTACGCCCCGCGCGTGGCTTCGTTGTGCTTCCTATCCCTGCGGATGGCATCGAGGAGCACGTCCCATTCGACGTTGTAGGGGCTGCGCTTCTCCGTGTCCGGCCGCCAGACGATGTTGTCGTTCGCGGTGCGCTGGTCCTTGTACATGTGGACGGTCGGCGCGTGCACGGCTCCGGAGAACTGCGCGGCGCACTTGGTCCCATGGACGAAGGTCTCGAAGGCGCCGTCCGTGCCGGGGCTGTAGCGGGCATACGCCATCGCCTTGGCCCCGTCGGCGAATGTGTACTCGATGGAGTACGCGTCCAGGTTCTGGCCGCAATCGGGGCTGTTGGGCACGCGGCCGCCAAAGCCTTCGGCCTTGACGGGCCAGGCGTCCTTGATCCAGCAGCATTCGTCAACCAGGTGGATGGAGAAGTCGTGGAAGACGCCGCCGCCGGACCAGAAGACGTGAATCCGGTTGCGGATCTGCCAGAGGAGCTCGTTCTCATTCGCGGGCTTCCGCCCCATATATCCGAACGGCCCCATGCGGATCGCTCTGCAAAGCAGAATGTCCCCCATAGCGCCGTCGCGGATTTTCTGGATGAGGGCCTGGCGCGCCGAGGAATGGCGGCACATCAGGCCACAGCCGATCTTGAGATTCTTCTTCTCCGCGGCTTCGGCGGCTTTGAGGACCCGCTTCACGCCCGCGGGGTCGGACGCGAAGGGCTTCTCCATGAAGA
>JAPLOD010000837.1 GCA_026692735.1 Planctomycetota bacterium | reverse complement strand
AGGCCGGGCGCGTAGTCGAGGCGGTTGTAGACGACGACCTTGGTGATCGGCTGCGGCGTACCCAAGTCCACCTGCCACCAGGGATTCGGTTCCTGCGCCGTGTGGAAGCCGTACTTGCCGTTCTTGGCGCCGTCGCACCCGCCCGCGGCATCCTCGCGCGTGGTGGCCGGCTTGGCCTGACTGGGCGTCTGGCCTGGTCTGGCTTCGGCCTGGCGAAGCCAGTCCTGCTCAACCTGCGGCGGCCAGGCGGCGGGCGAGGCGCCCGCCACTCCCCCGGCGCGGGGAGGGAGCGCTTCCCCTGCCGCGATCCACGGCACAAGGACGAACGCGGCAATCAGCGCGGCCGCCACGACTCGATGTTTCACACAGTAGATCGTCACGTTCATCCTCGCGGCTTGTCCTGATCGAGGTTGAAGGACTGCTTTCCCGAGTGCGCAGGCATTGTACCCGGAACTGCCAATCGGACGAGTGCTTACTTGGTTTGCCGAGCGTGCAGCGGCTTTCCGAGGCAGCAGGACGGCGGCTCACGGTGTACATGTAGAAGACAATGGCGATGAGCGTGGCCCTTCGGCTGCGCGTCAGGTTCCGGGCGATAAGCGGAAGAAAAGGGGGAACAGATGAGATCATCACTATGTGTGGCGCTGGCCGCGGCCTGCATGTTTTCGTGGGCCGGGAGGGCGGAGGCCGAGGAGAAGACCGAGTCCGCGGCCGAGAAGCTTGGCTGGCGTCTGGCTCTGCAGTGCTGGACCTTCAACAAGCTGACGTTCTTCGAGGCGGTGGACACGGCCGCGAAGGTCGGCATCAGGTACGTCGAGGCATTCCCCGGCCAGAAACTCAAGCCAGGATCGAACGTGGGGATCGGCCCGGGCATGTCCGCCGAGGCGATGGAGGAGACCAAGCAGAAGCTGCAGTCGGCCGGGGTGAAGCTGGTCAATCTCGGGGTTACCGGCGCGGACAAGGGGACGTTCGAGTTCGCCAAGAAAATGGGCATAGAGACGATTGTCTCCGAGGCGGCAGCGAAGGACCTCCCCGCGGTTGACAAGCTGTGCGAGGAGTATGGCATCAACATCGCACTCCACAACCACCCCAAGCCGTCGCCCTACTGGGACCCAGACATTGTGCTGAAGGCGGTGGAAGGCCGCAGCAAACGTATCGGCTCCTGCTCTGACACGGGCCATTGGATGCGTTCGGGCGTGGTGCCTCTCGAAGGTCTGAAGAAGCTCGAGGGCCGGATCGTCTCCCTGCACTTCAAGGACCTGGACAAGATGGGCGGCGGGCACGACGTTCCGTGGGGCACGGGCAAGGGCGACGCCAAGGCAATGCTGGCGGAGCTCCAACGCCAGGGCTTCAAGGGCGTCTTCTCCATCGAGTACGAATACGGCGGCGGGCAGCAGTTGGTTGACAACGTCGCCAAGTGCGTAACGTTCTTCGAAGAGACAGCGAAGGAACTGCTGGCGGCAAAGAAGTGATCGGTCAGTGGTCGAACGACAACGCGTGTCCAGAGAGGCCGGGACGGATGCTCGCGTCCCGGCCTCGCGGAATTGGCAGGTGCCCGGGCGGTAGACAGCAGCTATCATGACGGGGCGCTGAAGGCCACACTGCTGTTCGTCGGAGAGCCCCGCTGGGATGATCCACTCTACCATTGCTGACGGCGTGGCGGTGCTGCGTCTCAGCGCGCCACCGCTCAACACCATTACCTATGCTCTGCTGGAGGAACTCCGTGCCGCCATCGGCCGGGCGAACCGGGAGGCGGCGGCACGGAGCATCGTCATCATAGGCGACGCAACACACTTCAGCGCCGGCGTGGACCTCGGGATCTTCCGTGCCATCGGCTGCCGCGAGGACGCGATCCGCGCGTCGCGAATCTGCCAGGAGGCCTTCCAGGAAGTCGAGGACTCGGGGAAGCCGGTCGTGGCCGCAGTGGCGGGAAAGGTGATCGGCGCCGCACTGGAACTGGCCATGGCGTGTCACTGGCGCGTCTGCACGCGGGAGACCAGTTTCAGCATGCCTGAGGTCGGCCTGGGGATCAACCCGGGCGCGGGCGGAACACAGCGGCTGCCGCGGCTCGTGGGTCTGGACGCGGCGCTGCCGATGCTGCTGACCGGCAAGCCGGTGGACGCGCAGCACGCGCTGGCGGCCGGGCTGGTGGATGCGATCTGCGAGGGGGACGCGCTCCTGGAAGCGGCTCGGGCCGTCGCGCGACCCGCCGGGTCGCCGGACGATTCGGAGAACCGCCCTGCACCACGCAAGACAAGCCTGCGCACCGATAAAGTCCAGGATGCCAGTCTCAACGCCGCCGCATTTGAGCGGGCGAAGAAGCTGCTGGCGCGTGTGCCGCCTGAAGTCATCGCGCCGCGAAGGATCGCGGAAGCGGTCAGGACGGGGCTGGAGGAATCGTTCCAGGCCGGGCTGCGCGCCGAGCAGACGACGTTCGCGGACTGCATGGACACGCCCGCCGCACGGAACAAGATCTACCTCTTCTTCGCCACCCGCGACACCGGTAAAGTAGGGGCACGGCATGCCGTGCCCCTACATGAGAAACCACGTGAGATAGCGAAGGCCGCCGTCATCGGCATGGGCGCGATGGGGACGGGCATCGCCCAGACAATCATCACCGCCGGAATCCCCGTCATCGTTCGCGACGAGAACGAGTCGGCCCTTCGAAAAGGGACGGACAGGATCGCCGGTTCCATTCAGAAGCGCGTGGAGCAGGGCAAGCTCTCCTCGGAGCGGGCCAAAGCCACGATGGGCCTGCTCTTCACGACAACG
>JAPLOD010000836.1 GCA_026692735.1 Planctomycetota bacterium | reverse complement strand
GCCCGGCCCTGCGCGCTGGCTCCTCTTCCTGGCGCGCAGTGCCGATGGTTCCTGGCACGTGCAGACCGGCGGCCGTGATGAGAACGTCATCAAGCTTGACGCCTCCAATGCCGCCATCGTCGCCGAAACGGCCAGGCTGGCAGGCGGCTCCGGCGCCGAGATGGAACCTGAGTCGCCCGCTGACCAGGAGATCGGCCTGTGGATCAAGCAGGCCGGCACCGGCAGCCGCAACACGCGCCGCGAGAGCTTCGCCAGACTGCTGGCGGCCGGCGACAGCGCCCGCCCACAACTGCTGACCGCCAGCTCGAGTGCTGACAGGGAGGTCGCCAATGCCGCGCGCACGCTCGCGGCACTGACTGGCGGCGGGCACGCCGTGAACGGTTTGCGTCTTATCCTCGAGCCGGCCAGCCTGGCGCTGAAGGATGGCGAAAAGCGTGTCTTGACCGTGCAACTGGCCAACCTGACCGACCGCGACATCCGAGTCGTCACGGGACAGGGAGCGTGGGGCGAGGTCGTCCGGGCCGCCTCCGGCTACGAAGTGCGCGTGCAAGGCCCGATGACGGGTTCCGAGTCGGGCGGCACAGGCGCGTCGGGCTACAGTGCGGCAAAGCAGCCGCCGTTGCCCACGGTGTTGCCTAAGACCTACGGCGTGCCGAGTGAAGGCAGCGGGCCGCCACTGCCGCTGGTCCGCGTGGTGCCGAGTTTCGGGACGCTGCCTCTGGCCGTGGAAGTCGAGCTCGAGCGGGCGACGGTTGCTGGCAAGGACGTGCGGCGCCTGAAATTCCCTCACGGCTACATCGTTCTCGAGGGGTCCGAGAAGTACAGCGTGCGCGTGCACTTCGATTGCCCCGGCCCGCGCCTCAACCAGCAGCGCCTGATCGAAGCGAACTACTGGGCCGGCGGGCAGCTCGTGTCCAACGACGTGACGCTGGGCCTCAAGTGAGATTCGAGCGCCGCGGCGGCCAGAACTGAGAACTGCCTGCGGAGCTCTGCTATAGGCCCTACGCTCAACGTCGGCAGCGCCGCCGGACGGGTGGCACTGCGAGCTAGCTCGCAGTGCCACAGCGCCATTCGCCCGCCCTGTGGCGGTTCCCGTCAGTGTCTGGAAAACCGTCACAGCATGCAACGCTGCCTCATCACGTAATCTCCGAACGCAGGACGGATTACACAATCGTGGCCGGCAGGTCGCCGCGGCATGAGTTTTGTGTTCCAGGAGACGCAGGTGCGTGGTATGCTGTGGTGCGACACGCCGGGAACTGAGGACTGACTCATGAAACCGCGAGCTTGGCTCTGCACATTCCTGCTTCTGGTGGCTGGCGCCGTGGCGGCTCAAGAGCCCGAAGCGCCCTGGGACAAGCAGCTCTGGGAGATGGGCTACCACATCATCTGCACTTCCTCCATCAACCTCATCAACGGCCTGCAACTCACGCAGGACCAGGCCGTCCGCCTGCGCCGGCTCGCCAAAGAAGTCGAAACCGTGGCGCTCAAGCCGCCCACCGAGAACGGCATGTTCAGCCCCAAGCTTGCGACGGTCCGCGCGGCCTACCGCGATCTTGAGGAAGTGCTGCTCAAAGGCGGAGAGGTGTCGAAGGAGCTTGAGGGCCAGTTGCAGCGGGCGCGCGCCATTGAGTCCGCTGAGATCCGCGCGTCTCTGGCTCACAACCCGCAGAAGACCGGCTGCGCTCAGTGCCACTCCGACCCCGCGAACCGAGACTCATCGGCCAAGCAGCTCGACCGCACCGATTTCAACGAGAAGGCCATGGGCGCGGCGCATGTGAGCGGCCCGTACGGCGCGCTGGGCATTGCCAGAGTGATGAAGCTTTCGGCCGAGGTCGAGAAAATCCTGACCCCGGCTCAGCAATCCATGCTGGGCGATTTCACCTGCTGCCTCGTCCCGCCCAAGAACCTCAAGGACCCGGCTCGCGTCGGACAGGCGGCCGTCAGCGAGAACAAGCTCGAACTGCTCAAGCACGTCCGCGGCGTGCCCGAAGCCGGCTGGCCCGCGGCCCGCAAGGCCATCCTCAAGAGAGTCGGCGAGGGCCTCGCGGCGGCGTTCCCAGGCAAGCCCGAGAAGGAGCGCGAAGCCGAGACGGCAGAAACCGGCAAGCTGCTGGACAAGGCGCGTGCGCTGAACGATGTGGATTTCGAGCTGCAGAAGGACACGCTTGCCGCGGCGATGACCCGGAGGCCCACCGTGGCACGGGCGTCCTCGCCCGTGTCGCCCGGCTTCCATGCGGCGACGTTCCTGCTGCTGCCCGGCAGTGCGCAGACCTACGACAACCTCACGGAGCGGCTCAAGCTCGCCGAGAAGAAGCCCGCGCAGCAGGTTGATCTGAAGACCATCTCCGGCGCGGAGAACTGCCAGGACGGCAAGTGCGCCCTGAAGGGCGCCGGCAACCTCAAGCCGGAGAAAAAGGACTGACGTTCTGCAATCTGCCAGATTGCAGGACGTGCCGCGGCGCGCGCCAGCGTCTCGCGGGTGGCCCCGAAAGACGCTTCAGCGTTTTTCGGGGTGCCGCAGGCACACCCAACCACAAACCACGAACCAGAAACCACGGACCAGGCACCCGCGCCGTAGGACATTTTGCCAAATTGTCTGTTCCCCGGGCGCGTGGAACGTGAAGTGCCGCCGGACAGCCGTGTCGCCCGTCGTCGGGGTGCCACGCGGGTGGCCCCGATAGACCGCAGCGCTATCGGGGTCGCGAAGCGACAACCAACCACGGATAAATGCTGAGAGCGCCCATGTATCTCCCCGCCCCCGCATACCGCGCGTCACCCTTCATCCTTCATCCTTCATCCTTCATAATTCATATCTCGCGCCTATCCCGCAATCCTCGTCACTTCCACCGCGTTCGCCACCGAGTCCGTCGTGCAGATAGGCGTGCCTGTCACCACCGCGACCTGTTCCCCCGGCGAGACGAGGCCGACTTCCTGCGCCGCCTTCGCGGCGGCGGCCATGAACTCCTCCTTGGGGATGCCGCCTTCCTTCACGCACAGCGCCGGCACCACGCCCCAGTACAGGTTCATGCGGCGCCACGCCGCCTCGTTGTTCGTCGCGCCGAGGATCATCGCCCGCGTGCGGCTCTTCGAGAGAAACAGCGCCGTCTCCCCGCTGCAGGAACTGGTGATGAGCAGCCGCAGGTCGAGGTCCTCGATGATGCGGAACGCGGCGCGGCCGATGGTGTCGAGCATCCGGTTGGGCACGTTCTCGGGCTTGGGGATGGTGTGCAGGTTGATGAGCAGGAACTGCTCGGTCTCCAGCGCGATCCGGTTCATCATGGCCACGGCCTCGGCCGGGTACTGGCCGGTGGCGGTTTCGCCGGAGAGCATCACCGCGTCGGTGCCGTCGAGGATGGCGTTGGCGATATCGGAGACTTCGGCGCGGTTGGGAGTCAGGTTGGTCATCATGCTTTCGAGCATCTGCGTGGCGACGATGACGGGGCGGTCCAACTGGTTGCATTGGCTGATGATGCGCTTCTGCAGACACGGGATCTGCTCGGGAGGCGTCTCCACTCCCAGGTCGCCGCGCGCGACCATGATGCCGTCCGCCGCGTCAATGATCTCGTCAATCCGCGCGACCGCCTCCGGCTTCTCGATCTTGGCGATGATGCGCACGTCCGCGCCGACCTTCTTCACGAGCTGCTTGACGCGCAGGATGTCCTCCGGCTCGCGCACGAAGGAGAGCCCGACGTAGTCCACGCCGGCCTCCACGCCCGCGCGCAGATCGCTCATGTCCTTCTCGGTGACCGACGGCGTTGAAAGCTTGACGCCCGGCAGGTTCATGCCCTTCTTGGACTTGAGCAGCCCGCCGCTGACGACGGTGCAGTGCACGTCCCACCCCTGCGCGCCATCCACGCGCAGCGCGAGCTTCCCGTCGTCGAGGAGAACTTTGTCGCCTTTGGTCACGTCGCCGGGAAGGCCGGCGTAGCTCGTCGAGAACCGCTGCGGCGTGCCCTCGATGTCGTCGGTGGTGATGGTCGTCTGCGCGCCGGCGGTGAGCATGATGCCGTCGCCGGCCATCCTGCCCACGCGCAGCTTGGGGCCGCACAGGTCCTGCAGTACGGCGAGGGGCTTGCGCATCTCCCTGCTGATGGCCTGCAGGCGCTTGATGACGGCCACATTGCCGGCGGCGTCGCCGTGGGAGAAGTTCACGCGCGCGACGTCTATGCCGGTCTCGATGAGCTTGCGGATCATCGGCTCGCCCTCGGACGCCGGGCCAATCGTGGCGACGATCTTGGTGCGCCGCCATTGCTGGTTTCTCGTGGCCACCGCCGGATTCCTCCTGTTCTGTTGGAATGCGGCTTCCTTTTACTTTCAGCCCGGCGAAACGCAAGACGTAACGTGTCCCACTTCCGTGGTGCTGGCGTGTGGCCTGCCTGCAGCGCGTGTCGCGGAAGACCACGAACCACGAACCATGAACCACGAACAACGAACGACGAACCATGAAGGATGAATCACGACTTCCTTCACCCGATCACCCGATTCGTTGTTGTTCCGAAGCCCTGAACCCTAAACCCTGAACCCTTGGCCTCCCTTTGGCTGCGGCTCCGCCGCGCTGGTCACTGCCTGTCACAGTAGGACTACGCACCCTTTGTCTCTCCGTCCCTCATCCCGCGCTTGGCGTCCCGGCGCTTCGAGAGTAGTATACGTGCCCGGTCTTGAGGACATGCGCCGTGAACGACGGAAAAGTCAACGCCGGGCACTACGCCACAGGCCAGCCCACGCGGCTGCGCTGGCGCGACGGCCGGGTCCTGCATTATGAGTTCGCTCCGGTAGCGCCGAAGAACCTGTGGCTCGCCCCGGCGCTCTTCGACCTGCAGGTCAACGGCTACGGCGGCGTGGATTTCCAGCGCGACGGCGTAACGCTTGATGACCTGCTCTCCGCCACGCGCCAGTTGCAGACTGCCGGCTGCGCGCGGTTTCTGCTGACCATTACCACCGACCCCTGGCCGGCTATGCTGGCGCGCCTCAAACGGTTCCGCGAACTGCGCGCACAGTCCCCGGAACTGCGGGCCGCGATCGCGGGCTGGCACATCGAAGGGCCGTTCCTCTCGCCGGAGCCGGGCTTCTGCGGCGCTCATGACCCCTCGGTGATGTGCGATCCCACGCCGCAGCATATCCGGGAACTGTGCGAGGCCACCGCGGGCGATCCCGTGCTGCTCACCGTGGCGCCCGAACGCGCCGGCGTGCTGCAGGCCATCGCCCAGGCCGCCGCGCAGGGGATCAGGGTCAGCCTCGGCCACACCAACGCGTCCGCGGAAGCCATCCGCGCCGCGGTGGCGGCGGGGGCCGTCTCGTTCACGCACCTGGCCAACGGCTGCCCGCAGCAACTCGACCGCCACGACAACATCCTGTGGCGCGTCTTTGAGACTCCGGGCCTCATGGTGGGGCTCATCCCCGATCAGATTCACGTCTCGCCGGCGCTCTTCCGCATCATCCACCGCCAACTGGACGCCGCGCACATCTGGTACACCACGGACGCCGTGGCGCCCGCGGGCGCGCCGCCGGGACGCTACAAGATCGGCTGGCTGGAAGTGGAAGTCGGGCCGGACCAGGTCGTGCGGCAGCCCGGCCGGACGAACTTCGCCGGTTCCGCGCTGCGGCCGGTCACGGGCGTACTGCGCGCGGCGAAGATGCTGGGCTGTTCCTGGCGGGACACGTGGGGCCGCTTTGCCGCGGCGCCGCGCAACCTGATGGGTCTGATGGATGTAACGGCGAACCTTCAGGATATGCTTGTGAGAGGAGACAGTTACCGTGAGA
>JAPLOD010000835.1 GCA_026692735.1 Planctomycetota bacterium | reverse complement strand
GGCAGAGCGGCCACATCGCCATTGAGCTGCGAGCGCACGGTCACCGACCACGCGCCAAGGGGAGCGTTGGCCGGGATCGGAACAGCCATCGAGAAAGCGCCGTCACGCTCGGTCGCGCGGTAGAAATCCTGGTGGACGGCGCCGTCGGGGCGCAGCACCGCGATGTGGAAAGGAAGGACCGCGGCAAGCCGCTTCTGTCCCTCGCCCAGGAACTCGACATGCACGACCAGGTCGCCGCCCGCGCCAACCGTTTGCGTTGCGGACACGTCAATGGTCTGCATCGGGCGCGGCAAGACGGCGAAGATCCGCGCCGTGGTGGTCGAGAGGTCGCAGACGAAGTCCGCCCCGCTGACGGCTTTCTCCTCGGTGCAGTCATAGACCGCCGTGTCAGCGGTGAGGGCCTTGGTGGCGGTGAGCTTCTCGCGGACCTGGTGCCAGTCGGCCTGGTTGTGGACGTGCGAATCGTTGACGGCAACGATGAAGTGTGCGTCAGCGCCGCCATCAAGCTGCGTCAGCGTTACCTCTGTGTCGGGGCCCTTCTCCGAACGGAATGGGACGCGGCCGGTGTCGCCCAAGGCATGGCTGAAGGCACGCGCAAGCTCACCATGCCAGCGCGCGTACAGCAACGTGTCGTTGTCGCCGGCGACAATATTGGGCGCGGCCCAGTTGTGCGGCTTGCCGGGCATCGTGAACGGAAACGTCAGGTCCAGCTTTTCAGCGCGCGGCACACTGGCGGTGCACGAACCATCAACGAACACGCGCCCGCCGGCCGCAGCGAACGACGCGATGCCGGCCGCGCCGTAGTCCGTCAGCGGCGCGGTCTGGCCGATGACGATCAAGGCCTTGACGTCCCTGACCGGGTTGGCGCCGAGCTCCTCTTCGGTCACGAACCGCGGGGTGTAGCCCAGCCGCGTGAGCGCCACGAACGCCTTGTACGCCGGAACGCCATACCCCATGGCGACGTGCTGGCGCGAGAGCTGGCTCCTCGAAAACAGGATGCCCACGCCGTGGTCGCCGCGGCCTTCGATCGCGAGGGCGGCGAAGCGATGGAGGAAGTCGCGGCCGGCGAGGACATCCTGGCCGGCGGGCTGGTCTTTGATCTTTTCCCATGCGGAGGCGGCGTTCATGCCGCCGAGCAGATTGCTGAAACCTTCGCAGGCGAAACCGATGCCGGAGCCGCCCCACGCCAGGCCGTGAGCCGCCACGCGAGTGAACTTCCCAGGGACCTGCGACAGGCCGTGCACCGCGCCAAAGGCGTTGCTGATCCAGGTTGGCCTGGTGTTGCGGTGCATATCGAGGAGGCCGGCGACGAAGAGCCACTGGTAGGCGTAATCCGGCCCGCCAACCTGGTCGTTCCAGGCGGACTGGTAATGGATATCGAGGGACTCGTACGCCGAGGGGAAGTACTGGCCGTGGCGGACGGCGGCGTGCTGGATGTGGCGGGCGGCCTGCTCCAGCCAGAGCTTGGTCGGTAGGTCAATGGCGGGCGCGAATTCCGGATGGCCAATGGAGAGGAGATAGGCGATGTATTCGGAATCGGCGACGGGCTGCAACCTCGCGCGCCGGGTGAACTCAGCCATCTTGAATTGATCCTGGCGCGCGATGTAGTTGCGCAGCGCTTCGGTCTTGTCGCCCCAACCCCAGTAGGTCATCAGGCCTTTGCGCCCGCCAACGGCGTAGCCGGTGGTATCCCAGCCGAAGCAGAAGCCGCCGAAGTTCGGATAGCGGCCATTGGCCTGGGCCGTGAGGATCATGCGCTGGCTCATGCCGCTGATCTCGTGCGGTTCGTTGCCGACCGGGAAGAAACTGGTCGGGCGCGTGTCGGGGTTGACGAGGAGCAGGGCGCCCGCCTTGGCCATGGCGTCGAGGTACGGCGCGCGGCGCATGTCGGACGCGCCCAGTGCGAGCGCGGCGGTGAGGCCCGACTCGGTGAAGGTGGCGGCTAGCGCATCGCGATGCGCCCTCCATCTGGCTCGCCGTGCCTCGGGGCTCTTGGCTTCCTGCGGCG
>JAPLOD010000834.1 GCA_026692735.1 Planctomycetota bacterium | reverse complement strand
CGACCATCCGCTCTTCCGCGCCCACCGCCTCGATCCTCTGGCTGGGCAGGAACCGGGCGGTGTTCGTGTCAATCAACTCCTGCCATACCTTGCGCGGCTCCGCCACCTGCGAGAACTCCGGCTCGGGGCAGATCAGCAGCGGCTTGCGCCACGGCGGCTCCTTCGGATCGGCCGTCTGTCGCGCGTACAGTTTCATGAAGTACCCGGTGATGCGCGCCACGGGCACGGCATCCTCCTGGATCCCCTTGTCAAGTTTCTCATACAGGCTTGACTTCGGCGGACAGAGAATGCGCAACGCGTAGACATCGCGCGCTGCGTCCACGAACACCGCCACCAGCACGCTGTAGCCGGGCGGCAGACCGTAATCTGCCGGCAGCTCGGCCTTGGACACCTCCAGCACCACGCCGCGCGGCAACGTCACCACCTGTCCCCGGTACATGCCCGGCTGCGACAGCAGCTTCTCGAATGTGGTCTCCTCGTTCGTGCCCTTGCGCAGTTGATCGTGGCTGACGTCCACCAGTGAACGCAGGAAAAACTTGTACGGCGCGCCTTCCAGAATGGCGCTCTCCTCGAAGGCATCCGGCGCCGCGTCCTCGACGATCTGCGCGAACAGCAGACGCCGTTCGTCCGCCGTCGGCTCCCGCGGAGGATTCCGCAGCGCCGCTCCCGGCATCGGCGCTGTGCGTTCGGTGGACTTGCAGCCCGGCAGCGCGCTCAGCGCGAGTACACAGGCTACGACACAGGCAACCGGCGATGCGTGACGAGTGGCGGATGAGCAATGACGGATGCCGGATGAAAAACGACCGTTGGCAGATGACCAATGACCCATCGTTCATCCTTCTCACAACCGTTTCGTCACCGTGGCATGGATACGCTCGCGCGCCGCCTCGCATGCTGCGATCTGTTCCGTCACGGCGGCACGCCGCCTGACGCTCGTCTCTTTTGTATCGTCCTCCGGGCAGTTCGCCAGCACCTGTATCCCCGCGCCGCGCGCCGCGGCCTCGAGGAAATACGCCGCCGATGCCACGTCGCTGGCAAGTCTGGGGTTGGCGATGGCGCAGAGCTCCTCGATGAGCCCCAGGCCGGCCATGGCGGCCGCGACCGTCTGCTCGGGCACGGCCGTCGCGGCTTCCCGGGCGGCCTCCACCGCCGCGCGGCGCGCCTGCTTCTCCGCCGTGTTGTTCTTGGGCAGGGCGCGGGCCTCTGTGTACCGCGAGTATGCGTCAACGTCCTTCTGCGCCAGTTCGACAAAGCGTTGCCGCAACGCGGCCAGCTCGTTGCTGATCCGCGCCACGTGCGACTCGACGGCCTTGAACCTCTCGCCGCTCGTGAACGCCGCAGCCATGCTGCCCAGCGCGGCGCCCACCGCGCCTCCCAGCGCGCTCGCGCTGCCCCCGCCTGGCGTCGGCGTCCGCGCGGCCAGGTTCTCCAGGAACTTTGCGACGGATTGCTCCACGTGGTCCATTGTCAGAACTCCACTCGCTCCAACGCCCGGATCCCCAGCTTCATGGGAATGTACGCCGCCAGGATGTTCAGCACCGCCACGCCGCCGATCACCGCGACGAAGATGGGCCGCACGTAGCCGTCCAGCCGCGCCGGGTCGTCCGCCGCGCGCAGCACGAGAAAACGGTGGCACAGCAGCCCTTCTCCCAGGATCGTGAATACCACCAGCGTGATCGCCAGGATCAGCGTCAACGTGCCCCCGAAGCCCGAGACGATCTTGGACGGGTTGCGCTCTTTGAAACTCGGAAAGATCGCGCCCATGCCGACGCTCAAGCCGCTCAAGCCCAGTGATAACAGCGCTGCCGTCGCCAGTTGGATCCACAGCACGTCAATCGAATCGCGCAGGATGTAATTGGAGAGCAGCACCAGCGACGCCGTCAGCACCAGCGCCCCCCCGAACGAGTAATAGAACTTGGCCATCACTATATGACGGCGCTGGATCGGCACCAGCCCCAGCACCCAGAAGCGCTGGCCCTCCAGCGAGATCAGCGGGAAGACGAACCGGCTGGTCATCGTGGCCAGCGTCATGCACGTGGCCCCCAGGTTCAGGAACGAGATCAGGTTGCGGTAGAACGGCTGATCGAGCTGGTACTGGAAGTTGCGCAGGTTCCCGATGTACAGCGTCAGGATGCCGAAGAAGATCAGCACCTGCGACCATTGCGCCGGATCGCGCAGGAAGGTCTTGATGTCCTTCACCAGCAGGATCATGACCTCGGGGTAGCGCCGCAGCAGCGGCTCCAACAGCCGTT
>JAPLOD010000833.1 GCA_026692735.1 Planctomycetota bacterium | reverse complement strand
TGGTGCAGAAGCTGCTGGCCGCGGCCAAGGCCTGCAGCGAGGCGGGCTTCACCGTCATCAACTGCAACCCGGACCCGATCGGCCGCGCCAAGACCGACGCCGAGCTGAAGACACAGGCGGCCGCGTTGCAGGAATTCGGGCAGGGGCTGCTGAAGCTGGGCATGAGGCTGGGCGTCCACAACCACACGCCCGAGATGCAGAACGGCGCGAAGGAGTTCCACGCGAACTTCAAGACGACCGACGCGAAAGCCGTCGGCTTCAACTATGATGTCCACTGGGTCTTCCGCGGCGGCATCCAGCCGGCGGACGCGTTGCGCGACTACGGCGCACGGGTGGTGTCGTGGCACCTGCGACAGAGCCGCAACGGCGTCTGGTGGGAGGACCTCGACACCGGCGATATAGACTACGCGGCGATCGCGGCCTACGCGAAGGAGCACAAGCTGCCACCGGTCTATTCGGTCGAGCTGGCCCTCGAAGGAGGGACCAAGATCACCCGTTCGGCCGTTGAAAACCACAAGCGCAGCCGGGAGTTCATCCGGCAAGTCTTCGGCGCGTGAGCCAGCCTGGGGGCACCGCTCCCTGAAGATCGCGGCTCCGACCGAATTGGCATGGAATATGCTCTCGAAAAATGACTTGGCTTCCACATTGCTATGTGGTTACGTGGCAATGGGTTAGAGTAACGTCGAAGGGTAAGGAGTCCGGATGGAGAGCGGCACGGGTAAAGGGACACGCACAGCCGTTCTTGTGGCAGCAACGGGGGCCTTCTCTCTCGTTGTTGGCGCATTGGTGCTGATAGGCTGGGCCGCTGACAACACCGTTCTCAGGAGCGTGCATCACTCGCTGGCTCCGATGAAGGCCAACGCGGCGGCCTGCGCTATCCTTGCCGGCCTGTCGCTGCTGCTGCGGGGGCTGTCCACGCCAAGCGGCGCCAGCCGTTGGGCCGCGCGAGCGTGCGCGCTGGTCGTGGGCATCGTCGCTCTGCTTGACCTGAGCGAACACGCGTTCGGCTGGGGTTTCGGCATTGGCGAGTTGCTGTTCCGGGACACCGCGAGCACGGCACACCCCGGGATCATGGCCCTGCCCACCACGGCCGCCTTCGCGCTGCTCAGTCCGGCGCTGCTGCTGCTGGACTCCCGCCGAGGGCGAAGCGTGGCGCAATGGCTGGGCCTGGCCGTCGTCGTCATCCCTGCGCTCGGCGTCTTTGCGCTGGTGTACGGCATAAGCTGGCTGTACGTATTCGGCGGGCACCAGGCGATCCCCGTCCACGCCGGCCTGACTATCATGGCGCTGGGCTGCGGCACGGTGGCGGCTTGTCACGATGGGAAGCTGCTGGGGCGGATCCAGGGACGATCCAGCAGTCTCGGTTTCTGGTCCGGCATCGCGTTGCTCGTGCTGGCGGGCGGAGGGGTGTGTCTGAACACGTTCCGCCTGGTTGAGGCGGGAAGGCGGGTGGCAGAAGATTGGGGGACGAAGATTGGGGGACGGATTGGGCGAAGGCGGCACCATCACCGTGCAGGCACGGCCGCATCCGAAGCTCCCGGCCATGGTCGAGGTGCTTGTGTCGGATACCGGGCCGGGCATTCCGGCGAGCATCAGAAGCCGCCTGTTCGAGCCGTTCGTCTCGACCAAAGCCAGCGGCAAAGGCACAGGCCTCGGGCTGGCGCTGGTACAGCGCATTGTCAAGACATGCGGCGGCTATGTCGAGGTCGTGGACACGCCGGGTTCAGGCACGGCCATCGGCATAGGGCTGCCGGCTGCCACCGAAGCAGATGCCAAGCTGGGCGCCATGGGCGGGATCATCGCCTGAAGCGGAGCGGCCGGATGAGCCGTCGTCACTTGACCTCGGCCCACACGACGCGTTTCTCGCCACTGACGATCCAGACGCAGCCCTTCACTGTGACGTCGCGGTCCTTCAGTTCGGGGTTGGTCGCGCTGGCCACGGTCTGCGGCATCACCTTGACCGTCGCGCCGTCGCCGGAGACCGTGTAGTGGTCGGCTTCGAACGCGGTGACCTTGCCCTTGAACGACACCAGCGTTCCCTCGGCCTGTTCCGCAAGCTTCGGCAGCGGGACCTCGTGATAGCCGGTCAGGGGCGAGACGACG
>JAPLOD010000832.1 GCA_026692735.1 Planctomycetota bacterium | reverse complement strand
GGCGCGCGTCGCGGGCTCCGGCTCGCGGTCTTCGGCCTGCAGCAGCTGTGCGAGCGCGTCGGCCTCGAAGGCGGCGCCGAGCGGATCCCGCGCTGCAACGAGGGCCTCGAGCAGCACGCGCCATCCTCGTTCGGCCAGCCGGTCGGTGTCACGGATGCGGCGGGCGAGCGCGACGGCCTCGCGAACGCGCGCCTCGTTGAGCCGCCGTCGCACGGCCGCTTCGGCCACTCGCACGAAGACGCCGCGGAGGCGCGCCCGCTCGAGGTCGGCCCACCGCTCGAACTCCGCCCCGCCGGGGGCGGCGAAGCCGGGGAGGAAGTCCCCGGCGTAGAGCGCCACGGCGCGCTCGTGATCCTGCGCTTCGACCGCCGCCAGGAACGCGTCGCGATCCGCGTCCACCTGCGAATGAAGAACGATCTCGTCGCCATTCGCGCGGACAATTTCGGTGCCGGTGCGGCGCCGCAGGGCCCACAGCGTCTGGCGGAGGGCGTGGCGTGCGGCCTCTGAGCTGAGGTCGGCCCAGAGCAGATCGGCGAGGTGCTCCCGGCGCGCGGTGCGGCCGGGCATCGCAGAGAGGTAGACAAGGAGGGCGAGCGGCTTGGACGGGCCGAAGACGGGGGCAAGTGCTTGGGAAGGCGAGGCGTACGAGAAGGACCAGCCGCCGAGGGTGGTGAGCGTCAAACGAGCGTCAGCAGTGGGTGCCTGGGGTCTTCCGTTGGCCATTTGACGCACCTGAGACGGTGACGTGTTAGGTACGGACCGCTGAGATGATCACCGGTCCCCCGGCCACCGTTCTTCAGGCGCCACCGACTCTGGGTCGCACCAAGAAGGTACGTCGGATGAACGGGTCTGAGACACCGACTCAGTCGTCGTTTCAGCGCCCTACCCGCAGCCGGCTTCGCCCTTCTCGCCGGAGGGAGCATCGCATGCCGCCACGACAATAGTACGACCGGACTTGCGCCTCAGGCGACAGTGGTGGTTGCAGCAAGCGCTGGCGTCGTCAGGAGTCAACCCAATGCCGATACTGTCCTCGTTGATTCCGGGACGTCCGTATCGTACTCCTTCGCCGCCCGTCCGGGGTTCTCGCACCTCCTCGTCAAGCTGGATGGCCAAGCTGTGAGCGCCAACGGCAGCTTCATTGCCACCGGGACGCACACGCTCTTGGCAGCGGCTGATACGGCGGTGAGTCTCTCAACCCAGGACAGCGCCGTCGTTGTTGCCGCGAGGGGGATGCTGACCGGATCAAACGAGTACGCAGCCTATCAGACGTTCAGGGCCAAAGCTGATTCCCTGACGGCGGTCTTGGGGTCGTCCGCTGCAAATGAGGCCATGCGGCGAATCATGGCAGAGAGTTTCGATCCGGTGCGGGACGCCCCGGCTCTTGCGTCCGTACTAAGGACCGTGGCCGAGTCTCTTTCTGTCGAGCAAGCGGTCGCTGCCGCCGGATTCCAGGCCCGAACCCCCTCGCTGAATCCGCCGAATGAGGTCGTATTCCTCTACGTCAACGGCATCCTGACTCCGGACGATGACTACAGGTCTACTCGTGACGGCGCCGCAATGGACCTGGTTGGGGCGGCCGGCTTCACGGACGCTACGCGTTTCGCTGTCGGCGGCTTCTACAACCCGTCAACCAAGCTCCTTTCCTCCCAAATGCTTACGGCCTGAACCTGCTACCGCCTCAAAGCGAACCTGCTGGCTTCCGCCCAGTTCGCTCGCCTGCACAGCCTCCCGTCCTGCAACGTTGGAGAGGCTGGCGACCTAGTGGAGTCCATTGCGCAAGTCATGAACGCGGTGTTGGAGCAGGCTCCGGGCGCGCAACAACCGGACGTGTTGGCATTGGCGGATTCGATCGCCAGGATTCTGACGCGAGGTAGTCGGGTTGTGTTGCTCACGCACTCGCAGGGCAATCTCTACGCCCAGCAGGCTTTGACCAGACTCAGCCTTGGGCCGCTCGCAGGACGGCTTGGCTGCGTCGGAGTTGTCGGAGTGGCGCCACCGACCTCTGTTGGGTGGCCGGTCGCCGCGAGTTCGGTTGAGCAGATGATCGCGGTGGGGACCTTCTCAAGTGACATCCTCTGGCAGTTGTCAACCATTGCCAACCGCGCCGTTCACGTTCGAACTGCGCTGACGGATTCCTATGACCGACTTGCTTTCCTGCTATTCACCACTCCGTCACTCCTGCAACTCTCCGGCATCGACGTCCACTTGTTCAAGAGCTACTACACCGACGCCACAAGCCGACAGGCGATAGTCTCTGACCTGGCCAGCCAGGTGTCCCGAACAGCGCTCAACTGTCCTGTACTGCCGACGGTGGCCTCGATTGCCCCATCCAGCGGGCCGCTGGCCGGGGGGACGAACGTCACGATCACGGGGACGAACTTCACGGGCGTGACGGAGGTGACGATTGGCGGGAACCCGTTGGGGAATCGGGCGGTCGTGAGCGCCACGTCGATCACGGGGACAACGCCAGCGAGCAGCACGACAGGAACCAAGAACGTGGTCGTGACTACAAGCGCCGGCAGTGGCACCTGCACGGGGTGCTTCACGTACCAAACCGCCACGCTCACCAAGATGTCCGGCGACAACCAAAGCGGAGATGTTGGGCAGCCGCTGGGGTACTCAATCCTCGTCAAGGCTGCTGACGCAAGCGGCAACCCTGTACCGAACCAGACCGTGAACTGGCTGGTGTCGCAGGGTGGTGGGTGGGTCAACCCAGCTAGCAGCGTTACCGACTCACTGGGGCTGGCGGGGACGACTTGGA
>JAPLOD010000831.1 GCA_026692735.1 Planctomycetota bacterium | reverse complement strand
GTGCCGAACATCAGCCCCTTCTCACGGTTCGACAGGTTCATGGCCGCTCCGCGCCCTGGAAAACGAAACTCATCCCGAACGACACCTCGGCGCTCTTCGTCCCGGTCCCGCGCATGTGGAGCATCTTCACGCTCGCCAGCGCGCGGCTGGACTTCAGACGGTCGAGCACATCCAGCACGCTCTTCTCATCCACAGCGCGGCCGGTAAGGATCCCACGCATGTCTTCGCGCACGGAGATGCTGGAGGCCCAGGCACGTCCTTCTTCAGGAAAACAGAGCGTGACCGTGCGCAGGCATTCGAGGTAATTCGGGCGGCGCTCGTACCAGGTATGGGCCGTGGTGACCCGGGCGATGAAGCCCTTCGCCGCCTCGACGTTCTCTTTCATCTCATCGCGTGTCTGCCGCAGCCCGGCGACCTCCACAGCGCTTTGGCGCCAATCCACTATCATGTACGCTGCGCCCGCGAGCAGCGCCACCACCGCCACGGAACTCCAGATGACCCGCGAGCTCAGCTTCGGGGGCGGCTTGACCGCGAGGCGGGAGTGGAGCAGATCAACCGGGGCCAGTGCGGGGATGAACTGGCACAGGGCCACGGCGGCGCCGGCAGCGGCATGCGTGGGCGCGAGCCCTTCGACCGCGGCCGCCTGGAAGCGCTCGCCCAGGGTCACCGGCATTTTCATCTCCGCCGCCAGTTCCCGCAGGAGGGCGGGCTCAATCCCGATGTCGTCCCAGACCGTTATCTCACTCGGACCTCCGCTTCGCTGGCTCAGCGCCACGGCGCGGCGCAGTTCGCCGGCCAATTCCAGCGCGGCGGACTGGCTGCCGCGGTTCCTGACGACGGAACCGGGAGCGATGTGGCGCAGTCGAGGCAGCCCATCGCCTCCGCGCGTGACCAGCTCCGCGCCGTTGGGGCCGAAATAGAGGACATCAGCCCGTTGGGACGCGGCTGCGAGCGCCAGCGTGCTGGCGGTGATAACCTGGAGTCTCAGGCCCGCGGCCTCGGCGAGCGCCCGGACCTGCTCGACCCGCTCACGCAGGGCGGCGACCAGCATGACTGCCTGGCCTTCGTCCGTTGCCTGACCGGGAACGTAGTCGAGGGTCAGGTCCGCTGGCTCCAGGGAAAAGTCCCGTTCGGCCTGGATGAGCAACATGCTGTGCGTCATTTCGGCAGTCGCCGGCGGCAGCGTCCTCTCTTTGAGCATCAGCCACTGCGCGGGGAGGCCAACGGTCGCCTGTGTGGCGGAGAACCCCTGCTCCTTCAGGAACTGCCCCAGCTTCCGGCCCAGAGCGGCGGGGTCCTGCAGTGAATCCGCCTCGCCGAGCAGGAACTCGGCAGAGCGGAGTAACCGGCATCCGCCAGAGCCGCCGCTGATCTCCGCCACCTGCATGCAGTGGCTGCCGAGGACTAGACCAAGACTCTTGCGGCCGAGCAGCGCCATTACCGCCTCTCCAGCGAAAACGTGTTTGCCGATGACACCGGAATGGGACTGGCTGAACGCAGCGCTTCCAACAATGCGGCGTCGAGCGGCCATCCGTAGTGCGTCAGGTCCTGACGGTACATGAGGCGCGGCGGCAGGCTGCGGACGTCGAACACGTACTTCACCCGCTTGAACCCCCGGCCGTTGCCGAGCACCGCCACAATGTCCGCGGAAAACTGGAATGAGCGCGTGGTGATACGGCTGGCGATCCCCTGCACCGTGGCGGGCTTAAGCGTCTTGGCAACCCACGAGACGTTTGCCAGATCCGGCCCGCTGGCGGAACGTTTGGCGATGAGCAGATCAACGTCGCCGTCCGTCAAGCCCGGCAGGCAGCGCAGCACTTCGCGCGGCGCGGTGTTGACGTTGATCCGTCCAATCAGGAGCGGCCCATTCCGCGCCGGGTTCGGCTCGAGGCTGTACACCGTCAGGTACTTGGTGAGACCGCACTGCACCTGCCCGCTGAAACCCGTCAACCTGGTTTGCGTGCCCGCTTCATCGTCATCCACGACGCCGTTCCGGTTGGCGTCCACGCCATACAGCAGTTCGCGCGCGGCGCCCTTGACGAGCAACAGTTCGTCCAGCGTCTCAAACGGCGCGTTCTTGCAGTAGTACGGCTGCGGCTGCAGCAGGTAGTACTCACTCTCCGCGCCTCCGCCATCGCCGACCACGCTGTCCGGATCGCGCCAGTCCACGATGGAGGCTGCCAGCTCCGGCGTCATCGCCGGCAGGCGGAGCAGGGCGTCCAGATCGGCGCTGTTGATGTTCAGCTTGGACGATTCGTCCACCACACCGAACGCATACTGGCGCTCGTCATCCGGGTTGGGGCGGAGGATCCAGAAGTAACCGTCGCCCAGCGGCACCGCCTCGGCGAGTATCTCGGAATCGAGCATGGTCCTGTCCTGGTTGTTCGCCAGACGATTCGCGACATACTGCGCCGCGCCGGCCACGAGCGCATCGGTCTGGGCGGAGACGACCAGATTGCCCGACGCCAGCGCTTCCACGCGCATCTGCCGCGAGAAGATCAGGACCAGGCCCGTCAGGACAATCATGACGCCAACGGCGACGATGAGCACCGTGCCGCGTGGCTGCGCAGCCTTCGGACAAGCGGCCAGCGCCCGGCAGTGCCGCACTAACCTGAGTGTCCGCATTCCGAGCCTCATCAGTTCGTCCCCAACACAACGCCGCATGGGATCCTGTAGACGCGCGTAATCCGGCAGGTGGCTTCGCCGCCGTCCGCCCGCTCGAGGCTGGGGGCGAACTCCAGCGTCACCTCGACAGCGACCGGCAGCACGTCGCCCTGCCCGGCGGAATCCCAGGTATCCTGCCACACCATGCCATCGTAGTACCGGACCTGGAACACCCGGACGCGGCGGCACAGCACCTGCTCGCGCACCACAGGAGCATTGGACGCCAGAAGGTTCGCGGTTATGCGCCGCATCAGCACCGGCTGGATTTCGTCGGAGGGCGTCTCAACGGCCAGCTCCACTCGGCGCATGTCGCAGCCTGTGTCGCCCTCCCGGGGCACGTTGGCGCAGGAGTAGAAGGACAGCGAACCGGACTCGCCCGTGCCCGGGTCCGACGATCCGAGGAACGCGCCGGCCAGAATGCCGGTGGGCGGCAGCGCCGCGTCAAAATCCTGCTGCAGGAGCTCCAGGGCCATGGCGGCGGTTCGCACCGGCTCGACCGCGTTCGCGGCGGACCGCTGCGCCTTGAAACCGACAAAGAGGCTGCCGTACAGAGAGCCGGCGATCACCGCCATCAGCGTGATCGCGACCAGCAGTTCCAGCATGGTGAACCCGCGCCTGCGTCCGTGCATCAGTTCGCTTCCGCATCCACCAACGTCGAGAGAGTCACACGCTGTTCCCGTCCGCGGGAATTCCAGAGCACCGTGACATCCAACTGCTGGAGCGTGCCCGGCTCCCACGCGACCAGGTCGGCGCTCCAGCGAAACTCCGGGTGCTCCGGTCCAAAGTCGCCGCTCAGGTTGCCGGTCTGCCACCCGCGAGTGGCCTGCAGCTCGCCGAGTTTCGACTGCGCCAGAGCGGCCGCCTCCGTCCTGTGTCTGGCGACATTCGCGAGGGAGGCCGCCACCGAGATGCCGTGCATCGCCGCGGGCATGACAATGGCGACCAGGACCGCCGCGGCGAGCACTTCCATCAGCGTGAACCCTCTGTGGCGACGCGCTGTCTTCATCTGCTGCTCCGTTGAACCACCGTGAGCGGTTCCGTTTCCGAGCGGCAGGCGATCACAAAGACCTCGCCTTCCTTGCCCACCAGCCGCAGACCCGCCGCCTCGATGCGCCCGTCAGGGAAGAACTCAATGCACTCATTCGCGGCGCCGACTGCTGGGAGCCATGATGCCTCCATCCGCTCAGGCAGCCGGAAGCGGCGCCCGAACTCCGTCCCCAGCTCCTGGAACCCCGCCCCCTTCTGAACCGTCAGCCAGTAGGTCTGCTCCACCGTATCCACGTTCAAGCGGTAGTTGCAGCCGGTGCTGACCGCCTTGGCGCGCGCGTACTGCGCCAAGGCAATCACGTTGGCCGCGGCGTCAGCGCTCTTGCGGCCGATCAGGAACCCGCGCAGGGAGGGGGCGGCGAGGGCCATCACCAGGCTCACGAGCAGCATGACCAGCACCAGTTCCAGGAGCGTGAAACCCTGCGCGTGGCACGGGCGTCCCGCGCCCGTGGCACGGGCGTCCCGCGCCCGTGGCACAGCACACAGCCGTCGCGGGTCAGCGCTGCGACCAGTTGTCAATGTCATCGCTCCCACCCTCTTGGCCGTCCGGTCCGAACGAGTACAGGTCATAGCCGCTGGGATTGTGCTGGCCCGGCGAGCGGTAGATGTAGGGATTGCCCCACGGATCGTTGAGCACGAGGCGCTTCAGGTACGGCCCTTTCCAGTCCTTGGCGTTGGAGGGCTGCTCCATGAGCGCCTTGATTCCTTCGTCACTGCTGGGGTAGCGCCCCGTGTCAATCTCAAAGGCATCCAAGGCGGTGCCGAGATTCGCGATGTCGGTCGTGGCGGCCGCGACCCGCGCTTGTTCCGAGCGCTTCGTGAACTTCGGCACGACCACCGCGGCGAGCACGGCGAGGATGACCAGCACCAGCAGCAGTTCGACCAGCGTAAAGCCTGACGCGTAGCACGGGCGTCCCGCGCCCGTGGCTCGTCCGAGCATTTCACGCCACCTCTTCTCAACCATGGTCATGTCGCGCGTTCCTCCGATCTTCCTCAGTGGATGAGTTCCTGAAGCTGAAACAACGGCAGCAGCATGCCGACGACGATCACGCCGATAATGGCCGCCATCACGAACAGCAGCAGCGGCTCCGCCAGCGCCACCAACATGCGCATCCGGCGGTCCAGGTCGCTCTCAAATGCCACGGATATGCGCTGCAGCTCTATATCCAGGCGTCCGGTCTCCTCGGCCACCGCGACCATTTCCACAACCGACGCGGGGAAGAGCTGGCTGCTCCTGCCCAGACTCTTCGACAGGCTCGCGCCTTGCTGGACTTCCTCAACGGCAACCGCGACGGTATCGGCCAGGACCTGG
>JAPLOD010000830.1 GCA_026692735.1 Planctomycetota bacterium | reverse complement strand
GCCTACCCGCGAGCAGTACCGCCGCTTCCGCATCAAGACGGTCGCCGGCGTGGACGACTTCGCCAGCGTGAAGGAGATCGTCACGCGGCGCTATGACCGGTTGCTGCGCGAGAATGCCGCGCTGCCGGACGTGATCCTGATTGACGGCGGCCTGGGCCAGTTGCACGCAGCCCAGGAAGCGCTGGCCGCGCTTCCCTCTGCGGCCGGCGCGTCAGAGAGCCCGATCACCGGCAAGGAACACCCCTGCCTCGCGTCCCTGGCAAAGAAAGAGGAGATCGTCTACACGCTCGCGCGCCCCGAGGGCCTGCGGCTTCCCCGCCGCTCGCCCGCGCTGCGTATGCTGCAGTACGTTCGCGACGAAGCGCACCGCTTCGCCCGGCACTACCATCACATTCTGCGGCGCAAACGCGTCCTGGATGAATGACGCGCTGGCGTCGAAGCTGCTGCGGTTCCCTGCGCACTTCAAGTTTCGCAACCGTTCACCCTCTCCCCCGTGCGGGAGAGGGTGGCGCGCTGCAAGCGCGCCGGGTGAGGGGGTGCCCGGGGCGCGCCGATTCACGACTGAACGGCTACCAAGTCTCGGATTTCGGGTCCGCCGGAGCTACCTGACGCCTTCCGGTTCGACCAGTTCCCATTGCACGTTAAGCGTCGCGAGCCAGGCTTCGGCGCAGTCCAGGGCCCGCCTGCGGAAGTAGAGTTCCCACTGCTGGCTCATGCGCTGGTGTTTGCGCAGCACGCGCTCAAGTGACGCGAACGGCTTGGCCGTTTTCAGCGCGGCCAGAATCTGGTCGCGGATTTCCGGGTCCCCAAAACCCCTGGCGAAGGCCGCGACCCACTCCAAGTGCTGCTGTTCTCCGGCCACGGGAATGCGCGGCCTGGTGGTTTCGTCCACCGCTGGCGCAGCGGCGGTCGGTCCCGCGGCGGGCGCCGGCTCATGCGGCTTCGCTGCCTGGGCCTGCGCGAACGGGTCGGCCTTCTTCTTGGGCGCGGGCTCGCCGAAGATCTCCGCCAGTTTCTTGGTTCCGCTTTCGCGCCTGAAGCCGCCGCCGGCAAAGATGTCGGGCTTCCTCCTCTCCTCGCGTTGCCAGAAGCCGCCCTCGAACGCCGGCTTCCTCGGCAGATCAGCGTCGCTGAAGAGTTTCTTCTTCACCGTTACCGGGGGCGGCCCGAAGGGCGCGGCGTCCTTTTTCGGCGTCAGGTCGCCGCCCATCTTCGGCAGCGGCTTGACACTGGGGCCCTGCGGCGCGTCTGCGACTTCGTCAGGCTGCATCGTGCGGGCGATGACCTCGCCTGTCTCCAGGTCGAGGTGGTATGCCAGCAGCTTGTAGCTGGACGCGGTGATGGCGCGGAACAGCGCGTCGGCGTCAATCCTGAGAGTGCTCATGGCTCATAGGATAGAATGCGGAATGTGAAACGTAAAGTGCAGCGCGGCGAGCCGCCTGCGCTATCGCTCCAGGATGTACACGTGCACCCCGGGCCGAACCCTTTGGAGGCGGAATGCCCTAAGCGCGGGCTGAAAGTCGGCTGGGCCGGCGACGATCCCGTGCAGGTACCACGAAATCGCAACGCACTCGCCTTTGTCTGCGCCGAACGTCTGAATGGCAACGTAATCCGGCGGTACGCGCCAGAGGTGCCGGATGAAGTCCGGTATCTCTTCGGCAGCGAGTTGCGGGCCGCCGTATTGCGTGTGCCAGGGCTGAGGCGCAAGCTTGAGCTCCTTGCGGGCGTGCCGCGCCAGCACGCCTTCGGCCCATTCCTGCACCTTGGCTGGATCGGTTCGGGACCAGACGGCATCGCTGAAGCCGTCGAGGAAGGCCGCGGCCCCCGGGCGCAGGAACGCGAAGGGAAACAGAAGGATGAGTAGTGCGGCCAGGGCGCGCGCCATTGCCGCCTTGAACGGCCTGATGCCGCACCAGAACACCCGCACGATCATGGCGAGACAGGCCGCGAGGACGCCCAGCAGCGCCGCTGCCCACAGGAGCGCCGAGCCCATGTTCATGCCGCCACCGAGCCGGCCAGCCCAGTAGCAGCCGAATGCCGCGTAGCAGCCGAGCAGGATTCCCACGATGACCAGCACGAGGTCGGGCCAGTAGCTCTTCAGGATGTCGAGGACTCTGTTCATAGGGTCATCCAGACGAGGAACCCGACCACCGGACCGGCGAAGCACAGCGCCACCAGCAGCAGGCGCGCCGTCGCGCCGGGTGCGGCGAACTCCCACTCGCCCGCTTGCGACATAGTCACCGGCAGCGACAGGCCGTCCAGCAGGAACGCGCGCTCCGGGTTCAGCGGATCGTACAGCACCGGCTCGGTGGGTTCGTCGCCGAGGCGCTGCGAGAGGCGCGCGCGGTCGGTCGCGCGGATCGTGCGGGGGCCGATGGGAAATTCAAAGCTGCAGGTGATCTCGGGCAGCGACGCGTCGCCCCCCTGTGCGCGCGATGTCATCCTGCGCGCGAACCAGAGCATGGACGAGCCGAAGGCAACC
>JAPLOD010000829.1 GCA_026692735.1 Planctomycetota bacterium | reverse complement strand
GTTCCGCGCCCGGCACCATGCTCAGCACCAGTTCGGCCCACTGCACTTCGCGTTCGTGGCAGGCGCCCGGGTGCGTGATCTCCTCCGCCGCCGACTGCACCGCCTCGATGATCTCCCTCCGGCCGTGCCCCAGCAGCAGCGAGCCGTGGCCCACCCAGTAATCCACGTAGGAGTTCCAATCCGGGTCCACCTTGCGTGCGCCCAGGCCCTGCGTCACGAAAAGGCTGGGGCCGGCCACGCGGCGGCTGTCATGCGTGACGCCGCCCGGAAACACCGCGGCGGCGCGCTCATACAGACGCACCGACTGCGGGCACCGCTCGGCGAACGCGCGCTCCAGCGCGGCATGGGCGGCAGCGAGAACCTCGGGGCCGGTGGCACTGCGAGCTAGCTCGCAGTGGCACGTTGCCGGCACAGGAGGCATGGTGGCGACATTCATGTGGAACACTCTCCCTCACGCTGCCCGACGACGCTCACCCAGCCTTCCAGCGGCGTTGACGGAACGGTTGCTGGCGAGGGTCGCGCAGTACACTAATTATCGTCTTGGAAGACGTGCGGCTGAAGCGAAGGGTTTTCGCCGGGTGCCACGCCATTCTTGGCGTGTCGGGTGCCAGGCCACCCGCCGTTACGCGCACTCGTCGCGCATGGGGCGCAGTGCGCCCCGCGCGCTCAAGCCTTCCCAGTCCACGCGCACAGGCACGCCCGGCGTCGGCGGCAGCCTGATGACGCCCTTCTCGATGGCGGGCTTCGCCGCGAAGCAAGTGGCCAGATGGCCGATGATGGCACGGAGATACTCAACCATTCCTCCGGGACGCGTGGCCACGTACATGGCCGTCAGATGCGAATGGCCGCCGGAACTCCACACGCGTCCCGCCGTTTCAGCGAACGCCAGCGCGTCGCGCCAGCGGTCGTAGCCGGGCAGGGAGTGAGGGCCGGGCTGCAGATGCGCCACGCCGCATTCGGCCAGGTCGCGGAAGCCCAGCCAGTGGTTCTCGCTCTCGCCCATCGCGACGGGGATCGGGCAGGAGCCGCACAGTTCGCGCAACGCCTTGCGGTCGGCCGAGTGGACGGGTTCTTCAAACCAGGCGATGTTCAAGTCCGCGATGCGGCGCGCGAAGGCGAGCGCCTGTTCCGCGGTCCAGACCTGGTTCGCGTCCACGGCCAGGCCTGCGGCAGGGCCAATCGCCCCGCGCACAGCGCGGACGCGCTCGACGTCTTCGTCCTGGCAGGCGCCGAAGTTCCTCCCGACTTTCATCTTCAGAATGCTGAAGCCGCAGCGCACGAGGTCGCGCATCTCGGCGACGAGCTGTGCGGTGGTGAGATTCGTCCCGCCGCCGGAACCGTAGACGGGCACTTCGTCGCGCGTGGCGCCCATGAACCGATGCCAGGCGACGCCGCGCCGCTGTGCCAGAATGTCGCGGACGGCCATGTCCACAGCGAAGAGCAAGCCCGAGGTGGCCGGGTTACGGTGCCCGGCGTTGCGCAGCATCCAGAAGAGCTTGCGCCACCATTCCTGCGGCGTGCAGGGCCCCTCCTGGAGCAGCGCCTGGCAGGCCAGGGGATGCAGTTCGCCGGGCGCCTGGCCCACGGCGCCGTCGTCCGCGGTGAGACGCAGCCAGCGCAGTTTCCAGTGTGTGAAAGGTCCCATCGTGGCGTCGTGGAAGGGCACAGGCAGCGGCCCAGGATCAAGCTCGTCGTCCTGGATACGAACGAACCGCACGGTATCGGCGCTCACGGGTGTGCCTCCGGACGGGCCGAGTATGCCAACCGCCCCGCGCCGTGTCCAAGCTGAAAAGCATGCAAAATCGTGCCGAAGTTTCGGCAGCACAACGCGGTTAGAGGCGTCCTAAACAGGGAGTCATGAGTATGTGTTGTGATACGCTCAGAGCCCTTGTGCTGTGCTTCACCGCGGCCGCCACCTTTGCGGCCGTTGGCGAAGACACGGAACTGCGCATCGGCTTGCGCCGGCCGGCGGGGCCACAGGAGATCGGCCCCGCGGAGTTCCAGGCGGTGATCAGGCAACTGGTGCCCCCCGCGCCGCGGCAGCCTCCCGCCCAGCCGGGTGTGGCCGTTCCG
>JAPLOD010000828.1 GCA_026692735.1 Planctomycetota bacterium | reverse complement strand
GGGCACCAATATGATCGTCGAGGATCAAGCGGGCCGCCGCGAGTTTCAATTCCAAAAAGGGCCGATCTTCACGCAGAATTGCCTGGCGGATGAAATCAATCGGGCGACACCCAAAACCCAATCCGCCTTGCTGGAAGCGATGCAGGAGAAATCGGTCAGCATCGCCGGCCAGGTCTACCAATTGAAGCCGCCATTCTTCGTGATGGCCACGCAGAACCCGATCGAACAGGAAGGCACCTACCCGCTGCCGGAGGCGCAGCAGGACCGTTTCATGTTCAATATCTACGTCGGGTATCCATCGCCGGAGGAGGAACTCGAAATCTACCGCTTCACGACGCACGGCCAGCCCGCCACGCTGTCACCGCTGCTGACGGCGCAGGACATCATGCGCCTGCAGGACACGGTGGACCATGTCGTGGTCAGCGACTACGCGCTCCAGTACGTCACAGACATTGTCCGGGCGACGCGGCCGGCCGAACCGACCGCTCCGAAGTTCATCAAGGAGCTGGTGGACTGGGGCGCGGGGCCGCGCGCGGGACAGTATCTGGTCAAGGGCGCCAAAGCGCTGGCCGCCATGGACGGCCGCTTCAACATTTCCTGCGCCGACGTGCGGCGGATCGCCGTGCCGGTCCTGCGCCACCGCCTCGGCACGAACTTCCAGGCGCAAGCGAGCGGCGTAGACGCAATGCAGCTCGTGAACATGCTGATCCAGGCGGTACCGGAACCGAAACTCACGTAGCGATTGCAGATTGGGGATTTCGGATTGCGGATTGGTGTCACCAATGCCCCGCCGTCCCAATCCGCAATCCGCAATCGTCAATCCTCAATCAGATGAGTCCCCAGCGCTTGCGCAGCGCCCACTCCAACGTCAGCAGGCCAATGAACACGCCCAGCAGCCATGGCTGGTTCCATAGTTCTCTGACATCGGTGACGGTTCTCGAATAGCCGGCCTGACGGCGCAACAGGGCCTGGAACGCTTCCGCGGCGTGTTCCGGATCGCAGTACATCCCGCCGCTCAAGGACGCAATCCGCCGCAGCAGGCCCAGGTTCGCTTTCGGATTGTCATGCTCCACGTCCGGCGCAGTGACCTGAATATCCACACTGTCGGTGCCGATGACACGGCCGCCGAAGGCCACGGCATTCACCCTGAAACGGTAACTTCCGGGAAGACTCGGCATGACACGTTTCTCATACTCGCCGGGCCCCATGCCGATCTCCTCCTTCAGCACGGGCACCTCGGCCTCGCCCTGGAAACGCGTCAGCGCAATGGTGATGCTGGCCTGTTTGAGGACTGCGCCCGTCTTCTCCGTCTCGTGAGCGTAGGCCCGCAACAACACCTCCTCGCCGGCCTGATACTGCAAGCGCTCGGCATCGGCGAACACCACCTTCTCCGTGTCGCGGTAGTCGCTGCGCGTCAGCCACACGGCGAGGTTCCGCCAGAAACGCCTCTGCGTTTCGCCCTGGTTGGCTTTGAGTGCCCACTGCCACGTCGTGTCCCCCGTGAACACGGCGCTCCGTCCCTTGCCGTACTCCTGAACGACGAGCAGCTCGTCCATGCCGGCGCGCAAGAGGACGTGCGCGGCCGGACGCGTGTTGGCGACGCGGTTGATCCCCGGCAACGGCGGCAGCGACTGCCACAGCTCCGCGCTCTGCGCCGGAGCGTCTCCGATGGCGAGCACCGGGTGCGCGGCCTCATCCGGCACGACCGTGATGCGCAGCGCGCCGTTGTGCACGCCGTCATTGGCCGTCATCTCCACGGGCAAGACGGGCGCCAGCGGCGAGTGCTGCCAGCCGCCAGCGCCGAAACTGCTGCTCCCGCCGAGCATGAGCACCGCGCCGCCCCGCTCGACGAACTTCGCCAGGTCCTGCAGCGCAGCGCGGTCGAAGCGGGAAGCAGGAAGGTCGCCGATGATCGCCAGCCGGAGCTGCTCGCGATCTTCGGGCTTGCCAGGCAACAGTTCCTCCTTCGTGCTGGTCTTGACCATGAAGGCGTTCAGGGCCTTGAGCTGAACGTTGGGCGCGGTCTCGAGTGCCGAGCGAATCGCGCCGAACTCCTTGCGGATCGCGCCTTCCACATACCAGACACCCAGCTTGCTGCGGTAGACCCGAAAGAACGCGCTGCGCGTGTTGTTGGAGACATCCGCTTCGCCATCCACCGTGCCCAGCGCGGCCACGACGCGATGGACGCCGAGCGCCTCGGGGACATACGGAACCTCGACCGCCGGCGCCGCCACATTGGCGCCCTGCGGCAGGCTGATGTTGCTCTCAAAGATCCTCTTGCCCGCGACTTCCACAGTGAGCGGCACGGTCACGGGCGCGGGCAGTGTGGAGCCGATCTCCACGCGCAAGACCATGTGCGACCCGACGAACGCCTTCTCGGGCACGACCAGCTCTCGAATACGCACGTCCTTGTACGCCGCCGGCGTGGCCTCCTGCCCCACACCGATGCAGTAGAGCGGCACGCCGGCGCGCTGCAGCGCGAGCGCCGCGGGGACGACATCCTTGGCGGCATTGTGGCGGCCGTCGGAGATGATGATCGCGCCCGCGCCGGACCCGCCGCCGCCCTCGGTCCCGAGTTTCTCGAGCATCGCCGCCAGGTCGGTCGTCAGGCCGCGGGGCGCCATGTCGCCCGCCTGTAGCGCCGGCGTCTCGCCGGCAGCCTTTAGGGCAGACGGCTCGCCGGGCAGCAACGGCGTGCTGCGCGCGGTGCTGTCAAAGAGGTACCGGTGCAGTTCGTAGTCGGATTCCAGC
>JAPLOD010000827.1 GCA_026692735.1 Planctomycetota bacterium | reverse complement strand
CCAGCAGGCCGAAGAGCTGAAGCTGCTCGACCAGATCGGCCGCTCCCTGTCGCAGCGCCTGACGATGGCGCATACGCTCGAACAGACCGTCCAGAACGTGGGCAAGATCATCAACGCGCGTTGGGCCACCGTGTTCGTCCTTGACCAGGCCACCCAGACCCTTCACACGCGCGCCACCAGCCTACCGCACCCGGGAGCGAAGACTGCTTCTGTTCCGCTCGCTGTCCCCACCCTTATGGCAGCCTGCCTGCGAGAGGGACGCGCGTTGGTGGTTCCTGATACGTCCAAGGATGCGCGCTGTAACCCCGAGTATATCCGCCGCTTCGACGTGGCCTCCGTCGTGTGCGTTCCGCTTGGGCCTCCGGCACAGCGTTTCGGCGTGCTCCTGATGACCAACCCCACGCCTGTCGAGTTCAGCGCCGACGAAGTGCGCCGCGTCGAACAGGTCGCGCAACTGGCTTCCGCGGCCATTGAGCGTGCGCGCATCTACGAGGAGGCCTGCCAGCGCGCCGACGACCTCATCCTGCTCAACGAAGTCGGCCACTTGCTCGCCGAAAGCCCCGCGCTCGAAAGTACGCTGCAGCGCATCGCCGAACTGGTCTGCCGCAGTTTCCAGCTTACGGGCGCCGGTTTCCTCTTGCTGGCCGAGAACAGCGATGCGCTTGTCGCCCGCGGCGTCTTTGGCGTGCACTCACCCAAGCTGACCGCCTTGCGACTCCCCCTGGACACCGCGGATGTCACCGCTCAGGCCTTCCGCCAGCATCAGACTCTCGTCGTCGAAGACGGCGCCACCGACAAGCGTGTGCACCGCCTGCTCCGCAAAATGCTTCCCGGTGCCGTCTCGGGCGCAGCGATCCCCATGGCCGGCCCCCGGGGACCGGTCGGCATCCTCGGCGTATGGAAGGACCAGCCTTCCGCGTTCACGCCCAGGGACCTGCAGTGCCTGGCCGGTGTCGCGCGCCTCGCAGCGGCCGCCGTCGGCCGGGGCGAACTCGTCCAGGCCCTCCAGGCGTCCGAGAAGCGGCTGCAGGAGGTCGTGGACGGCATCCACGCCATGATCATCAGCATTGACCCGCAGGGCAATGTGCAGACCGTCAACGCAACCGCCGAACGCATGATCGGCGTGAAGGCGGAGGCCATCCTGGGGCGGCCCCTGGCTCAGACCTCCAACTTGAGCCAGTCGGAACAGGCCAGGCTGCGGACGACGATCACGCGGGCCTTCGCCACGCTGGACTGCGGCGAGCAGCTCGTCCTGAACTGGACCACGCCCGAAGGACATGAGCGCAAAATCCGCTGGCGCTCCAGCTTCATGCGCAACCCCGACGGCAAGGTCACGGGCATGGTGTGCCTCGGCGTGGATATCACCGAACAGGTCCTGCTGGAAGCCCAGTTGCTCCAGGCGCAGAAGATGGAGTCCGTCGGGGCTCTGGCCGGCGGCATGGCGCACGATTTCAACAACCTGCTCGGCGGCATCATCGGCCAGTGCACGCTCTTGCGCGCTCACACCGCCGATCAGCGCACCCTCGCCGCGTTGCCCCATATCGAATCGGCCGCGAAGCGCGGGGCCGACCTTACCGCCCAGTTGATGGCCTTCGCCCGCAAGTCCGTCTTGCAGCCGCGTTCTGTGGACATCGGCGCCCTCATCAAGGAGTCGGCCGCCCTGCTGGCCGGCTCATTGCCGCATGCCGTGCGCATCGTCACCGACATCGCTCCCGGTCTGCCTCGCGTGCACGGCGATCCCACCCAGTTGCAGCAGGTCCTCCTGAACCTGTGTGTCAACGCGCGCGATGCCATGCCGGACGGCGGCACGCTGACGATTGACGCCCGCCTGGCAGCCGTGACCGCAAGCGACGCACAGTCGCCGCCCGGCGTCCTTCTGGAGGTCATTGATACGGGCACGGGCATGACCGAGGAGGTGCAGCAGCACCTCTTCGAGCCCTTCTTCACCACGAAGAAGCCCGGCAAAGGCACCGGGCTGGGACTGTCGGTGGTCTTTGGGATTGTCCGCAGCCACGGCGGGCAGATCACCTGTCACAGCCAGGCGAACAAGGGCACCCGGTTCTCCATCCGTTTGCCTGGCGCTAAGCGCCCCAGCAGCGGGGAGCGCCCGTCATCCGGCGCCGCAACGGGAAGCAATGCCGGCCTCGGCGCCGTTGGCGCTGCCTCCCAGTTGAGCAGTGCCCAGCCCTACGCCGGCCGCGAGAACCTGCTCCTGGTGGACGATGATGCGATCCTGCGCGAGACCGTCTGCCAACTGCTGCAGACACTGGGCTATAACGTTCGTGCCGCCACGAACGGCGCCGACGCGCTGAGAATCCTGGACACTGAGCGCGGCTTCGTGCCCGCCGTCGTATTGCTCGACGTGGTCATGCCGGGCCTGGCCGGCACGCCGCTGTACACCGAACTCGGCAGACGCGCGCCCGCCACGCCCGTGATCCTCATGTCCGGTTACAGCGCCGACCAGACTGTCGCTGACCTGCTCAACGCCGGCGCGCGCGAGTTGGTCCAGAAGCCCTTCACGGTGGACGTTCTCGCCAGCGCCATCCGGCTGGCGCTGCAGCCTGCCGCCACG
>JAPLOD010000826.1:3117-6563 GCA_026692735.1 Planctomycetota bacterium | reverse complement strand
CGGACGGCCTGCTCTTCGGCGTCGTGCCCAGCGAACGGCCCGACTGCGTCCTGCTGGACTACTGCCTGCACTGGATCGCGTCGCTGTATGAGTTCTACCTCTATACCGGCGACATCGGCCCCCTGCAGGAACACCGCGACGCCCTCGAGAAAAACCTCGGCTTCTTCTCCATCCTGGCCGGCGAGCGCGGGTTGCTCGGCCCCGCCCCGGACTACGCTGTTTTCCTGGATGCCGCTCCCCGGCTGGATCACGGCAACCTCTCCGCCACCTTCAACCTGCTCTATCTGCACGCGCTCCGCCACGCGACCCGCATCGGCGCCGCGCTCGACGATTCCGGCCTGGCCAGCCATTGCACGCGACAGGCCGCCGCTCTCGCCGACCGCATCCAACTCGTCTTCGCCTCCAGCCGCCGCAATCTGCTCGTCGAAACCGTGGACCTGCGCACCGGTGAGCCCGGTGAACTGGTAAGCCAGCATGCGATCGCTCTCGCCGTGATCGAAGGCCTGCTCGGCAAGCGCCTGGAAGACCGCCAGGGGCCCGTTGGCCAGGTCCTCAACGACTGGCTGCCGCCCCCCGGCGCGGATGCCGCGCCCGGGCCGGTGCGGGCCAGCCTGTTCTTCCGGGCCTTCGTGCACGAAGCCCTGGCCCTGCTGGGCCGCGGTGAAGACGCACTCAACGACATACGGCGGACGTGGGGCTACATGCTCGATCAGGGCGCGGCCACGTGGTGGGAAGGCATGCCCCTGCGGCCCGGCATGGCGCACTGCCACGCGTGGTCCACGCACCCCACGACGTTCCTGTCGCGCCACGTGCTCGGTCTCGCGCCGCTGGAACCCGGCTGGAAACGTTTCCGCGCCGACCCACAGCCGCTGGGGTTGAGCCACGCGGAAGGCAGGGTTCCCACGCCGCATGGCGAGATAGCGGTCGCTTGGCGCGTGGACGACAAGACGCGGCGGCTGCACGTCGAGCTCACCGTCCCGCAGGGAACCGAGGCGGACGTCGCAACGCCGGCGGGGACCGAGCCGCGTGTGCTCGGCCCTGGCACGCACCGCTGGGAAGCGTAGGGTGGCTCTTAGCTCTTGGCTCTTGGGCTTCGCGCTCGGCGGCCTCATCCAAGAGCCAAGAGCCAAGAGCCAGGAGCCAAGAGATCATGGTTCGCGTTTCGATAATCGGCGCCACCGGCCTGGTTGGCGAGTGTCTGATCCGGGCCGTCCTGGGACATCCACAGTGCAAGCTGGCGCTGCTGGTGTCGGAGCACGCTGCCGGAAAGAAGATCGGCGATCTGCTGCCGCCGCTGCGCGGCGAGCTCGATATGCAGACTGTCGCCGCGACGCCGGAAGAAGTGGCGGCGGCCAGCGATGTCGTCTTCACTGCCAAGAAGGGCGCCGAGACGTTCGCGGTCGTCCCGAGCCTGCTGAAGGCAGGGACGAAGGTCATTGACATCGGCGGGGAATTCCGCTTCAAGGACGCCGCGGTCTACGAGCAGTGGTACAAGGAACAGCACGCCTGCAAGGACCTGCTGCGCGAAGCCGTCTACGGCCTGCCCGAGCTCTTCAAGGAGCAGATCCGCACGGCGCGCCTGATCGGCAATCCCGGCTGCTATGTCACGTCCGCGATCCTTGCGCTGGCGCCGTTGCTCGCGGCGGACGTGATCGAGCGCGCCGGCATCGTGGTGGACTCCTACTCCGGGTTGAGCGGCGCGGGCCGGCAGTTCAACCCGAAGAACAGCAACCTGTTCGTGGATATTGACGAGAACATGCGCGCCTACAATGTCGGCACGCATCGCCACATGCCGGAGATCGAGCAGGCGCTGTCCGTCGTCGCCGGCCAGCCGATCGTCCTGACCTTCGTCCCGCACCTGGCGCCGCTTGACCGCGGCATCCTGACGACGTGCTTCGCGCGTCCCAAGCCGGGGCTGACCACCGAGAAGGCGCGGGCCGCCACGCGCGACTTCTACCAGCGGCGCGGCGCCCCGTTCGTCCGCGTGCTGGACCGCGTGGAAGACGTCGCCATCAGCAACGTCGTGCGCGGCAACTACTGCGACCTGGGCGTGCAGGTGGTCGAACGCAGCAACCAGGTGGTGGTGGCTTCGGCTCTCGACAATCTCGTCAAAGGCGCCGCCGGCCAGGCGCTCCAGAACCTGAACCTGATGTGTGGCCTCGAAGAGACCATGGGGCTGAAAGGCCGCAGCCTGTAACGCCATCCTCTGCGTTACGCCTCAGAACTCCGCCTGCGGATCCCTCTCGGCCTTCGGCGGCACCGGTGGGCGCACCGCATCCGGTGGGCCGGGCGGGCGCACCGCATCCGGCGGCCCCGGTGGGCGGGCGCCGGCGAACGGCACGTCCGTTATGGTCGTGGGGGATTTGAATCGCTGCTCGGCCTCGTTCCACGGGAGGTCCTTCTCGTTGGCTTCCAGCCACTTCCGGCGCGCCGCCACCCGGGCTTCAGCGTCCTGCCCGCCGAAGTACCGGCCTCTCTCGTCGGAGAGGCCGGACAGGTACTCGAACTTCGTCATGGCAAAGGCCCGCATGTTCGGCGTCTGCTTCGCGGCGGCCAGGAGCAGGCGCAGGCCCGCCGTGTTCCGCATGCGCACAACCGCCTCCGCCCATTCCACGAACGGGAAACGGAACGCCTCGTCGCCCTGCGCGGCGCCGATTGCCTGTTCCAGCGCCGTCATCTCGACCGTGCCGCCGACATAGAGGTATGCCATCAGGCGCCGCAGGCGCTCGCCGGGCTTCTTCTGCGCGTCGGCCTCTTCGTACTGCTTCTTCATCACCGGCAGCAGTTGCGCGCGTGCTTCGCGCACGGCCGCCGGATCGTAGCCGGGGAACCGTCGGTCCAGTGTCGTCAGATTGCTAAACATGTCGCTGCCGGTGAGTTCCGCTTCCAGCAGCCGCGCCCAGGCCTTGGCGCCGGTGCCGCGGTTGATCTTGGACACGGCCGTGCAGATCCTGCCGGCGAGCATGAAGTCCTTGCTGTTCAGCGCGGGCTCAAGCAGTGCCGCCATCGCCTCGGCCACCGCCGGGTCGGCGGCGGCCTCCTTGTCATTCTGCACCAGTGTGGAGAGGTTGCCGAACACCTGCGTAACGCCATATTGGCCCGTGCCGACGATGTCGTCGGCCTTGATGCCGTAGCGCGGGGGCAGGGCCGCCAGCGCCTGACCGAGCGCGGCCTTGTCCGGCGGGAACGCGCCGACAAACCTGCTCCTCTGAGGCTCCCAGCGCAGCGCAGCCTCGTTCTTCTCGAACCACTCCTCACAGCGCGCCAGCAGCGCTTCCGGGGCGCCGCCCTGCCCTTTCTCCGGCTCGGTCCAGCCGCACAGCCGCTGGAACTCGCTGAGCGGATGCTGCCGTCCGCCCATCTGCCTTGGGCTGTAGCTCTTGATGTCGCGCGTGGCTCGCAGCAGCAGCAGCCGCAGCGCGCCGGTGCGCCCGACCTGTAGCATG
>JAPLOD010000826.1:0-3108 GCA_026692735.1 Planctomycetota bacterium | reverse complement strand
CTGCGTCCACTGCTGCAACTGGCTGCTGTCCACTGCCACGGTCCATTCCGAAGGCGCCTTCCCAAGCAGATCGAGCAGCTCCGTCTTGTCCGGCTTGCCGCCCGTGAAGATGAACTGCATGGCGGCCTTGAGGGCCTTGGCAACGTCGCCGCCTTCCCGCGCCTCCTTGTACGCCTTCGCATAGTCCGGTTGCAGGACCGCGCACGCTTCCTTGATGATGGCGGCGTCGGTCTCCTGTCGCGGGATAACGGAGCTCAGGTTGTTGACGTACGGACTCGCCAGCCCGTCCTTGATCGTCCCGGCCCACAGCCTGATCGCCAGCGCGCGGTTGATCGCGGGAAGCTGCGCCAGCAGCAAGCCGCGGTCATCGCGGTACAACCCCTGCTGCCGCGCCGTGATCAGCTCGACCAGCAGCTCGCCTGCCGCCGGATCGTTGGCCAGCGCCGCGTTCTTCTCCATAAGCGCCACGAGCTCGGCCGCAGCCATGCCGTGCTCATTCCTCATGACCCGCTCGAGGCATTTGAAGCCGTACTTCTGCTCGCCCTGCCGGGCCGCCTTGTACAGCGCTTCCATGCCCGGCGGCGGAGCGTCACAGGTGTAGCGCCTCTGGGCGGCATTCCAGGCCAGTTCCGCAAGGTTGGTGTTCAGCCACAGGCGCGCGCGCGCAATCTCGGCCTTGAGGTCGGGATTGGTCTGGAACTGCGGCAGACCCAGGAGCTGGTACAGCGTGCTGAGCGACTGCGGCCAGCGCCGCTCCTCGGCCGACAGGGTGTTCAACTCCAGTTCCGTCTGGTCCAGCAGCAGCGGCAGAACCTTGCGCACGCCGTTGCCGGCCAGCTCGTTCAGCATCTGGCTGTAGAGCCGCTTGGCCTGCAGCGGCACGTTCTTCTCCAGCAGCGCCTTGGCGGCCGCCAGTTCCTTCGGACCGTTGGGATCGTCGGTGGCCAACAAAGCGGCGGCGACCCACAGCCTGACGACAGGATTGTGGCGCGGCCCCGTCTCGCTCAGCTCGCGCACGGCCGCCGCCATCGCCGTGCGGTCAATCTTGGGATATTCCGGCCAGCACCACGGCCCCGCCTGGCCGCCGTAGTTGCCCGCGTTGGTGAGCCAGTGGTTCAGTCTCTGCAACAGGAGCTTCTGGCCCAGCTTGGGCATCAGCACCGGGAGTTTCACGTGCGCCGGTTCGGAGATGACGGGGTTGGCGCCCAGGCCGGCATCCAGGAGCAGCCAACTGACGACGGCCTCAACGTTGGCGTCCTGGCCTGCCTTGGGGTTCTTCTCGCACAGGGCCATCAGTTCCCAGAAGGCGTCCTCCTGACCGGTCGCGCCGGGCTGAGCCAGGCGTTCGGCGAGTCCTTTGAGCTTCCATGTTTCGGTGACGGCCGCGGCTTCCTTCGCCTGCGGTTGCGCGGCCGGGGCCAGGATCAACGGCACCGACACGGTTTCCCGCGGCCACCACGGACGCGGCGCATCCTCGCCCATCGCGGCGCCGGCACAGCACGCACCCAGGATAAGAGGGAGAGTCACAAGCGCCCATCTCATACGCAGCTCCTTACGAGTCTGTAATCCAGACTATCAGCCATTGGCTACTGGCAATTGGCTATTGGCTATTGGCTACTGCGTCGGACGGCCAATAGCCAATAGCTAACCGCCAGTAGCCGCACTCACGTTAGGCCGTTCTCCCCGCCTGTCAACGCCCCAGGCCGGCGCACGCGACGGAAACACAACGTGAGACAACCGCCGACAACGAGCACGGCGGCAAACAGCACCAGGCCGGCCTTGCAGCTTCGGGTGCGGTCCTTCAGAGCGCCCATGGCGTACGGCGCCAGAAAGCCACCCAGATTGCCCACGGAGTTGATGAGCGCGATGCCCGCCGCGGCGGCGGTGCCGGTGAGGAACGTCGGCGGCATGGCCCAGAACGGCCCCAGCATGCTCCACAGGCCGACGGCTGCCACCGCCAGCGCCGCCACGACCACTGCGCCCGAGACTGGCTGCGCGCACAGGGAGAGGCCGAGCGCGCCGAGGAACGTGCAGGCGGCGACGTGCCAGCGCCGCTCGCCGGTCCGGTCGGAATGCCGGCCGACGATGACCATGGAGACCATGGCGCAGAAGTAAGGAATGGCCGTGAGCAGGCCGACGCGCTGGTTGTCCTCGATCCCTGTGGCTTCCTTGATGACCGTCGGCATAAAGTAGTTCATCCCCTGGAACGCAAACATGAGAGCGCAGTAGTTGAGCGTGAGCAGCCAGACCGTTCGGTTCGCAAAGGCGTGCCGGAGCGACGTGTGGCCGAGGCTCTGCCGCTGCCGGCGCTCGGCCTCGAGATGCTTGCTGAGCCACTCGCGTTCCTTCGGCTTGAGCCATGACGCCTGTTCCGGGCGATCCGTCAGCAGCCACAGCACCGTGAAACCGCCGATGACGCTGGGGATGCCTTCAAGCAGGAAGAGCCACTGCCAGCCGACCAGCCGCCAGCCGAACAACGCCGCGCCATCGAGACTCAGGATCAGCCCGGCAAGGGGCGAGCCGACCAGGCCCGCCAGGGCGGTGGAGGTCAGGAACCAGGCGACCGCCCGTCCCTGTTGCTTCACCGGGACCCAGTAGGTCAGGTAGAGCAGAATGCCGGGCGCGAAACCGGCCTCGGCGGCGCCCAGCAGGAAGCGCAAGGCGTAGAAGCTGAGCGGCCCCTCGACGAATATCATGGCCGAGGAGATCAGGCCCCAGGAAATCATGATGCGCGCCATCCACAGGCGCGCGCCGACTCGCTGCATGATCAGGTTGCTCGGCACCTCGAACAGGAAATAGCTGACAAAGAAGACCCCCGCGCCGAAGCCGTAGGCCTCCTCGCTGAATCCCAGGTCCGCGTTCATCGTCAACTTGGCGAACGCCACGTTGACGCGGTCGAGGTAGTTCATGATGTACAGCACGACGATGAACGGGATCAGCCGAAGCATCACCTTGCGAACCGTGCGGGCTTCGAAGGCGGGATCGGCGTCGGGCGCAACTGTGTGGGGGCTCGGAAGCGATTCGGAGACAAGCTCGGTCTGCGCCATGCGGCGTGGCCTCGTATCCGCTGTGTGCGGCCCGGCCACGGGCGGGACGCCCGTGGTACCA
>JAPLOD010000825.1 GCA_026692735.1 Planctomycetota bacterium | reverse complement strand
AAGGCCGCCCCGGCTTCCTCCAGGAACTTCGCCCGCCGTGCTTTGCATTCCGGTGTCTGCTCTGCCATGTCGCCGCTCCCCAAACTGTCCCCCACAGTTCAGGTATCGGCGTTTTGCCTCAGCAAGTCCGGTGATGCACACATGCGTTAGGGACTAATGAGAACGTGGTTGCTTTTCCTGAGTTGTAGGCGTCAAATCGGCGAGTTGTAGGCGCGCTTTACAAGCGCGGAGTGCTGGCTATCGGCCGCGCACGTACGTGATCGCCATGTTCACGCGCTGGATGCCGTCGAGGCTCCACACTTCGGCCGCGTCCGAGCGCGCGCCGTTGACGGTGATCAGCGTCTGGCGCAGCGCGCCGCCCGTGCCTTCGCTCTGTATGGTCAGCTCGAACGGAATGTGGCTGTAGCCGCCGGCCGGCAGAGCGCGATGGATGGTCCGCCGGAATGTGAGTGTCCCGCCGAGTTCAGCCGGCAACTGCGGCGTGACTTTCAGCGCCGGCTGTGCGTCGTCGTGGAGCGCCAGCCGCAAGCCGGCGACCGCCTGGAAGATCTCGACGATCCAGTCCGTCGAGCCGGAGAGGCCGAAGTACATGCCCTTGCCATAGTGCGGGTCGCGGTGCATCATCACCTGCGCGTGGTGGTATTCGCCGTTCTCCGCGCAGCCCGCGGGGACAACGCCCATCCGGCCGACCAGCTCCCGCGCCAGCTCATTGTTGGTGATAGGCGGGTTGAACAGGCGCAGCCCCAGCCGGTCATCGTCCAGCAGCTTGTCAACACTGGCGAGGAGCTCCTGGATCAGCGTTTCCCCGCCGTCAATGCGCTCAAGATACTCACGGTCCGTCAGCAGCATCTTCAGGCAGTAGGCCTGCGTGAGCAGCTCGCGGCGGTTGGCGCCGTCGAAGTCGCGGCCACGCATGGAGCCGAGCGTGTAGCCGGTCTCACCGTGCGCATAGTCCGGCCGTGTGCCGTCCCGCTTGAGTTCGTGGATCGCGGACAGGAACGCGCCGGGGAAGCCCTGGCCGCCCGGTTCCCATGCGACGCGGACGACATTCCTGCGCAGTTGCCCGGCCGCCTGCTTGAGGGCCTGGACTCTTTCGCTGAGGGCGAGCCCGGCGAGAGCCTTTCGCACGCGCCCGGCCTCGAACAGGTCAAGCGCCTGCACCATGCAAGCGAAGACGTGGGCGCTGAGCCGCACTTGCGCGCCGCGGCCCTGGCCGCGCGTGGTGGCGTCACCGACCACCGCGGTGCCGAACATGTCCACGGGGTCGCACCAGTCGCCGTACATGATTTGGGCGAGGCCGTACGGCGAGTCCTCGATGTGCCGCTGGAAGCACTCAAGGACTTCCAGCATCACCTCAGCGATGCTGTGCGTCCTATCGCACCCGACGATGCCTGAGCTCTCCGGCGTCTCGGGATTGGTCAAGCGCACGGTCTTGACCTGCTCCAGCAGCAGGCTGCTGTCGCCGGTCTCGCGCACGTACATGGTGACGGCGTCGAGCAGCCAGAGAGGACTGTCGGCGTAGGGCCGGTTGTCGTTCATGACCTCCTGGGTGCGGTCGTCCCAGCGGCTGGGGTACTGGCGCGGGAACATGCCGTGGAGTTTCTGCGTCCGCGTCAAGGGGCTGGACCAGCGCGCAGTGTCAGCGGCGGTGACGTACATGAAACTGAGGGCGTGGACCAGGTCGGCGCGCACCCTGGCGGGGTCCTCCTTCATCTTGGGCCACATGTCCTTGGCGCGGTCGCGCGTGCCGAGCTCGATGCCCTGGGCCAGTTTTGCGCCGTGAGCGCGGCAGTTTTCGTACAGCTCCTCGACGCCGATCCAAACCGACTTGGCATACTCCGAGATGACGCGCTGCTGCGGCAGGACCAGCTCGAACGCCGGCCGCGCGAGCGTTTCGGCGGAAGCGGCGGCCTGCGCGGCGACGCGGCGCGCATCCCCGGTGCCTTTCACGATCTCCCGGGCCGCGCTCAGGAAGGCCCGCGCGACGCGCCTGTAGTCGGGGTACTGGCAGCTTGCTGTCTGCCGGAAGCGCTCGATGAGCGCCGCGTCAGTCACGTAGAGCAGGCTCTGCTGCAGTTGCGCGCCGCGGCCCGGCGCCAGGTTCAGCGCGAACCGGTTAGCCGCGATGGTCGCGATAGAGAACCGGTTGAGCCTGCGGCCGGCGCCGGTGGAGGGAAGCACGCCGAGCCTGACGGCCAGGGGCAGGACGGACAGCGCCGCGGAATCGCCCACGAAGGCCGAGTAATCGCAGGTCGCGTCCAGAGCTCTCAGGCCGCCGCCGGGCACGCTGGAGACGCGCTTGATCTGGACGACATCACTGTAGGGCACGGTCGCGGCGACGACGATCTCCGTGGGCGTCACCGGCAGGCCGCTGTCGTACCAGATCTCCTTGTTGTAGACGAAGCGCTGCGTGCCGTGCAGGTTGAAGAAGGCCCAGAGCGTCGCCAGGAACGGCCGACGGCCGGTGTTGCGGACGAAGGCTTCCCGGAGCAGTGCCGGCCCGCAGGCGGTGCTGACCAGCGAAAGCTTCACGGCCGTCTGGAACGCCGCGCCGCCGGCGACAAAGGAGGCGCAGTACCACATCGCCCGTCCGGGGTCGCCGAGCTTGACTATTCTGATCGCGTGGGGCTCAAGCGTGCCCGCGTTGGGGTTCATAAGCGCAGCCACGACGCGCTGATTCCCGCGTCCTTTCTGCGCGAGGCGAGGGACCAGCCAGAGGTTGCCGGAGAGCACGCCGGTCTCGCGCTTTTCGGTGGCATCGAAACTGCCGCTGAGCACGTGGATGTCCATGCCGCCTTCCAACTTCACCTCGAAGGCGATGGAGCCGTTGGACATGAAGGTCGCTTTAGCGTTGCCGCGGCTTGTGACCAGCGTGGAGGGGCAGCCCAGCGGCTGGGCCTCGTAGAGCACCTCCCCGTCCGGTCCGTAGCCGCCGAGCCGGTTGACGCGATGCGCAACCGGAAGCGCCAGAATCCGTTCGGCCTGCGTGGCAAAAGAGACTGTCTGCGAGCGGGTCTTGTGGCTCATGGTGTTCATTCCTGGTTGCGCGTTTAGAGCTAGACTCCCAGCTTTGAGCGTGTACGAAAAGTGCAGATTCGGCTTTACAGGGAGAACACCGTGCCTGGCGATACCCCTTTCAGCAAGGATGGACTGCTCAGCGATTTGCGCCGGCTGGGGATTGCGCCCGGCGACGTGCTCCTGATCCACTCAAACCTTAGGTCCATCGGCTCCGTCAAGGAGCTCATCAAAGCCCCGGATACCGGCATGGCCTGGCTGTTGGAGGCGCTGCTGGAGGCCGTCGGACCCGACGGGATTGTTGCAGTGCCCACGTTCACGAAGACGTTCAAGAATGCCCAGGACGGCCCGGCAGGCGAGGTGTGGAATCCGGCCAGGACGCCCAGCCGGGTGGGAAGCTTCACCAATTATGTGCTGCAGCGTCCCGGCGCGATGCGGAGCGGCCATCCCACGCATTCGATCGCGGCATTGGGGAAGCGCGCCAAGGAATTCTGCGCCGGCCATTCCTGGCGCGACGGCGCGACCACGTTCGACCGCAACGGCCCGTGGGGCAAACTGGCGGACTGGAACGGCAAGATCCTGTGGCTCGGCACAACCATGACCACTCAGACCGCGGTCCACGTGGTTGAGGACTGGATGCGGCTGCCGTACATGGCGACCTGTGTCGCGCTGGTGGATGACAACGACGTGACGCGCGAGGTGGACGTCATACAGTCGCCCGCGGGCCCCCGCGACTTCTACAAGAAGGGCTCGAAAGCGGAACAGGCGTGGACTGCTTCAGGCAAGGGACGCCGCGGCAGAGCCTGCAAGGCAGAATGCCACCTGATGAGCGCGCCTGAATTCATTGACTGGCTGTGGCACGCCCTGCTCAAGGACCCCGCGCTGCTGCTCAGCGACAACCCTCAAGACCAGTGGTCGGTGGAGGCCAGGAAGAAGACCGCTGCCTACCTGGCCAACTTCACCGGGACGTGGAGGCGACCATGAGTCTCGCAACGCCCGCGCTGCTCGCCATCATCTCGCCCCTGCTGCTGCTGCCGGGACGCGCGCCCGCCGGCGAGGCGCCACCCGAGCGCGCCCTCTACAACGGCATCGAGCTGCCCGAACCGTGGCCGCCGCGCCTGAAGGACTTCCCCGACGACCCGCAGCGGCCGCCGTACCTGGTTGCGCCGCCGAACCCGATAGTCATTGACGTGGGCCGCCAGCTTTTCGTTGACGACTTCCTGATCGAGCAGACCACGCTCAAGCGCACGTTCCACCAGCCGCAGTTCCACCCGGCAACACCGGTGCTCAAGCCCGACCAGCCGTGGGAACTCGCCGGCCGCGGGGCGTTTGCCGCGCCGTTCAGCGATGGCGTCTGGTTCGATCCGCAGGACCGCATCTTCAAGATGTGGTATTACGCGGGGCACAGCGTGGGCGCGACCTGCTACGCCACGTCAAAGGACGGCATCCATTGGGAGAAGCCGAAGCTCGACGTGGAGCCCGGCACGAACATCGTGTTCAAGGCGTCCCGCGATTCGGGCACCGTCTGGCTCGACCCGAGTCCCCGCGACCCGAGCGAGCGGTTCAAGATGGCTCTCTGGCAGGGCAGCTTCAGACTGTACCGCTCGCCGGACGGCATCCACTGGAGCAAGGCCGGCGACGGCGCCAAGACCGGCGATCGCAGCACGTTCTTCCACAACCCGTTCCGCCAACGCTGGGTGTTCAGCATCCGCTCGTCGTCACGCCTGGGGCGCAGCCGCCTGTACTGGGAGACAAGCGACTTCTTCAGCTTCAGCAGCGCCGTGGCGGCGAAGGGCGAGCTGGTACCGTGGGTTGCCGCCGACAGCGCCGACGCCGCGCGCGACGACCTCCAGGTCAAACCGCAGCTCTACAACCTCGACTGCGCGGCGTACGAGAGCGTGCTGGTGGGGCTCTTCAGCGTGTGGCGCGGCGACTACAACAAGGCAACGACCGCGAAGGGCAAGGAGCTGTTCGCGGCCGGGCGCCCCAAGCAGAATTCCATCTGCGTGGGCTTCAGCCGGGACGGGTTCCACTGGGACCGCCCCGATCGCCGGCCGTTCATCCCCGTGTCCGAGAAGGCGGGCGACTGGAACTGGGGCAACGTGCAGTCCACCGCGCCCTGCTGTCTCGTCGTCGGCGAGCAGCTTTGGCTCTACGTCAGCGGGCGCGCGGGGAAGAGCTTCCCCGGCTGCCAGAATGGCGACGCCGGCGCCAGCACGGGGCTGGCGACGCTGCGCCGCGACGGCTTCGCTTCGCTGGACGCGGGTGCCGAAGGCGGCACGCTCACCACGCGGCCCGTGCGCTTCCGCGGCAAGCACCTGTTCGTCAACCTGGATGCGCCCCAGGCGGAAACCGGCATGGCCCATGGGGAGAC
>JAPLOD010000824.1 GCA_026692735.1 Planctomycetota bacterium | reverse complement strand
TCATCGTGGTCGGGACGGGGCTGGCGGGGGCTTCCGCGGCCGCGTCGCTGGCGGAGCTTGGCTATAACGTCGCCGTCTTCTGCCTCCATGACAGCCCGCGCCGCGCTCACAGCATCGCCGCGCAAGGTGGCATCAACGCCGCCAAGAACTACGCCAACGACAGCGACAACATCTACCGCCTCTTTTACGACACGATCAAGGGCGGGGATTTCCGGTCCCGCGAGGCCAACGTCTACCGCCTGGCGCAGGTGAGCAGCGCCATCATTGACCATTGCGCGGCGCAGGGCGTGCCCTTCGCCCGCGACTACGGCGGGATGCTCGTCACGCGCTCCTTCGGCGGCGCACAGGTCTCGCGGACCTTCTACGCGCGCGGCCAGACCGGCCAGCAACTGCTGCTGGGGGCCTACGGCGCGCTGATGCGGCAGGTCAAGGCCGGGCGGGTGCGGATCTACCCGCGGCGTGAGATGCAGGACCTGGTGGTCACGGAGGGCCGCGCGCGCGGGATCGTGGTGCGCAATCTGGTCACGGGCGCGCTGGAATCCTACGCGGCGGACGCCGTCATCCTGGCCACCGGCGGCTACTCCAACGTCTTCTTCCTTTCCACCAACGCGCTCGGCAGCAATGTTTCCGCGGCCTGGCGCGCGTACCAGCGGGGGGCGCTCTTGGCCAACCCCTCGTTCACGCAGATCCACCCCACCTGCATTCCCATGGCCGGCGACTACCAGGCGAAGCTGGTGCTGATGAGCGAAAGCCTGCGCAACGACGGCCGCGTGTGGGTCCCCCGCCGCCCCGGCGATAAGCGCCCGGCCAACGAGATACCCGAGGAGGAACGCTCCTACTTCCTCGAGGAGAGATACCCGCGGTACGGGAACCTCGTCCCGCGCGACGTTGCCAGCCGCGCTGCCAAGGCAGTGGTTGACCGCGGCATGGGCGTGGGCTCCACCGGCGCGTCCGTGTACCTCGACTTCAAGGAAGCACTCTCCCGGGACGGACGCCGCGTCATCGAGGAGCGCTACGGCAACCTGTTCGACATGTACACGAAGATCACGGCTGAGGATCCCTACCAGGCGCCCATGCGCATCTACCCCGCGCCCCATTACACCATGGGCGGCCTGTGGGTGGACTACGACCTGATGACCACCATCCCCGGCCTGTTCGCGATCGGCGAGGTGAACTTCTCCGATCACGGCGCAAACCGGCTCGGCGCCAGCGCCCTCATGCAGGGCCTCGCCGACGGCTACTTCATCATCCCCTACACTATCGGCGGCTACCTGGCCGATCTGCCGCCCGCCCCGCTCGACACTTCCCCTCCGGCCTTCACCGACGCGACCAAGGCCGTGGCGGCGCGCCTGGCGAAGCTGGCGGGGGGGCAGGGCCGGCGTCCGCCGCAGGAGTTCCACCGGGAGCTGGGCATACTGCTCTGGCACAACTGCGGCATGAGCCGCAACGAAGCCAGGCTGCGCCAGGCGCTCGAGAAGATCCCCGCGATCCGTGCCTCGTTCTGGAAGGAAGTCGGCATCCCGGGCACCTCCGCCGGCTGCAACCAGGTGCTGGAGCGCGCTGACCGCGTGGCGGACTTCCTGGAATTTTCCGAGCTGCTGGTGCGCGACGCGGTGCACCGCAAGGAGTCGTGCGGCTGCCACTTCCGGGAGGAGAGCCAGACGGACGAGGGCGAGGCGCAGCGCGACGACACCAACTTCTGCTACGTGGCAGCCTGGGAGTTCAAGGGTGCGGACCAGCCGCCCGAGCTGCACAAGGAGCCGTTGGCGTTCGAGACGCTCCTGCTGTCGCGGAGGAGCTACAAATGAGGTTCACGCTCAGAGTCTGGCGGCAGAAAGACGCGCGCGATCCCGGTCGCTTCGAGACCTACGAAGTGGTGGACGTGGTCCCCGACATGTCGTTCCTGGAGGTGCTCGACAAGGTCAACGAGGACCTCATCCGCCGCGGCCAGGACGCCATCGCCTTCGACAGCGACTGCCGTGAGGGCATCTGCGGCACCTGTTGCATCATGGTAGATGGCCGCGCCCACGGCCGCCTGCACGGCACCACCGTGTGCGAGCTGCGCATGCGCGCCTTCCGCGACGGCGACACCATCACTGCCGAGCCGTTCCGCGCGCGGCCCTTCCCGGTCGTCAAGGACCTCATGATAGACCGCAGCATCTTCGACACGATCATCCAGGCCGGCGGCTACGTCTCGATCGGCACTGGCGCGGCTTCCGACGCCAACGCGATCCCCGTGACCAAGGAGGCCGCGGAGCGCGCCATGGATTCCGCGCAATGCATCGGCTGTGGCGCGTGCGTGGCATCCTGCCCCAATGCGGCCGCCATGCTTTTCACCAGCGCCAAGCTTGCGCACCTCTCCACGCTGCCGCAGGGGCGCGTGGAGTGGCGCTACCGCGTCCTGGAGATGGTCGAGGCCATGAACTCCGCCGGCTTCGGTAACTGCTCCAATCACGGCGAGTGCGAGGCCGCGTGCCCGAAGCAGATCAAGCTGACCGACATCGCACAGATGAATCGTCAGTTCCTGTTTTCCTCCGCGTTCACAAAGCGCGAAAAGGCCGAGACGTCATGAAGATCCACGAGTACCAGGCGCAGGCTCTGCTCAAGGAATACGGCGTCCCCGTCCTCGATGGCATCGTCGCCTCCACGCCTCAGGAAGCCTCCGACGCCGCGCTGACGATCGGTCTTCCCGTGGTCTTGAAGGCCCAGGTCCACTCGGGGGGGCGCGGCAAGGCCGGCGGCGTCCGCGTGGTCGGCACGGCGGACGCGGTCGCCGGCGCGGCCGAGGCAATCCTGGCGTTGACCATCAAGGGCCTGCCTGTGCGAAAAGTCCTGGTGGCGCGCGCGGCGTCCATTCGCGCCGAGGCGTATCTGAGTCTGCTGATTGACCGGGCGGTCTCCAAGCTGGTCTTCGTCGGCTGCGCCGTGGGCGGCGTGGACATTGAGGACACCGCGCAGACGACCCCCGAGAAGATCCTGCGCCTGGAACTGCCTGCCGCCCGTCGCGGCCCGGCTTCCCCGCAGGAATACGCCTCGTTTGCCGCGAAACTCTTCGCCGAACCCTCCCTTGCCGGCGCGGTTGTCCCGATCATGGCGGCGCTGGAGTGCCTCTTCCGCGCGCGGGACTGCGCGCTGATCGAGATCAACCCGCTGGCGGTCACCGCCGACAACGCGCTTCTGGCTCTGGATGCGAAGATCCTTCTGGATGACAACGCGCTCTTCCGGCAGCCCGGCAACGTCGCACTGCGCGATCCGGACTCCGAGGATCCCGCCGAAGCCGAAGCCCGCGCGGCGGGCCTGACGTTCATCGGGCTTGGCGGCACGATCGGCTGCATGGTGAACGGCGCCGGCCTCGCCATGGCGACGCTGGATACGATCAAGCACCTGGGCGGCGAGCCCGCGAACTTCCTGGACGTCGGAGGAAGCTCGAGCCCGCAGAAGATACTGGGCGCGTTCAGGATCATCCTGCGCAACCCGCAGGTCAAGGTCATCCTCGTGAACATCTTCGGCGGCATCACCCGCTGCGACGACGTCGCCCGGGGCATGCTGGCCGCGATGCAGGAGACCCGCATCGCCGTGCCCCTCGTCATCCGCCTGGTCGGGACGAACGAGCAGGAGGGCCGGGAGTTGCTGGCCGGCCAGACGCTGACAGTGGCCAGGACATTGGAAGAGGCCGCCGAGAAGGCCGTGGAGCTGGCGCGGAACTCATGAGCATTCTGATCAAAACGGGCACCCGTATCATCGTCCAGGGCATCACCGGCCGGGACGGCTCCTTCCACACCGGCCAGATGCTGGAGTACGGCACGCTGGTGGCCGGCGGCGTCACGCCCGGCAAAGGCGGCCAGAGCGTGCACGGCGTCCCCGTCTTCAACACCGTCGTGGAAGCCGTGTCCGCGTCCGGCGCGATGCTGACGTTCGCCCTGACCGTGTTCGCGTC
>JAPLOD010000823.1 GCA_026692735.1 Planctomycetota bacterium | reverse complement strand
CCTGGATGAGCTGCCCGTGGTGGACCCCGAGGATCCCCGCGAGCCGGCTTCCCGGACGACCGTGTCCCGGGTCGTCAGGCCGCCCCGCGGACCTGTGGGCACGATGCGCGTCATCGGGATGCTCAGCCGCCGGGACCTCATCGCCGCCTACCACCGCCGCATGCACGCGCTGCAGAACGCCGATGCGCTCGACAAGCGGGGTTCGCGGCTGCTCGTGGAAACGTCGGAACCTGCTCCCGTCCCGGAGCAGCCGGCCGTGCCGGAGGCGCCGCCGGCTGCGGACGCCACGCGGCACGAGGCGGATCTGTTTGCCGAACCGCCTGAGACCCGGTGAACCGTCGTCCGGAGGGTGAGCTTATTTCTTGCCGCGGCGCCCTGTCTGCCAGGCGGCGTCGTCCTTGGTGTGGCGTGGTCTTGACGATCATGCGGCGCGTCACCACATCAAACGAGAGCTCCCGGATGCCGCCCAGCTCGCGGTCCGGTTGCGAGTACACGACCTTCGAGCCAGTGCGCCTGATACGGTCGAAGAGTAGTATCACCGGGTCCGCGTCGTTGAACTTGAACCTGTAGGTTCCGGTGCCGGGCACCTGCAGAGCCTGGGCCGCGGGCCGCGACAGGTACCCGTCAAACTCGAAGTAGTGGGCCGTGCCTTCGAGGCTCTCGAGCGCTGACGCCCGCGAGACCACAAGAAAGCCGTCCGCGACGGAACCGCGGGCCATCTTCAGGTTGAACTCGCCCCGCGCGCTGCCGCCGGCCGCCGACACGTACGTGTAGTTCTCGGTCAGCGTGTAGGTCTGCGCGCCGATCGTCAGCGAGCATGTCACCGGCACCTGCGCCCCCGGGCTTGCCACGTTTGCGTCCCCGGCTCCGGACAACGCCAGCGCGTCCCCCAGGCTGGCCTTGGAGATGCTGATCGTCAGAAGCTGGTCAACAGGGTTGAGCAGCACGAAATAGGTCGGCTTGGCGTTATGCTGTGGGTTCTCGAAGGCGCCTGCCTGGCCCAGCACGCCGCTGATGGTGAACCGCCCGTTGATGGAGAAACTGGCCGCGAGACCGTCCAGCCGCAACGGCAGGTCCACGGCGTTGAACGTGGCGTTCAGGGCGAACTTGTCCTTGTTCGTCTGGCCGTGCTTGAGCGTGAACGCGCTCGACGTTGTCACCCAGCGGAAGCTCATGTCCTGGGTGACCGGTCCTTCCGCGTTGCCGGTGACCGTGATGGTGATCTGGGAAGACGCCGACAGCCCTTCCGCATTCGTGACCGTGAGCGTCGTCGTATACGTCCCCGCGGTTATATAGATGTGCGTCACCGTCTTGGCCGTGGAAGCCGAGCCGTCTCCGAATTCCCACAGGTAGCTCTGCACATCGGCCGATGAGGCGCTCGCATCGAACAACACGCCCAACGGCGCGCTGCCCGTCCCCGGGCTGGCGCTGATGGCGGCCACAGGCGCCGCGGCATGCGCCGAGAAGACGGTGGCCAGCAGCAGCCCCATGAACCATCGGGCGGCGCGGAACTCCCACACGGTACATCGTGAGCCGGACATTGTTGTAGCCCCTCTGCCCTGCGCTGTGGAAAATGGGGACGGCGCAGATAACCGTGCTGTCCACATTCCTCTGGAACGAGCCGCCTATAGTAATCGGCAGATGCTCTCCAGCCAAGCACAGTTACAGCGCAAAATTCCGGCGTGACTGCCCGTGGCCTCCCTCCGCGGCGTGGGCATCCTGCCCAGGTACGTGCCACCCCTCGCCGGGCGGGGCAACGAAGGCGGCGGTCCGCCGTTGACGGATTCCTCCCCTTTTCAACCGCCTGTCTCCGCACTACGTATGTAACAGGGGAGTCCTGCATGCCCAAGCTTGCGCCCGAAGCATACCTGCGGCCGGAGATCATCCGGCAGGTGCAGCGCTTTGACCTGAAGGCCAAGTTCCTGATAGAGGGCTTCCTTTCCGGCTTGCATAGTTCGCCCTTCAAAGGCTTTTCGGTCGAGTTCTCCGAACACCGCAAGTACGTGCGCGGCGACGACGTGCGGACGATTGACTGGAAGCTCTGGTCGCGTACGAACCGCTACTACGTCAAGCAATACGCCGCCGAGACGAACCTCACCGGCCACCTGGTGATGGATGTCTCCGCGAGCATGGGCTACGCCGGCGCCCCTGGCGCCGTCACCAAACTGCAGTACGCGACATACCTGGCCGCTGCCATGGCGTACCTGATGGTCCGGCAGCAGGACCCCGTGGGACTCGTGACCTGCGCCGACCGCATCCGCGTGTTCTTGAGGCCGCGCAGCCGGACGTCGCACCTGTACGCCATCCTGAAGCTGCTGGCGGACACTCAGCCGGCCGGCCCGACGCGGCTGGCGGAAAACCTGCACCGCGTTGCGGAGATGATTGACCACCGCGGCATGGTGCTGATCTTCTCCGACCTGCTGGACGATGCCGGGGAAGAGAAGGTGCTGGAGGCGCTGTCGCACCTGCGCCATCGCGGCCATGATGTTATCATCTTCCAGGTCTTCGACGCCGCGGAGGTGCACTTCCCGTTCACAGAACTGACGCGCTTTGAGGACATGGAAGGCACGGCGGGGCCGGTGACGGCCGACCCGCAGGCTGTTCGGGCTGCGTATCGCCGCGAACTGGAGGCGTTTCGGGAGCGGTACAAGAGCGAGTGTCTGAAGCGGCACATTGACTTCGTGCCGGTGGACACGTCCACCAGCTTTGACAAGCCGCTGCTGGCGTATCTGCAGAAGCGCTGCGGGAAATAGGCGGAACTCCCCTTTTCGCGCCGTCGTGCTACGATAGGAACGTGGGGGAGGAAAGCGCACGGAGAGTGCATGGAACTCCTGGCTGCGCCCCTTCTATGGGGCCTCTTTGCCGCGGGCATCCCGGTTGTCATACACCTGCTCGGCCGCACGAAGCCGGTCCCGCACCGGTTTCCCGCCATGCGTTTCCTCGTGCGCTCCCAGAAGGCCACGTCGCGGGCGCTGCGCGTGAAGCACCTCCTGGTGCTGCTGTTGCGCATCGCCGCTCTGTGTCTGATGGCGCTGGCCCTGGCGCGGCCGTTGTCGAGCGCCGGGGCGCTCTTCGCGGGCTGGATTGCCGCGGCGGTGCTGCTCGCGGGGTTCGCTGTCTGGACGCTCGTCCGGCGCGAGTACGTGACCGGCGCGCTCAGCCTGCTGATCCTGGCCATGCTCTATGCCTGTTACCCGGGCGAGGAACGCAATGTCCGCCGGCAACTGCGCGGCGACTTCGTGCTGGTCATGGACCAGTCCATGAGCATGAGCTACGTCGAGCCGGAAGGCGCGCGCTTCGACCTGGCGCGTCAGCAGGCGCTGCAACTGCTCGACCGCCTCGCCCCCGAGTCCCGCGTGGCGCTCATTCTGGCCACGGAGACCGCGGAGCGCGCCCAGGGGCGCCTGACGTTCCAGCATGAAGCCGTACGGCGGCAGTTGTGGGAGGCGAAACCGTCCGGCCGCGGCCTGGACCTCGCGCCCGCGCTGCAGGCCGCCCAGGAGATCCTGGCGCGCGGCGGCACGGCGAACGCCGCGGTCGTGCTCTGCACCGACCTGCAGGCCAACGCGGTCAATGCGCTGCTGGCCAGGAATGCCCGCGGCCGTGGCGCCAGGATCGGCGAGCGCAGGATTCCGCTTGTCGTGCTGGATGTCGGTTCCGAGCAGGCCAGCAACGGCGCCGCGCTGTCCGTGGGCCTGCCGGGCGGCGTGCTCCCGGCCAACACCACGCTCTCGCTGCCGGCCAGGGTCAGGCCCGTGGACCGGGACCACGCCTGCCTCGTCGAACTGTACGTGGACGACCGCTGCGTGGCGCAGAAGCGCGTCGAACCCCGCGGCCAGGAAGTTGTGGACGTGGAACTGGAATTGGAGACCGGCGCGGCGGGGCAGCACTCCGGCCGGCTGCACCTCGCCGAAGCTGATCGCCTGCCCATGGATCAGGACTTCATGTTCGTCTATGAAGCCGGCCGGCCGGCGAGCGCCCTGGTGCTTGAGGCCCCGGGCGCAAGGGGCCGCGGCACGGCGTTCTTTCTGCAAGCTGCCCTGCAGCCCGCGGGAGGCAACGATCCGGTGGGCATGAGCGGTTTGACGTGCGTTGTCGAGCCGGCAGGGGAATTGTCCGCGGCAAAGCTCGCGCAGCACCGCGTGGTGATCCTCGCGGACTGCGGTCCGCTCTCGCCCGGCAGTTGGGCCGCGCTGCAGCAGTGGACGAACGACGGCGGCGGCCTTTTCGTCTGGCTTGGGCCGAACGCGGACCTGGCGGAAGTGCGTCGCTACGGATTCCAGGAGTACGCCACCAACTGCGGCCTGTTGCCCGGCACCATCGGCGCTGTGGTGGAGCCGGCGCGGCCCGAATCCGTCTCTCTGGCTGAGGCAGAACAGCCGCAATTGCCGCACTTTACGGCCAGCGTGCTGTCGTTGTTGCGCGAGGTCAAAGTGCGGCGCTTCGTGAAGATCGCTGCGGAAGCACGCGACCCGAACTGCAATGAGCTCCTCGAACTGGACGGCGGCTCGCCTCTGCTGCTGGAGAAGGCCTATGGCCGCGGGCGCGTGCTGCTGTGCGCTGTCGGACCGGGCCTCGACTACAGCGACCTGCCCAGGCAGGGCGAGGCGTTCGTGACGCTGGTCCTGGATGGCGTGCGCCTGCTTGCCGGCGGCGATGGCGAGTTGAAAGGCCGGCTTGGTTTCCCGCTGGTGCTGTCCCTCCCCTCCGCGCCCGCCGATGGCGAGGTGCTCTGGCGCAAGCCTGCGGTGGCGACGCCGGTCGTCGTGCCCGTTGATCCCACCGCGCGGCCGGCGCCGAAGGCCGCGCAGCCGTCGGGGGCGCCGCCTGCCACGGTCGTTGTCCCACCGCTTGATGTCCCCGGGATACACGAGTTCGCCTGGCGTCCGGCCGGCAGCAAGGCCCCTCTGGTGAAGCGCGTCGCTGTCAACCCGGATACCAACGAGTCGAATCTGGCCAAGGCATCGCCCGAGTCCGCGCTGCAGGCGTTCTCGGCGTGGGACGCCGCGGTCGTGAAGAACATCGGCGAAAGCTCCCTGCTGGGCGGCGCCCGGGGTGCGGCAGCCTGGCGCGAGTTTGCCATGGGCTTGTTGCTTGTGGTGCTCGGCCTGCTGCTGGCCGAGAGTTTCCTGTCAAACCGCCTGTACGGGACGGAGGCGCAAGCGGAGACGAATGCGCCAACGGCTCCCGCGCAGGCGGCGGATAAGAGTGGCCATGGCCCAAGCTGACGCAAAAGCACAGATGGCTGCCGGCGCCGTAGGGGCGCCCCCGCGTGGGCGCCCTGACCGCGCGGCGGACTCCGGCGCGGCCTCGCTCAAGACCGAGCAGCCCGTGGCCCCGCCGTCTTCGCCGGCCGGCGGACGCGCGGAGGGTGCCAGGCTGCAGCTCGACCCCCTGGTGCCGCAGTTGCTCCTGTGGGTGGCGGCAGGCCTGCTTCTATTGAGCGTGCGGCGCGCGTACGCCCGGACGACGCGGCCGCTGGCGCGCCTCCGGCGGCTGGCGCTTGCCTGCCTGCGAGCCGGCGCGGCTGTTGCCGTAGTCTTCTGCCTGGCTCGGCCCGTGCTGGTGCAGCAGCGCCAGTTGCGCGAACAGGCGCTGGCCTTCATCGCCGTGGACAGTTCCGCTTCGATGGACCTGCGCGACGCGCCCGGCGGCCGCACGC
>JAPLOD010000822.1 GCA_026692735.1 Planctomycetota bacterium | reverse complement strand
CTTTTCGGGGCGGGCGCCGCCGACGCGCTGGAAGACGCGAGACTGGAGCACCTGCAGGAGCTTGCCCTGCATCTCGAGGGGCAGATCGTCCACGTCGTCGAGGAAGATCGTGCCCTTCTCCGCCGCGCTGAAGTACCCGTTGTGACGTCCGGCCGCGCCGGTGAAGGCCCCGCGTTCGTAGCCGAAGAGTTCCGATTCGACCAGCGAAGAGGACAGCGTCGTGCACGGCACCACGACGAACGGCGCGTTCGCGCGCGCACTGTGGCGATGGAGATACCGCGCGCAGACTTCCTTCCCCGTGCCCGTTTCGCCGGTCAGGAGCACCGTGACGTCCGTGCCGGCTGCTCGTTCCAGGGCCTTGCACACTTCCTGTATCGCGCGCCCGACGATGACCGGATCCGATTGCCCGCCCAGGCGCTCGACTTCGTGGCGCAGGCGTAGATTCTCGCCGGCGAGAGCGGATTCGCTCAGCGCGCGGTCCAGGCGCAGCGTGATCTCCTCGCCCGAGACCGGCTTGACCATGTAGTCAATGGCGCCGGCCTTCATGGCGCGGACCGCGTCCTGGACTTCGCTGTAGCCGCTCATCACCAGGACCGGACGCAGCGGGTTCAGTTTCATGGATTCTTCGAGCAGCGCCAGCCCGTCCAGGCCCGGCATGCGGACGTCCGTCACCAGCGCGTCTATCGGCTGCTCCTGCAGCACCTTGAGCGCTTCGTCGCCGTTGACGGCGGTGACAACCTTGTAGCCCGCCTGCACGAGATGCTCTTCGAGCGTCAGCACTTTCAGCGGCTCGTCATCAGCGATCAGAACGGTTCGCGGTTCGCGCATGCGTTGTTCCCTGACTCCTACCCTGACACCGCGGCAGCGGGCCGCGCCGGCTGCGACGCCGCGCCTGCGGCCGCGCCCGGCCGGCACGGCAGGTGCAGCGTGAAACGCGCGCCCCACGGCGGGGCGAGGTTGACGAACTCGATGCTGCCGCCGTGTGCCTCCGCGATGTTGCGGCTGGTCGCCAGTCCCAGGCCAGTGCCTCTGCCGACATCCTTGGTGGTGAAGAACGGGGTGAACAGCCGCGGAGCGACATCCGGCGGGATGCCCGGCCCCTGGTCGGTGACCGAGATGTCAACGCGGTCGGTGCGGGCCTGCACGCCGATCTGAATGGTGCCCTTCTCGGGTGTCACGTCGAGGGCGTTGTTGATCAGGTTGACCAGCACCTGCACCAGGCTCAGTTCGTCCCCGTTCACGAGCAGCTCGCTGCTGGTGAGGTCAGGCATGGCCAGCGTGACGTGCTTCTGGGAGAGGCGGTGCTTGAGGATCGCCTGCGCTTCCTGCAGGAGCTTGGCGGCCTGGATGGGCCGGTACTCCTGCGTCTTGGGGCGGCGCGAGAACGTCAGGAGCGTCCGCACGATGGCGGCGATGCGCTCCAACCCCGCCCGCTGCGCCTTCGCGAAGCGCGAGACCTTCCCGGGGTCGCTCGCGTTGCGTTCCATGATGCGCGAGGCTTCGATCGCGCCGTCGAGCGGGCTGTTGATCTCGTGCGCCACACCGGCGGCCAACTGGCCGACGACGTTGAGTTTCTCGGCGTGGGCCATGGCACGTTCGGCCTCGATCTGCTCGGTGACGTCCGCGGTGATCTCGATCACGCCCAAGGGTTCGCCGTTCGGTCCCAGGGCGGGCGAGATGAGCACGACCAGGTCGCGCGCACCAAGCTGGCAGCTCACCCGCGCGCGCGCCGTGCGGCCGGCCGTCACGGCCTCGAACGCCCGCAGGATC
>JAPLOD010000821.1:2335-3897 GCA_026692735.1 Planctomycetota bacterium | reverse complement strand
GCAGGTACCGCGGGCGTTCCCGCCCGCGAGCGCAGCTCGCACGTCACCATGAAGAACACTGCGCCTTTCGATGCGTCCACCTCGCGGCCCAACTCGACAGCGCCCAGTTCCCACGCCTGTTTCGTTCCCGCCTCCGAACGCTGCAGCAGCTTGATGGCCGCGTCAACCTGGAACGGCCGTTCCTGCACAACCTTCCGGCCCCGCGTCACCGAGCGAGTCAGCTTCCGTTCCACGGTCAGGTATTCGGCCAGCGTCCCGTCGTTCCGCGTCAGCGAGAGCGACCGGCTGCCGTCCGATTCCGTGGCCCATTTCACGCTGCGAGCCTGCCGCAGGTCGTCGCGGATACACTCCGCCGCCGCGGCCCATTCCTCGGCCTGCCGTTCGCGCACAGCTTTCTGGACCAGCCCGCGGCGCACGGACGCCACCACGCCCATGATGGCGCACATGATGAGCATCACGATGCCCAGGTATGCGAGCACCTCCAGGAGGAGGAACCCCCGGCATCGCGTCCGCACGCGGCTCATGGGCGCGCTCCCTTCCATTCCGCGGCAGGCGGCACGCGCAGGATGATCTCGCCCGATTCAGGCACCTTCTCTCCGGTCCAGCGCACCTCCACCCGCGCGCGCATCAGATCGCGCGCTTCAGACACTGGACTCACCACAAGCTCGCAGCGTCCCCCGGGGAGGCGGCGCGCAAGCTGCGCGGGCAGCCCGATGTCAGCCTTCTGCCCGGCGGGCAGGACCAGCGCCGCATCCAGCGCGCGGATGCGTTCCAGGCTGAGCGCCACGGCTTCGCGCGCAGCGGCGCGCCGCTCATGAACCGCCTTGCCGGCGACGGCGCGACCCCATGCCGTGATCCCCACTCCGATAGCCACCAGGATGACAGTCAGGGCGACAGCCAGTTCCATCAGGATGATGCCGCGCGCACGCGAAACGCCGGTTGGCGCGGCCAAGCGCAGTCTGGCAGCCGGAGTCCGCTCACTCATAGCATCACGCTCCGTGCGATCTCAGCGAGGCTGTTGAAGACCGTCCACCCCAACAGTCCGACCCCCGCCGCCGCCAGCAGCACCGCCAGCGGCGTGCAGACCCGGTACACGGCGTCGAAACGGGACGCGGACTTGTCCTCCAGCACCGCGCCGACCTGGGCGAAGGCCAGCCGCGGCGGCACGCCCTCGGACACGGCGTCCACGGCCCAGAGGAACTCCTCGCGCCAGCGCCCGGCGGCGCGGAACGCCTCGGGCGGCGGCACGCCCTCGTCGAGCGCCTTCGATATCCGCGCCATGGTGTGCTGCATCGGGCCGCCGGCGCCCGCCGCGGCAATCTCGCTCACCGCCCGCTCAAGCGTCGCGCCGGCGTCCAGCATCAGGCCCAGGTTGCGGGCCAGCGCGGCCTGTTCGTCCATGCGGAACGGCTCGCCCAGCAGGGGCATGTGCCACCACAGCCTGCGGCCCAGCCACTGCGAATGCAGACACGCCGCCAGCAGACCCCAGGCGAACAGCGCGCCGACAAAGCAGAGGCTGTACCTGCAGGGGATGGTCACCGGCGCCTCGATCGCCATCTCCT
>JAPLOD010000821.1:0-2313 GCA_026692735.1 Planctomycetota bacterium | reverse complement strand
CCATCTCCTTGAACATCTGTTCGAGTTTCGGCGCGATGAAGACCAGGATGAAGAGCGTGTTGACGAGCAACACCGTTCCCATCAGCAGCGGGTAGACCGCCAGTGCGCGGACTCTCAGCGCCTGCCGCTCGCCGCGCGTCGCTCGAGCCGCCAGTTCCGCCAGCACGCCGCCGGCCGCGCCCTGTTCCTGCGCCAGGCTGAGCGCCACGGCCTGCTGGCCGGAGATGACCCGCATCTCGCGCAGCGCCTCCGCCAGGTTCTGCCCGCGCGCCAGGCGAAACGCCAGCGTGCGCACCAGCGGCTCCTCCCCAGCCCCGCAGCCCAGTTCGCCCAGCGCCGAGAGCGCCGGTTCGAGCGGCAGCCCGCGCCGCATGAACGCCCCCAGCAGGCGCAGCACCTGCGCGCGCCACAGCGTTTTCATGGCGCCCAGCGTCATCACGCACAGGCCGACGACCGCAATGAAGACCAGCATGGCAGGCATCATGGGCTCTCACCCCAGAAACGACATGACCTGGATGGCGCGGATAAGCGGCTCCAGCATGCCGTTGATGAACAGCGCGATGACAACGCCGACGCCGACCAGACAGGCCGGCGGCGCCAGCACCGCCACCACGCGCCCGCGCCCTTCGGCTTCCACCCGGTACAGCTCTGCGAGTTCCGCGAACGCCGCGGGAACGTCTCCGCGCTTCTCGGCCGACGCCAGGATGAAACGCAGCGACGCGGGGAAGAGCCGCTTGTCGCCCCATGCCTCGGTCTGCGGCCCGCCTGCTTTCAGGGTCTCGGCCGCCTTCCGCGCGGCTTCCCTGTAAGGGGCGAACCCGGACAGTTCGCCGCCGGCCACGACGGCATCATGGTAGGGCACGTCCGCTTTCAGCAGCACCGCCGCGCTGCCGCACAGGCGCGACAGAGCCAGCGGGCGCGTCACGGCGCCCACGACCGGCATGTACACCAGAAAGCGCTCGCGCATGCGCCGCACCCCCGGGCTCAGCCGCGCGAGCAGGGCGGTCAGCGGCACGCTCAGCGTCAGCGCACACGTGCCCACGATACCGCACCACGCCAGGACCTCCGAAACGCTCGGAGACGACAGCTTCCTCGGAGAGTAGTTGTCGAACTCCACCCATATGTCGCGCAGCCCCCAATGCGAGGCGACCACCATCATGACGAGGCACAACAGCGACGCGAACAGCAGCACCGTGTACGGATACATGAGCGCGTCCGCGATCCGGCGGTGGATGCGGTCCTGCGTCAGTGTCCACGCCGACAGTTCGGCCAGCAGCGTCGGCAGCCGTCCGGACGCGGCCGCCGCTCCGGCCACTCGCCCCAGCAAGCCGCCAAGTTGCGCTTCCTCGGCCGCGAACGCCGCCTCCGGCGCGGCGCCCTGCTCAATCGCCGTCGCGGCGCGCTCGGCGGCTTCGCGGAAACGGGCCGAGCCGGCCTCGGTGGCCAGCGTCCGCAGCGCCTGCGGCAGCGGCATGCCGGCTTTCAGCAGCCCCGCCAGTTGTCCGTAGAAGACGCCAAGCGTCTGGCTGGCGGGTGATCGGGCCATCGGGTGATCGGGTGATCGGGTCATCGGGTCATCAACTCATCGGGCGGCAGGCAGCAGCCAGCAGCCAATAGCCAATAGCAGAGAGCCAGGTGGTCGCGCGCAATGCGCTCACGTTTCACGTTACACCCCTCAAGGCCCCAAGGGGATGAGCACCCGCCGCAGCTCCGAGTAAGTCGTCAGTCCTGCGGTGACTTTCTCCACACCGCGCGCCCACAGTCCCCGCCAGCCCACGCTGGCCGCGGCGTTCATCAGTTCCATGCTGTCCTTGCGGCCCAGGATGGCGCCGCGCACGTTGCCTTCAACGGGCAGCAGTTCCGCCACCAGCATGCGGCCCTTGTAGCCGGTCTGCCCACATTGCTCACAGCCTTTCGCCAGAAATGGCTCCGCGGGAGATTCCGGGGACACGTTCAACGGCGAACATGTCCCCGGAATCCGGCTGCACTGGCAGAGCTTGCGCACCAGGCGCTGTTCCAGAACGGCGCTCACGACGCTGGCGGAAAGGTACGGTTCCACGCCGAGGTGCAGCAGCCGCAGCAGCACTTCCGGCGCGGACGGCGCGTGTACCGTGCTCAGGATCAAGTGCCCCGTCAGCGCCGCCTGGACGGAGACCTGCGCGGTCTCGCCGTCGCGGATTTCGCCGATCATGATCACCTCGGGGTCCTGCCGCAACAGCGATTTCAAGGCGATGGGATAGTCAAGGCCGGAGGCGGGGCGCAACTCGGTGTGCGTCACGCCGGGCATGATCCGCTCCACCGGGTCCTCGATGG
>JAPLOD010000820.1 GCA_026692735.1 Planctomycetota bacterium | reverse complement strand
CGGTCGCCGGCGCCGCCGGTTTCCTGTTATCCCCGCCTGTTGTGCCGGGAGGCGTGTTCGGTGCTGCCGTGGGCGGGAGAGGGCCAGGCGGCTGGTTCCCGTCTGCCATCTTCTTCTTCGGGCCTCCGCTTAGCAGGGCCGTCACAAGCACCAGGAGCAGCCCCACGCCCACGCTCGCGCAGATGATCTTCCACATGCTTGCGCGCGCGCCCGGCTCCTGTGGCACGGGCGTCAGCTCTATCTCTTCCTCTACGGGCTCATCCTTCCGGGTCCCGCCCCCCAAAAAAGGCGGTTGGTGCCGCCTGCCTTGCTGTGGGGCGAGCATTACGGCCTCGCCCGGTTGCTCCGCGGGTTGGGCAAACTGCCCGCCTTGTCCTGGTTGCTCGCCGGCCTGGACAGCCGTCTCATCCTGCGCTGCTCCTACCGCCGGCGTCTCGCCGGCAGCCTGCCGTGCCGGACCCACGCCCATCGCCGCCGCCGACCTGTTGACCGCAAGCACCTGCGTGGTCGGCATCTTGCCCATAAGCACCAGTTCCAGGTCGCCGAGCAGTTCGGTGCAGTCGCGATAGCGGTCCGCTGGCTCCTTGGCCGTCATCTTCTGGATCACCTGCGCAACGCTGTCGGGGATGTCCTCGCGTATGTCCTGCGGGTTGGGGATCTGCTCGTGGATGTGCTTGAGCATGATCATGGCGCCGGTCAAGCCCTCGAACGGCGTTCTGCCGGTCACCATGTGATACAGCGTCGCGCCCAGGGAGTAGATGTCGGCGCGGCCGTCTATGTTCCTCTCGCCGCGCGCCTGCTCCGGCGAGATGTAATGCGGGGTGCCCAGCGCCATGCCCGTCTGCGTGCTGAAGGACTGCTCGCCGGCCCCGATGTCCTTTGACAGCCCCATGTCCAGGATCTTGGCCGTGCCATCGTTAGCGACGATGATGTTCGGGGGCTTGATATCACGATGGATGATGGCGTGTGCGTGAGCGTGTTGCAGGCCGTGCGCAACCTGGATGATGATCTCGACGGCCCGGTCCCAGGGCAGGAACCCGTCGCGTCTGATGGTCTTGTTGAGCGACTCGCCCTCGCAGTACTCCATGACTAGGTAGTGCTGCCCCTGCTCAACGCCAGTGGTGTACGCCCCGACGATATTGGGATGGTTGAGCCTGCCAGCCGCTTTGGCTTCGCGCCGAAAGCGGCTCACGAACTGTGAGTCGCCGGCGCGCTTCCTGGCGAGGACCTTCACTGCAACGGTGCGCTGCCCGATGGTGTCTTCCGCGAGGAAGACGGCGCCCATGCCTCCCTCGCCCAGCGGCCTGAGGAGCTTGTACTGCCCCAGCATGCGGGCGCCTTCCCGGCGCGCCCGTACTTCCGGCTCGATGTTCTCGCGCTGGACCTTGGTGAGGTAGTCCAACTGCACCAGTGCGTCGGCAAGGGAGAGAGCGGCCCCGCGTCGCGCGGCCTCGGCCTGCGTTCGCCGCGCTTCCTCAACCTGGGCGGCAGTCACCATGCCAAGCTGGCATACGTGCTGCGCCAAGGCTGCGTCGTAAGCCTCGTCCGCCATCGCGCCTCCATCTGATATAAGGACAGATACGTGTGGGGCGCTGCCTACTGCAAGAATTGCGCTGCCGGCGACCGGCAACGGGAACCACGAAGGCCACGAAGAAAAGGAAGACCAAGGTTGTGTGAATTCCTGTCCTGTCTTCGTGTTCTTCGTGGTGAAACCATTAAAGGACGCAGCCGCGAACTGGTCAAGGCCAGAACCGGCGCTGAACGCTAACGGGTGCGGGACAGATTAGGCGACCCTTTTGCGGTAGGCGGGGCGGCTGCGCCAGTAGGCATCCCAGCGGCCGTCCTGC
>JAPLOD010000819.1 GCA_026692735.1 Planctomycetota bacterium | reverse complement strand
AGCGCGCGGCCGTCCGGTAATTCGGCCCAAGGCGTGACGCCCCATATCTGAAATCCCCCGGTGTCACCGTAGATGACGCGCGGGTGGCTCCGATAGCCGCTTCAGCGGTTATCGGCGTGCCGCAGCCACGCCCAGCCCTGCCTTTCGCTCTCCCGCCCGCGACGCGCTCATCCGCTCTACCGGACCATCCAGCGCAACCGACCCCGCAGCCCGGCCCGTCCCTCCGTTCCGCCATTTCCTCTCGCCGCGCGCAGGCCAATAGCCAATAGCCAAGAGCCGATAGCCAATGACCACTGACAACTGACCACTGACCACTGACAACTGACCAATGACTATCTGTTTGCCTCGGGCATGAATATCCACAGCAGGAACCCCCACGCGAACGCCAATATCAGCAGCGTCCTCAGCGAATACCGCGGCAGCGCCCCGCGCTCCGGGTGCCGCTCGCGGAACGCCTGCCACCCGATCCACGCCCCGCACACGCCGCCCGTGATGATGTAGATCGCGCACAATCGCAGCCTGGGGTGCGGGTCGCCATCGAGATGGAACAGCCCCAGGTAGCCGGGGAAGTTCAGAAACGACATCAGCGCGCCGCCGGCCGTGCCCCAGCGAATCGCCCTCCGCTCCTCCTTCTCCCGAACCACGCTCGACCGCCGCAGCAGCGCCAGGAAGATGACGGCCAGGATCACGAGCCCCGGCGCGATCAGGACCAGCTCGGTGAGCAGGAGTACCAGCAGGTGCCGCACCTTCCAGGCCCCGCCACTGCCGAACCACTGCAGGTTGCCCGAGTTCCTTACCCACAACAGCGCGCCGGGTATCAGCAGGCACAGCACGAACGCCCCCGCCAGCGCCTGCAGCGTGCGGTAGCGTTTCGGCGGCCCCTCGCCGGCAACCTGTACCGCTGGCGTTTCGCCGGCAGCCTGCGGTGTGGTGGGTTGAGCGCTTTCGTTCTCGGCCATAGCCACAGTATAACCGGAAAATGCCGTACCTCGAAATCCGAAACAGGACGCTTGAGACTTGAGCCGTGCGCAGCCCACTCGTCACTTGTCGTTCGTCACTCGTCACCCACCATTGCCGTGTTGTGGTCTTCTTTCCCTGCACGCCGTGACTCCGCAACTGACAACTGACCAATGACAAATGACAAGTGACCAATGACCACCCCCGGTGTAGTCTGAGGGAAAGCGCCTCAAGGAGGACTCTTCATGCCACAAGAACTCAGCCGCCGCTTGCTTCTGGTCTCGTTGTTCGCTCTGGCCCTCCCCGTGTTGGGAGGCGAAGTCGCGATCATAGACCCGGCCAAGGTGGATGCCGATTTCGCTGTGCAGGGCGAATACACCGGTGAGATCGCCAAGGACGGCGCAAAGGCAAAAGTGGGCGTCCAGGTCATCGCGCTCGGCGGCGGCAAGTTCCACGCCGTGTTCCATAACGGCGGTTTGCCTGGAGACGGCTGGGACAAGTCCAAGAAGGACGAATGCGATGGCGCGACGGCGGATGGCGTCACCACCTTCACCGCGCCCAACTGGGTCGCGAAGATCAAGGACGGCACGATGACCATCGCCGCCCCAGCCGCCCCCGCGGGCCAGGAGATGGGCCAGATCAAGCGCGTGGTTCGCCAAAGCCCTACGCTCGGCCTGAAGCCGCCAGACGGCGCGGTCGTGCTCTTCGACGGCACCAGCCTGGATGAATGGCAGAAGGGCGCGCGCATGAGCGACGACAAGCTCCTGATGGAAGGCGCCAACAGCGTCAAGAAGTTCGGCAGCGGCACGCTGCACATCGAGTTCTGCATTGGCTACATGCCGTACGCCCGCGGGCAGGGCCGCGGCAACAGCGGCGTCTATTCGCAGAGCCGCTATGAGTGCCAGGTGCTGGATTCCTTCGGACTGGCGGGCAAGAACAATGAGCTCGGCGGCATTTACGAGATCGCCGATCCGCTCCTCAACATGTGCTTCCCGCCGCTGTCCTGGCAGACCTACGACATAGAGTTCGCCGCGCCACAGTTCGATGGGACCAAGAAGGTGAAGAATGCGCGCATGACCGTCAAGCTCAACGGCGTTGTCGTGCAGCAGGACACCGAGGTCCCTCGCACCACGCGCGCCTCGCCGATCGGCCAGGAAGGTCCGACGCCCGGTCCGCTGCATCTCCAGAACCACGGCAACCCCGTCCGTTACCGCAACATCTGGTTCCTGGAGAAGAAGTGAGTCCTTTTCAGCGCCGCTTCCTTGCCGTTTCCGTTTTCGCCTTGGCGTTCATCTTCTTCTATGAGGCGCGCGGACGCCGCCTGATTGGCGCCGGTCGCGAGGAGGAACCTGCTGCGGGGATCATGCTGCAGAGGCAGTTTCGGCAGCAGATCGCCATGGGGACGTTCGTGCTGGTTCTGGGCGCCGTGCTCATCCTCGCGTTACGCCGCCGCCATCGCCAAGACCCCTTTCCCGCGCTCGAACTGGTTGCCTACGCCCTTGCCGTGGGGCTGCTCGTCGGCACGGCGGTGGTGAGCTGGGCGAGGGTGTTCGGCAGCGCGCCGTGACGGCGGGGTGCATGTCCGTAACGGTAGCGCCGGCGTCTCGCCGGCTGTACGGGCGGCGTCCCGCCGCCCGCCCCGCAGCCTTGCGGTATCACCCGCCGGCTCGGAGAAGTAAGGAGGACCGGGTCATCGGGTCATCGGGCCATCGGGGCTACCTCTACTGTAACCGTTTTTCCTGAAGTTTCCTGGAAGGTATGACGAACCTCGTATGTGTGGGGGCGTGGAGGAGGCATGGTCATGTCCCTGCTCGAAACGCCCGCGGCGCAAGCCCTGCTGGACGAGGCGGTGGTC
>JAPLOD010000818.1 GCA_026692735.1 Planctomycetota bacterium | reverse complement strand
GGATGCTCGCACTGACGTGCCTGGCGGCCGGGATCGGTCGCGCCGGACCGGTGGGAGTGCGAGGCGGGCAGTTCATTGGCCCGGACGGCAAGCCCCTGATCCTGCGGGGGCTGAACGTGGCACAGGCCTCGAAGGTGGCGCCCTACCTTCCCCTGCAGAGCAAGGCCGACTTCGCGAAGATGCCCCAGTGGGGCTGTAACTGTATCCGCTACCTGATCGCGTGGGCGGGCATCGAGCCGCAGCCGGGGGAGTATGACGACGAGTACCTCGCCGCCGTGCGCCGCCGGCTGGATTGGGCGCAGGCGGCTGGGCTGTACGTCGTCCTGGACATGCACCAGGACGTGTTCGGCGTGAAGTACGGATTCTGCGGCGCGCCGGCGTGGGCCTGCCTGGATGGCGGGGCGGAGTATGAGACGAACCCCGGCGAGCACTGGGCGGCGAACTACCTCGCGCCCGCGGTCCTGGCTGCCTTCGACAGCTTCTGGGGTGACGCTCCCGGGCCGGAGGGCGTCGGCGTGCAGACGCGCTTCATCCGCGCCTGGCAGCACGTGGTCGAGAAGCTGGGCGACCATCCGGCGGTCATCGGCTACGACGTGCTCAACGAGCCGTTCTACGGCAACGTGCTCCAGTACCCCGAGACGATCGCGGCATTCGTCAAGATGCTGCCGATGCTGCCAAAGGGTATGAACCCCATGTCACTGTTCGCGGCGCAACGCCCGGAGGAGGCGCGGCAGTTCGTGGCCGACCCGAGCCGGCTCTACCCGGCCATTGACTGCGCCGACCCGGCCCTACGCCGGTTCGAGCAGGAGCGTCTGATGCCATTCTACCGGCGCATCATACCCGCCTTGCACGAGGCAACGCCGGAGGCCATCTTCTTCCTCGAGCCGCACATCTGGGCCTCCGGCGGGGCACACAGCTTCCTCACCCGGGAGGCCGTCGGTGGCGAGGGCGTGCCCCTCGCCTTCGCGCCCCACTACTACGACCCCGGCTGCGCGCCTGACGTGCCGTATGATGGCAACCCGGCGCGTGCGAAGCTGGCGTTCCTGCGGATGCAGGAGGTGGCCCGGCGACTGGGCGCCCCGGTGTTTGTCGGCGAGTGGGGCGACGCCGAGAGCCCCGCGCAGACTGCGGTGCAGTACATCCGGGATCAGGGGCGATTGCTGCGCGAGCTGGGCTTCTCACACTGCTACTGGGACGACAGCTCAGATGCTTCGCAGAAGCCCGCCTTCGACGCCCTGCGCGAGGCCTGGCGCGGGGACTGAGACCGGCGAGGCCCCGTACCTACCACTTCTAGTGCCACGTCAAGGAAGTATCACTATATTTTGCCCCAGGAGTAGCTGGTGGGGTTTTGGTTCAGGTACTGGGTGGCTGCCAGTAGGCCCTCGTCGATCTCATCGGGCGTCCGGTAGTAGGTGTTGTCCAGGCCAGTGTGTTTGAGCACCGAGAAGTGCGACTCGATCAGGTTGAGCCAAGAGCTGTTGGTGGGCAGCCAGTAGAGACGTAACCTGCGTCGCAGCCGGTATGGGAGTTCGCGCAAGGCTTTGGCGTGGACGCTGAGGTTGTCCAGCACCAAGTGTATGGAGCCTGTGGGCCAGCAGGGGAACATGTACTGCTCCCAGAACGTACGGCAGTCATCGGCTGTCTTCCGCGCAGAGCCTTTGCCCACGGAGAGCCCGGTGGTCGGGCAGAGCGCCCCAAGCCATTGCAGGGTCCCGTTGCGCGAGTAGCGGTCCGGCCTTCGGGCGGCCGATGGTCCCCAGGCCTTTCCTCCGCGCGGGATGGTCTGCAGTGGCCCCATCTCGTCGAAGCACACGATATGCCCCCGCGCTGGAGGGTTGCGATACAGGGCTACGATTGCCCTTTTTTTGCTTCGAAGTCGGGGTCCGTGCTCTCGCACCACGTCTTACCCGTGAGGAACCGGAGCCCGTGTCGCCGCAGGATGCCGCGCACGGTCTCATGGCTGATGTCGGGCAGGTCTTCGTGGTCATGCAGGTGCTGCGAGAGCTTAGTCAAAGACCAAGTCTTGAAGCCCAGGCCCAGGTCTTTCGGACGGGAGGTAGCGATGTCGACCACCAGGTCCTCCACCGTGTCACCGTAGACCTTTGGCCGACCTGGACGCGAGCGAGTACAGAGCCCATCCAGGCCCTCAGCTTCGAACCGCTTGACCCATCGGTGGGCATTGGTATAGTGCAGACCCACATACGCGCTGGCATCTGCAATGCTGAAGCCCCCAGCGAGCAACCAGACCAACCGGCAGCGCCGAAACAGCGCGCCGGGTGTCTTCTCAGCACGCAGCAGCCTCTGCAGCCCAAGCAACTCGTCTACCGACAACTCACGCAGCTCGTGTGCCCGGTTCATGTTCCAGATCATGCACCAAACCACCGACCCGGGTCAACCTAAATATAGCGATACTTAGCTGATGTGGCACTAGCGCAGCGGCGGCCCGACGGCCTACGGCAGTCGCGAAGCGGAGTTCGCTCCCACCGCGTTCGAGGCCGGCGCGGGTACCCAGAAGGGCTTTCCCGACCGGCCGTCCAGAGCACGGGCCCCGCGACCCCGCTGCAGCCCATAGACGCCCTCGCGATGAAAGGTGGAGTGGACGTGCCAGCAACAATCAAGCTGCCAACGCCGCTGCGACGACACGCGGATCAGGCCAAGACCGTTGAGGTCCCCGTGGGGACAGTGGCGCAGGCTCTGCAGGCCCTGGTGGAGGCCCATCCGGCCATGCAAGGGGCCATCTACGACGGCACGGGTGAGATCAAGCCCTTCGTGCGGGTGTTCGTGGGGCCGAAGGACATTGCGGACCTGAACGGCCCGGCGACGGTGCTGGGCGAGGGCGATGTACTGTCCATCATCCC
>JAPLOD010000817.1 GCA_026692735.1 Planctomycetota bacterium | reverse complement strand
CCCCTTACCTTCAGCGCCACTAGCACAGGCGCGGGCTTCCAACTCCAGAGCCTGACCAGCGGGCGCTATCACACGTGTGGCCTGGCGAGCGGCGGCGTCGCGTACTGTTGGGGGGACAACGTCGATGGCGAGTTGGGCGACGGCACGACGACCAGCCGTTCACGTCCAGTGGCAGTCGGCGGCGGGATCGCGTTCCAGATTCTTGTAGCGGGTGGGTATCACACCTGTGGTCTGACGACCGCCGGTACAGCCTATTGCTGGGGCTACAATGGTCGTGGCGAACTCGGCGATGGAACCTCGACCAGCCGTTCGACCCCCGTCCCTGTCGGAGGGGGACGGACCTTCCGAAGCCTGGCTGCAGGGGCCTATCTCACTTGTGGCGTGACTGCTGACGGTGCTGCGTACTGTTGGGGAGATAACGCCTATGGACAACTCGGCGATGGCACCACCGGGGGCATCCGATCGAGCCCAGTCGCGGTCGCCGCAGGGCTGACGTTCCAGAGCCTGGCTGCGGGATGGGCTCACACCTGTGGCATCACGACTGGTGGTGCCGCATACTGCTGGGGCAACAGCTCAGAGGGGGAGGTCGGCGACGGCACCACGGACCGCCACTCGACCCCCGTTCCAGTCGCAGGCGGGCTGACGTTTCAGAACCTGGCCGCTTCGAACGGCCACACCTGTGGCGTAACAACCGGCGGTTCCGTGTACTGCTGGGGATCCAATTCCAATGGGCAGCTAGGCGATGGAACGGTCGGAGCAGCTCGCTTGAGTCCCGTTGCGGTGTCGGGGGGACGGACGTTCCAGGCCGTGGCCGCAGGGTATTGGCATACGTGCGGAAGGACATCTGGCGGCGCCGCGTTCTGTTGGGGGTACAACTCCACGGGGCAAGTAGGCGATGGCACATTTGCCAGCCGTACAAGCCCCGTCGCGGTCGTAGGAGGGCTCAGCTTCCAGGTTCTGATGGCTGGAGGCCGGTGTCTACTGCTGGGGCTACAACAACTGGGGTGCGCTGGGCGATGGCACGACGACCCCCCGTCCAACGCCGGTGGCTGTCCGGCGGCCGTAGACGAGCACGTAGGTCCCGCGTCCCGTGGGATGGGGCGCTGTCGCGTCCTGCAAGTCGTGGAAGACCGATCGGGTGATCCTCGCGGCGAGCACGGTTGGCCGCTCGGGGATGGATCCAGAGGATGGGGCGGGCTGCGGAAGCCCGCCCTGTTCGCTCTGGCGAGCACAGACCTGATCTGCACGCGCCACACGACGAAGCGCAAGAGAAGAGAAGCGGTTGTGCTGAGTTGTGACGGGTAGTCGGCCACTTGCCAACCATCATGTAGTCTCTTCGAGTGTCAGCATTCGTTCGTCAGTAGGTTGGCCTGGAGTCCTGCCGGGAGGGTCAGGAGCAAGTACGGGATGGCGCCTGTGGGAGTGGGCGGCGCGCAATTCGCGGCGAGGCAATTCAGCGGGGTCGAAGTACATTGTAGGGCAGTCCGTTGGTTCGATCCCCATCGCCCTGAGTTCGGCATGCGTCTTCGAAGGTTCGCCTACTTCCCGGCAGCCTCAGCGTTGGCCCTCGCGGCCCTCGCCGGCCCAGCCGTCGCGCAGCAGGCCCCTCCGTCCGC
>JAPLOD010000816.1 GCA_026692735.1 Planctomycetota bacterium | reverse complement strand
CTACCCCCCCTTGTTGGGTATCGTCAGGAAGCCTTTGAAAAATGAGGACTTGTGCGTGTGGAAACCCGTTCAGCCCATATGTATTCCGCGCTGTTTGTGCGGCGTGTGTCTTTCCAGCTAAACGCACCTGGTTCCTGGTGTACGTTGGGGTTGGGTGCGCCCGTTGAACAGTCGCGGCATAGGTTCTACTGCTGCCGGGGGCCAACGTGACGCCTTCGCTCCATGGCAGAGCTCGGAGATCTCGATGAAGCACCGTGTGTTCGCACTCCTCGCGCTGATGATCGTCACCGGCACACGAGCTGGCGAGGCGCCTGCGCAAGACCAGTCGCTCCAGCAGATCGGCCAGTGGGATGGCGCGACGCAGACGGCCGAGCTGGAGGGACCGTACGAAGACTGGACACAGCAGGAGTGTCCGTTCGGACGCAGTTCCTACTACCTGACACCGTGGCGCTCCTACATGGACACCTGGCCGGCGGCGCAGTTCCTCAACTGCCTGGGCACCAACTTCAACATTCGCGACGACAAGGCCGCCGAACCCGTGGCGCAGTTGCTCGCCGCAACGGGCATCCGCTCGGCGCGCGTGGAATTCGGTTGGGGCAGCCTCAGCTATGAGGACCCGACAAAGCTGCCTGACCACACCGCCAAATCCTGGGCCACCCGGCTCAAGGCGCTGCAGAAGTATGGCATCCGCCCGCTCATCCTGCTGAACGCCAACTCCGGCTGGCCCTGCCCGATCAAGGTGACCCGCGTCAAGCTGGCGAAGCCGGCTGAGAAGGGCGCACGCGAGATTTTCGTGGACAAGACGGAGGGGATATCGCTCGGGTACACCGGGCTGCGGGGCCAGGAGTACCAGACGGGGTTCCCGCTCATCGTGAAGGCCGAGAAGGAAACCGGCCGCTGCGAGCTATCCGCGCCGCTGACCAAGGCCCTCAAGGAAGGGCCGCTCGAGTTGTTCACGCTGAAGTACCTGCCCTTCGCGGGCAAAACCTTCGCCGACGGTTCTCCCAACCCGGCGGCGCAGGACACGGTGGACGGCTGGATGAACTACGTGACCGTGATCTGCAAGCTCGCCAGGGAGGCGCTGGAAACCGGAAACGCGCCCGACGCCGGCTTCGACATCGAGATCTGGAATGAGTACACGTTCGGCAGCCAGTTCCTTGAGGACAAGAACTACTTCAGCCCGCCGCGCAAGTTCAGAGACCCCATCACGTACAGCAAACACGGCAAGACGGCCAAGGGCCAGGAGCTGATCCTGCCGCTGACCGTGGACTACGTGAACGACCCCGCCAACTCGCTGCCCGGCGTGAACGTCATCAGCGGCTTCGCCAATCAGCGGCCATGGGACCACGGCGGCGACATGTGGCCCGGGCAGGCGGGTTACAGCCGGCATTACTACACAGGGATCAACCCCACCAGAGTGCTCGGCCCGGCGAGTCCACTCAAGAAGGATTCCGGACCGCTGAACGCCTTGGGGAAACCCGACGGCACGCCTGACAAGAAGGACTGGC
>JAPLOD010000815.1 GCA_026692735.1 Planctomycetota bacterium | reverse complement strand
GCAATCGTTCCGGCCGCCATCAGGTCCACGATGGACAGCATCCTGCCACCGCGCTGATTGCAGCGCTCGATCTCGGCGCAGTGCGCCCGAAGCGCGTCCTGTGTCATAGCCTGTCAGTCCACAACCGAAGGCGCGGGCGGCTCAGTCACGGCGACGGGCGCTCCGCCCGCCGGCGCGGCGGACGGCAACCGCAACGCCACGAGAATGCTACACGCCGCCGCCGCCACGCCGGTCAGGAAAGCCCACTGGTAACCGAACCGCTGCCACAGCAGGCCGCCGATCAGCGGCATGGCAACCGAGGCGATGTGGTTCATGGCCACGCCCATGCTCAGCGTCGGCGTGTGTTCTTCCTTCGGCGCGATGCGGTTGACGTAGGTCGTCAACGCCATGGTGAAGACGAAGAAGACGCTGTCCACGATGAAGAGCGCCCACAGCAGATAGCGGCTTTCGATCATCGCGTAACAGACGAAGAACACCGTCAAGGACGCGTAGTAGAACACCAGCGTCTGCTTCTCGCCCACGCGGTCAATCCATTTTCCGACGCGCGGCGCGGCCACCCAGCCCAGGATCTGAATCACGATGAACAGCACCAGCATCGTCGGCAGGGGCGTGCCGTAACGCTTGACGAGCAGATACCCGGCGAAAGCAATGCAGATTTGCTTGCGCCAGCCTTCGAGGAAGCACAGCAGGTAGTAGAGGCCGTAGCGCCAGCGGAAGACGAGCCGCGGACGCTCCACTTTCATCTGGCGAGGAATGCCGAGGCACGCCGCGCCGGCCAGTATCGCCGCCCCACCAGCCACGAGGTAGAGGGGCCGAATGGGGACGCTCATCTGCGAAAGCGCCAGCGCCAGAGCCAGTCCCACACCGGAGCCGACATTCCCCGCGGCCTGCATCTGGCCCAGGCGGTAGCCGGCCCGGCCCGGCTCGGCCAACGCCAGCGTCATCGAATTCGGCAGCGGCATCCAGACGTGCAGCCCCTGGCTCCACACCAGGCTGGCGGCAATCAGCCACGCGTAGTCGTGGACGTAGGCGTACGAACCGACGCCCACGCCGAGCAACACGAGCATACCCGCGCCGATCAGCGGTTCGGCCAGCCACGTCAGCACCGCCAGCACTGCCAGCGCCGTGATACCGCACGTCTCGCGGCAAGCTTCGAGCCAGCCCTGCTGCTCCGGGGACAGCGCCATCTCTTGAGCCACGAAGTTCGAGTTCAGGCCCGTTTGCACAGCCATGGCGCAGCCCACCGCCGCGCAGGCCGACCCGAGGAAGAACAGCCCGCGTTTGCGGTGTGCCGCGAGTGCCGCCGCATCCAGAGGTGAGGGAACATGGGGTTCAATCTGCATGATTCAGAACAAAGCCTCAAGCTTGCGGCCTGAGGCTCGAGCCTTGGGGGGAAAGTCTGGCGCGCCGCCTGTCGGCGCGGGGCTGGCGCTGACGGATGAGAGACTACTTGCCCATCTTGCGCAGGCTGTCAATGCAGCCTTTAATGCTGTCCATGGACGAGCCGGCGTAGCCCTCCTGCTCCACAATGTACCACTCGGTCTTGCCGGTGGTCTCACAGATCTCGAAGACCTCATTCCACTTCACGGTGCCCTCGCCAACCACGGCGCCCTTCTTGCCGCCGTGCTCCTTGAGATGGATGGTCAGCGTGCGGCCAGGGAACTTCTTCAGAATGGCAATAGGATCGCCGCCGCCGTCCAAGCAGTTGCCCGTGTCCATCTGCATCACCATGTCAGGGCCGGCGTTCTCGAAGAGGATGTCCCAGTGGGTCTTGCCTTCGATCTTGGCGAAGTCGCCGCCGTGAGCGTGGTAGCCGGTGACCATACCCAGGGGTTTCAGCTTCTCGGCGATCTCCGTGAAGAGCTTGGCCGTGTCCGTCAGGGCCTGGGCCGAAGCGACATTCGGGCCCGGCAGGCCGGGGACGATGAGGTACTTGTTGCCGATCGTCTTGTTGAA
>JAPLOD010000814.1 GCA_026692735.1 Planctomycetota bacterium | reverse complement strand
GCCAAGTATGCCGAGCAGATCGCCAAGGCGATCGCGGATAAGAAGAAGTGGCCGGAGCAAATCTCCTTCTTCCAGGCCGGTAACGAGCCGCCCCTCGACGCGGGCTATGCCGCGTTTCACCAGCGACTCGTCAGCGGCGTGCTGGCCGGCGCTCCGGACTACCGGGTCATCGGTCCCAACAAGGCGTTCAATCTGCTGGGTGTCAAACCCAGCGAGATGCAGTTCTACATTGACCGATGCGGAAAGACCACGGACGTGCTCAATTGGCACACCTATGCCCAGCCGCCCAGCACCGTACTGGCCGAAGCCCGCTACTGGAGCGACAACGCAACCGGCAAGATGCGCACATCAGGTCCGCCGCCCGTGATGTTCACCGAGAGCGACGCCTGGAACACAGGCGACAGCCAGTTCAACTATCTCATGGAGCGGGCCTTCACCTTCCTGCCCGAGCCGCGCATCATTGCCAACTTCCAATACTGCATGAAGAAACGCTTCGAGGGCGGCACCTATCATTTCGGCGTTCTGCAGCCGGAAGGCGAGTTCTCGGCCAACTTCAACGGCTACTGGGTTTGGCGCAACCTGCGTGGGCGCATGGTCGAGGCCAAACTGACGTCTGCAACGAAACAGGACAGCTTGCGCGCCATCGCCAGCATCTCGCGCGACGGCAAGATCGTCACCGCGGTTATCTACTTGGGCGCGCCGGTCTGGACAGAGGGCCAACGCATGGCAACTGCTCAGGTCAGCGCAACGGTTGCCCTGCCGCCCGGCAACTGGACGCTGCACCGCTCCGACGTCACGTGGGGCAAGCGCAGCGAATCCCAAGCTGGTTCGGCCACCGGCACAGCGAAGATGACCCTCACTCTGGCGCCCTATCAGGCCGTCGCCCTCACTTGGACACAGAACTGAGAGGGCATCGTGATGCGAAGTCTCGACCAATGATTCGCAGCCAATGAACTCATAGCGACGTGCTGGCCGCAGATCCAGCAATACGAGAAACTTGTTGGCAGCAATCCAGGTCTCGGCACGGAAAAGGAAGTGGTGTGCTCTTTCCGCCCGGGTATATCGGCTGAGCGGCCATGCACCATGGTCTTCAGAGGTCCCCTTTCTTGAGGATGGTCCCATGACACAGCTTGCGCTCATTTTCGCCATCGCCGCGCTTACTGCAGGCCTTACGCTCAGCGCCGCCGACGCCTCACTGGCACCACCCCAGGTGGACTGGCTGGTTGACCCGCTGCCGTTCAAGGCGCGGGTGCGATTCGAGGCCGCCAGGCACGAATTGGTTCTGGAGAACGGCCTGACGAGCCGCACCCTCCGCCTGGCTCCCAACGCGGCGACTGTTGATTTCAGGAATCTGGTAACGGGCGAGCAACTTCTGCGCGCCACGGGACCCGAGGCACACGTCACCATTGACGGCGCTCTTTACCAACTCGGCGGGCTCGAAGGCCAGCCGGTGCAGAACTTTCTCAAGCCAGAGTGGCTCGATCAACTGCGCGAGAACAGCTACCCGGGAACGTATCGTTTTGCCGAATGGAAGGAAGAGCCCCTCGCCGCGCGTTTCCCATGGAAGAAGCGCCCCGAGTGGCTCGCCAGGGATTACCCCTGGCCCGCGCCGGGCAAGCAGGTGGCCCTGCGTTTCCTGCCGCCGAGCCAGGCGAAAGTGAAGCTTGACGGCAGGCTGCTCTTTGAGGACGCCTTCGGGGGGCAGCTCGACGCGGCCTGGAAGACCCACGTGAGCGGCAAACACGCTCGCTCATCGTTTTCGAACGAAGGCAAGCATGGCGAAATCTATACGCCTCCCGAAACGGCGGTGTATGCCGAGCGTCCCTGGCCGGCGGGCGCTGCGACGGTAGAGGTGACCGTGGACGCCGGCGATGACACGCAATCCAACGCGTGGGGACCCGGCGTGGCGCTGGTCGCTCCGGACCGCGTCGTCTCGTTTGTGATTCGCCCCAACCAAGGCTGCTATGACATCAATGGCCAGCCGCAGGCGACGAAGTTCAACCGTGCCGAGCCGGCGCGCTTGCGCGTTCGCTTGGACGGCAAGACCGCTCGTTGCGAGGCGTCGCAAGACGGCAAGACGTTCACGGCGATCGCAACCGTGGATTGCCCCAAGGCGCCGACGGCGCTGCGCGTCGGCAAGGTGGGCCAGGGCGGCCACGGTGAGGACCTCCCGAACGCTCCCGCTGACAAACTCATCCGCTGCCACGTCTCGCATGTAGCGGTGCGCGAGGCCGAACCCGCCAATCAGGCGCCGGCGCCATCGCGCACAGACCTGCCCGAGATTGACGTCCACTATGCTATCTACGACGGCATTCCGCTGATTGAGAAGTGGCTCACGATCCGCAACACCACCGGCAAGTCGGTGCGGGTGAATAGGACGGTGGTGGAGTCGCTGAGAATCGTCGAAAGCGAGAGCGCTGTTGAGCCGAACACCATCTGGGAAGCGCCCAGCCTGTACGTGGAAAGCGACTACACCTACTGCGCGATGAACGGTAAGGGGGCCAACCAGTTCACCGTTCGCTGGCTGACGGACCGAAGTTACCACACGCAGGTCAACTACAATCTCGAGACGCCTTGCTTGCTGGAAGTCGCTCCGCAGTTCGGGCCGGAGGTGGATCTGCCCGCCGGTGCGGAGTTGACGTCCATTCGCGCCTTTGAACTTTTCCGCGACGGCACCGATCGAGAGCGGCGCGGCCTGGCCCAGCGCCGCATGTACCGCACCATCGCGCCCTGGACGCAGGAGAACCCGGTGATGGTCCACTTGATCTCCGACAAGCCCGATGCCATCCGCAGGATCGTGGACCAGGCGGGGGAGGTCGGTGTCGAGATGATCATTCTGAGCTTCGGCAGCGGCATCAATCTGGAAAATGCCGATCCGAAGTACCAGGCGATGTTCAAGGAGGTGGCCGACTATGCCAGATCCAAAGGCATCGTGATCGGCGCCTACTCCCTGCTGGCCAGCCGCGGTGCAGCCACCGCCGCGGACAACTGCGGCGGCCCCGGAGCGCGCGTGCGCTTCGGCGTGATGCCGTGCCTGGGCTCGAAGTGGGGCCAGTGGTATCTGGCGCAGCTCCAGTCGTTCTTCACCAACACCGGATTCGGCATTCTGGAGCATGACGGTTCATACCCTGCCGACACCTGCGCCCGCACCAACCACCCCGGACACCGCGACCTCGGCGACTCGCAGTGGGCACAATGGACGGCCATCACCACCTTCTATAAATGGTGCCGCGCCAACGGCATCTACCTTAATGTGCCGGATTGGTATTTCCTGAACGGCAGCAACAAGAGCGGCATGGGCTATCGGGAAACCAACTGGTCGCTCCCGCGGAACGAGCAGGAGATCATCGAACGCCAGAACGTCTTTGACGGCACCTGGGAGAAGACGTCCTCGATGGGCTGGATGTTTGTGCCGCTGACCCAGTACCACGGCGGTGGCGCCGCGGCGACGATCGAGCCGCTTTGCGAGCACCTCGACCACTACGAGGCGCGCCTTTCCAATCTGTTCGCCGCCGGCGTGCAGGCGTGTTATCGCGGGCCGCGCATCTACGACACTGAACAGACCAAAGCGCTCGTGAAGAAGTGGATTTCGTTCTACAAACAGCACCGCGAAGCCTTGGATGCCGACATGGTCCACTTGCGCCGTCCCGATGGTCGCGACTGGGACGGCTTCGTCCACGTCAACACGCAGGGCAAGGAGAGAGCCCTCGCCGTCTTCTACGATCCGCTTCCCGAAGCCATCGAACGTGAGATTCGCATACCCTTGCATTACGCGGGCCTGACGGACAAGGCCCGAGTCTCCGTCGAGGGCGCGGTGCCTGAAACGGTGACGCTCGACCGCGCGGAAGCCGTGACGCTCAAGGTAAAGATTCCTGCACGTGGATGGACTTGGATTGTGTTTACGGCGCCGGGATGACCGGGCGCTCGGGACCATCTCTGTAGCGAAGGTCGGCGCTGACCAGGTCGTGGCCCAGGAGATCGTCCAGGCGACGCTGGACTCCATCATCGAGGTCCTGGCCACGGAGG
>JAPLOD010000813.1 GCA_026692735.1 Planctomycetota bacterium | reverse complement strand
GTCTTGGCGGTTCGCCGTTCCGTGTCCAAGACTGCACTAGGTGCATCTCATATATCATCTGCGCCGAGCGATCTCCCTGTCTTGCTCCCTCGCCCCTCGCCCCGTCTCCGTGTCCCCGTGTCTCCCCGTCCGTCGCTGTAGCCTGTGGTCTGTAGCCTGTATCCTGTTCCCCTTCCCTTCTCTGTGTCCTCTGTGTCCTCTGTGGCGAACCCCGTCGTCAGAACTCCCCGTTCCCCTTCGCCTTCGTCCCGTCGTTGTTGAAATCGAACTCCGACGGCACGACGACCTCGAAGCTCCGGTCCCCGATCTCAATCTTCGCCGGGATGTCCACGCTCACGGTGTCCGTCGGGTCCGCGCCGACCACCGCGCCGGCCTGGTTGAAGCCCGCGCCGAGGCTCGCGCTCTTGATCTTCACCTTCACCAGCACGGCGCCGAAGGGCTGCTTCCGCAAGCCGGCCTTCACCTGCCACTTCGTGTTCTTGTCGCTGTAGTCGCGCAGCTTCTTGTCAAGCGACCCCGTGAAGCGCACGCCCGCAATCTCCAGCGCGACCGGCATGTCCGGCCCGACCACCGTATCGCCCACGTTCACGCTGGCGCTCAGGCTCAAGCTGTCCTTGTTGGTCTTGTTCCGGTCCCACCGGACCTGGTAAATCACGAAGCCGTTGAAGAGGCCTATCTCATCCGCGGGCAGAACCTGGATGATCCGCGTGAGCGTGCTGCTGACGCCCGCCGAATCGGTCACTGTCAGCGTCACCGTATACTCGCCGGGACTGTTGTAGATCTTCGCGATGACCTGCCCCGAGCCCAGCGGCGACCCGTCCCCAAAGTCCCACGAGTAGGACGCAATATCGTTCTCCGGGTCTGTGCTGTAGCTAGCGTCGAACTGGAACGGATTGCCCGCGAAGGCCACGACGTCGCTGGTGACTAGGCGCGGCACGGGCGCTCTGCTGGCCGTGATCGTCACGCTGGCTTGCGCCGACTTCCCCGTCGGCCCCGTCACCGTGACGGTTGCGATATAGGTCCCGGCCGTGACGTAGATGTGCTGCGGGTTCTGTTCATTGGCCGTTCCGCCATCCCCGAAATCCCACGAGAAACTCATCGGGTTGCCGTCAAGGTCGCTCCCCTGCCCCGAAAAAGCCACGGGGCTCCCCGTCGCCACAATCATCGGTGTAGCAGTCGCACCGGCCTCCGGCACAGTAGGATCGAAGAGCTCACACGTCGCGATCTCGTAACTGGTGCCGTTGCCCACGACGACGCCGCCAGCAACCAGGATCATCCCATCGCCCAGCCGCGTCGCGGTATGCCAACTCCGTGCCTGCGCCATGGCAACCGTCGCGCGCCACGACTCTGTAGCCAGGTCGTAAAGCTCACACGAGGAGAAGGAAGTCCGTCCATCGTCCCCACCCGCGGCAAGCACCAGACCGCTGCCCAAAAGGTTCGTCGTGCAGCCGTAGCGCACGGTGGCCAGGGAACCCGTGGCGCTCCACGTGCCTGATGCGGGATCGTAGGCTTCGCAGACCGAGAGGCGGCCGGAGTTCCAGCCGCCGACTACCAGCACCTTACCGTTGCCAAGCAACGTGGCCGTTTGGCCGCCCCGAGCCGTGTTCAGCGCGCCCGTGGCCGCCCACGTTCCCGTGCTCGGATCATACAGTTCACACGATGCTATGGGGCCATAACCGCCGGCGACAAGCGCCTTGCCGTTTCCAAGCAGCGTTGCGGTGTGGTCATACCGCGCCGTGTTGAGCGCGCCCGTCGGCGTCCAGGCGCCCGTGCTCGGATCATACAATTCACAGGATGCGACGGGGGCGGAAGAGTGATAACCACCAGCGACAAGCACCAGGCCGTTCGCAAGCAGCGTCGCGGTGCCCCCCCCACGCGTCGTGCCCAGTGCGCCCGTTGGCGTCCAGGTGCCCGTGCTCGGATCATACAGTTCACAGGGCGCGACGTCGATGCCGTCGGCGTCGGCGCCGCCAGCAAGCAGTACCTTGCCGTTCGCTAGCAACGTAGCCGCGAAATTGCCCCGCCACGCGCTGAGCGCGCCCGTGGCCGCCCACGTGCCCGTGCTCGGATCATAGAGCTCACAAGACCCAAGAAGGGTCGCGTCCGCGCTGCCTGCGACCAGCACCTTCCCGTTCCCCAACAATGTCGCCGTGTGATAGGAGCGCTCCTTCGCCAAACTTCCCGTGCTGCTCCAGGTCGGGTCAATCACCACCGGCAGCTTCAGCCCCCGCACGTCCGCCGCCAGCGTCACCCGCGAACCGTCCAGCGTCAGAGTAAGGCGTGGGCCGCCCCGCGTGAGCTCCTCCGTTTCTCCTTTTCCTTCGGATTTCGAGTTTCGGATTTCGAGTTTCGTTCCTGCCGCGTCCTTTCCTTCCGGCGCGTTGATCCGCAGCCGCGGCACGCCCTGTGAGTCCACGAACTCAATCGTCTGCGCGGGGCTCAGCCGTGCCTTCAGACCAGCGGGTACGTCCAGGTCCCAGGAGAACGTCATGAATGGCGAGCTTCGTACAGGGCCGGAGGCCCGCTCGTCAATAGCCAGGGGTGACAACCCCTGGTCAGCAGGCCCGCTGGATGGACAAGCCCCGGACGGGGCGGCCGTGCCTTCGCGACCCACGCCACGAACGCCCTTGCCAGGGCTTGGGTATTCCGTTGGGGCCGTGTTCCGGGGACTGCCGTCCCCGGCTACTAACGAACGCCCGTTCCGGGCTTCCTGCTCGCCCGATGACCCGACCTCCCGATCACCCGCTCCCCGATTCGTTGTTCGTTCGCCCGATGACCCGATCGTCCGATCACCCGATCTGATGACGATGAACTCCTCCGTCTTTAGCGCCGATGCCCGATACGCCACGTCGCACCCCGGAAACGCCTCCGCGTACACCAGCGTCCCGTCCTGCGCCACCCACGCGGAGGCCTCCGAGCCGCGCGCGTCAGCAAGCGGTCCGGACCGCTCCCTTACGGTCACGGCTCGGATACCGACGTTGTACCCCTGGCTCGCCACGCGCACCGGTTCCTCGAAGCTACCTGGTAGTCCGTTCTCTGCGTCCTCTGCGCCTCTGCGGTGAGCCAAACTCCTGCCGCCGCGACGACCGCCAACGCGACAAGGATCCAATAACCGCGCCTGCGCCGCAGAACACCAACCCGCCCCGTCCGCTCATCGCTGGCCATGTTCTCATCCCCCGTACATACGGTCGCGGCACCGCGCGTGCACGGCGCCGCAGCAGCCATTCCATCTATCGCGAACAACTCTGTGTTCAGTACGTTGTAGGTCCGAAATGGTAGTATGCCCGCCGCGCCTCATCCATACAATCCTTTTCCAGGCAGAAAGCCAGGAATCGCTGCACCTGTACTACTATCCATTAGAGCCTTCGCGTGGCGCGAAGATTTCCGGCCTACTGCTTTTCCTATCTGCGTTCATCTGCGGTTCCAACCGTCAGGATTCGGCCGGCTCCTCAAGCAGCAACGCCTGGAACCCAGCCTGCTGGAAATCACGGTCTGCGGTCAGCGCGCTTCGCATGGCGCGCTCTTCCATGATCCGGAACGACACGCAGTCCGTTAGACTCCAGGTCTTGTCGCGCCGCGCTGCATACAGGGCCACGGCCTCCGCGGTCCTGGAGCGCTCCACCGGCACGATCTCAATCCGTGGATCGGCCTGGCAGCCAGCGTACCCCTGGGCGGCGGCTTCTCGTGAGACGAGCGCCGCGCTCGCGTTAAGCCATTCCCACAGCACCTGTTCGCTGGTCACCAGCGCCCAGCGGTTCCCCGCACAATGCTTCTTCCAGGCGCGGGCACGCACATGGTTCCTGTCCCGCTGGTTGAACAGCGCAATCCAAAACGACGTGTCCACAAACACGGTCGGCGCGGCCATCCGGTCTATCGCTCCTTCTTGGGCGTGCCGTACAAGTAGTGGTCGTGGTTCACCGACAAGTCCTCCGGCAGCGACGGATCATCCACCGCGTGTGCTTCAATCCAGTCCAGCGCCGAGTACTCGCGAGCCCCAGGCTGCGCGCCCGCCAGTTCGATCTGTACGATCAGCGGCTGCTGCTTCGGCAGTCTCACCGGCTCGTCCGGCACGATGTACTTCCCGTCGTAGTGCGCTGCAATCGCTATCATGGCGTCGCCTCCGCGACCTTCACGCTGGCCAATCCTCATCGAACGTAACGGTTTGAGCGCTCATGCCGGCACACCTCCCTCACTTGCGCTCCACGCATTCTGTCACACGACCGCCCGGTGTCAATGCCGTCCCCATGCTCCCCGCCGCCGCGTCCATCTGCGTGCATCCGCGGTTCCATCTACTTCCGTTCGATAAGTTTGAGCACGTTCGCGGCCGGGACGCATTCCTTGATGACCATCTGCAGGTTCTCCTTGCGGCCCTCTTTCTCCTCGTAGTAGATTGACGTCGTGCTGGCCACCATCCCCACCACCGCGCCACGGTCGTCGAAGACCGGCCCGCCGCTCGAACCTCTCGCGTAATCGGCCGTGATGGCCATCATCGTTGTATGGCCCCCGCCCTTGTGCGTCGTGAAGTACCGCGCCACCATGCCTTCGGTGAGCGTGTAGAAACGGCCGTCGGGGTGATGGAGCACCCGCACCCTCGAACCCACGGGCGCGTCGGGCGCCAGCGCCAAGGGAACGAGGTTGTCGGCGTCAACCTGGATGATCGCCACATCGTCGGGCTGGCTGGCCGCCAGCACCTTCTTCACCGGCAGGACGCGCCCATCCGAGGTCATGGCGACCAGCGTCTCCCACTTCGGAGCATTCACCACGTGGTAGTTCGTGACGCACACGCCCCCGGGACCGATCACGTAGCCCCCCGCCGGCGTCACGAGCCACTAGCTGCACTTGTCGCACTTGTAGACCCCCGAGACGATCAGGACGCTCGCCTTCATCCGTTCGTACAGCGTCTCCGGCGGAAAGCGTTCGCCCGAAGGCGCCACTGTCTTGACCGCGCATTTCTTCGTCTGAAGCTGCTCGAT
>JAPLOD010000812.1 GCA_026692735.1 Planctomycetota bacterium | reverse complement strand
GCCTTGCACGCGGCCCTGGTGGGGCAGTCCAGCCATACACGTCGCGCTGATAGCTCTGGCCATCTGCGCCGCCTACGGCGGATCGCTCAACGCGCCCTACCACTTCGACGACCCGGAGTACATCCAGCAGAATCCCACCATCCGCTCGTTCAAGGCGCTCAGCGAGATACGAGTCCTCGATTTCCGCAAGCTGTGGTGGCTCTCGAACGCGATCTGTTACCGCCTGAGCGAGAGGTACGGCAATCATCAGCTCGACAAACCGGACGTGCGGGTCTTTCGCGCCTGGAATATCGCCTGCCACTTCATCGCGGCTCTGGCGCTCTTCGGCCTGGTGAGGCGTGCGCTCCGCGCGAGCGGACACCTGCCGGCCGGCGGAGGCACAGGCACGCCGTATGATCTGGCAGCGCCGGCCGCCGCTGCCATTTTCGCGGCGCATCCTCTCTGCACCGAGTCGGTCACGTATATCTGCGGCCGCGACAACGGACAAGGCGGCATGTTCTACCTGCTGGGGTTATATGCCGCGGCCGTCGCCTTTGAGCGGATGGGCCTGGGCAGGAACCCCGTGGGCGGAACGCCTCCCTCCCCCGGGCCGCGCTGGCCAGGCTGGCTCTGGCCCGCGGTCTGGAGCATGATCTTCGGGGCGTCCGCGGTCCTGACCAAGGAAAACCATCTCACGTTCGCCGGCGCCGTGGCGCTGCTCTACGCATGCTTCTACCGCAGCGCGCAGGGCCGCACGATCTCGCTGGGCCTGCTGGTCGGCATTCTGGCCTCGATGGGCGCGCTGGTGTGGGGCGCGGCAGGCAGGCGCGATGGCTGCCTGGGCCTCGCCCTGCAGTTGGCGATCCTCTTCACAGTCGCGGGCGGCGTATTGGGCGCTCAGTCGCCATCCGCTGCCATGCTTGCGCCCGCGGACAAGCCGCAGGGCTGGCGCGCCGTGTTCCAGCGGCGCATCGGCCTGACCTGGGCGCTCCTCGTCGTGGTGATGGGCCTTGGCGCCGCCGCCGTCGTGGCCTTCCCGTATGCGTACCAGCGGGCGATCGGCGCGCTGACCGGCTACCTGGAAAGCGATTACGTGCGCAGCCTCTGCTCGCAGGCCTACGCCGTGCCGTTCATGGTACTGCGCACCGTCGCGCCCTTCGGCCTGAATATTGACCACGATTTCCCCAGCATCAGCGGGCCCACGGATCCACGCGTCATCACCGGAGCTGTTGTCATCGGCGTGCTCCTCATCTTCGGCGCCATCGGGCTATGGCGGCGCTGGCTGGGCGGCTTCGCTGTGCTTCTGGCGCTCCTGTCCATCGTGCCGACGAATACCATCATTGAGCGTGGCGACATCGTCAGTGAACGGAACTTCTACCTGGCCGCCGCGGGCGGCGCGTGCCTGCTGGCCTGGTTGGTCACGGCGTTGACGTCCTGGGCCGCAGGGCCTCTCGCGGCGTACGCGCGTACGCACGACGAAACCCTCAGTCCCGAAGGTGCGCGTAGTGTGGCCCTTTATGAAACCAGCATGTGGGCCGGCGTGCTCGGCTGCTGCCTCGCCGGGCCGTTCGTATCGTTGACCATTCTGCGGAACAACGAGTGGTCGGACGCCTACCGCCTGTGGGACTCTGCACGCCGCCGCTCGCCCGCCAAGCTGCGCGTGCTGTACAACTACGGAGTCGCCGCCGCCAACCGCAAGCGGTACGACGAAGCGGATATGGCGTTCACCAGCCTGATTGCGATAGGCGAAGCGAAGGCCGAACAGAAGCTGTTCCGGCCGGACGAAAGCGTCCAGGTCAAATGCTTCCACCTCGGCTACCACAACTTGGCGAACCTGCAGCTCCGCCGGTACATGCTCAGCAAGGACAAGAACAACACCGCCCCGCTCAGACGCGTGGATGAGCTCTACCAGCGCGGCCTGGAGCGTACGGCGTACGACCCCGACCTGGCCTACACCTATGCGCAGTTCCTCTTGCGGCTCGGCCGCGCTACCGACACGGCGCAGGCGCTGCAGCGGTCCTTGCACATGCACCCCTGGGCCACCCAGCTCTTCTATCCCCTCGGCCTGGCGTACCTCGAGACCGGCCGCTTCGAGATGGGCCGCGACTTCCTCAGCCAGGCGCCCCGCGTACAGGAACAGCACACCGTCGGCGTCTCGTGGGACCTGCCCGCGGCACAACGCGCCGAGATCTACGCGTTCCTCGGTCTCGCCGACGTACGACTGAAACGGCGGATCGAAGCCAAGAACGACCTGCGCACCTCGCTTGATCTCGACGCGCAGGGCGTCCTGCTCATGCTGCTCACTTCCACCCAGACGCGCAACCCCAAGCTGAAACCGGTAGACATCAACCCGCCCGATCTGCTGATCATCGCCCTCAGCCAGACGCGCCGCGACCTGCTCGAGGTCCTGCGGCAGAGCTGTGACGAAGCGCTGCAGGCGCAGCCTGGGAAAGAGAACACGACCGTCCGCATGCTGCGCAGCGTGGTAGACAACGAACTGCGGCGGCGCGGCGCTTACCAGAAAAAGCGGCTGGAGTTCGGCTTCATGGATGACCCCGACGCCGACTGATGCGCTGCGGCTCTCGACCGCCGCTACTTCGACGGCGCGGACGCAGCCGCTTCCCCGCCCGCGGGAGCAGACACGTGCAGTGGCAGGGGCGTTTCGTCAGCCAGGTCCGCCAGCGTAAGGCCGCCGAACCGGCTCTTGTTCGATGCCGACACCGCCGTGAGCAGGGCGCGGGTGCGATCCAGGGCAGCGCCGCGGCCCAGCGGTGTGAGTTCGTCATAACTGGCCTTCAGCAGCGCGGACACGTTGCAGCTTCGCGGTTCGCACGCCGGCAGATACGCCGGATCGTCGCTCTCCGTGGCGCCATCCGAATTGGACGCCGCGACACGGGCCAGGATTCCGCCGGCCACAAGCTGGTCTGCCGCCAACTCCGCCAGCCCGGTCTCGACGTGTAACGCCTGCGCCAGTTGGCTCACGCGCACGCCGCCGGCGGATGGGTCGCGGAAGCGCCGTGCGGCCTCGATGGCCGCCGCCAGGGAAACCGCCGGCGGCACGAGCATGTCGGTGCCCTTCTCCGCCCCGCCTGCAACCTGCCGCTGCGCCGCCAGCCATTCCTCGACTATGACCTGCCGGTGCTGCAGGCAGTACGCGAGCTCGGCGCCGTAGAGGATCAGCAGCCAGTTGATGTACACCCACAGGAACAGCATGGGGATCAGGCCCAGCGACCCGTACACTTTGTGGTAGCTGACCACGTGCGTGACGTAGATGAGAAACAGCAGTTTGGCGATCTCCCAGCACAGCGCCGTGGCCACGCCGCCGGCCAGCGCGGAGGCTAACCGCACCTTGGCATGCGGCATCACCATGAAGAACGCCGTGAACAACGCCGTGGTGAACAGCGCGGGGACGAAGTACGTGCCCACGACAGGCAGGCCGCTCAATGCCTGCCCCACCGACACTGACGCGGCCAGCATCACCGGCCCCCAGAAAATCATGCTGGTGGCGATCGCCACGCGCAGGAAGAACGGCCGCGCGCTGCGCACCTGCCAGATCGCGTTGAACGATTTCTCGGCCGCCTGGAACAGCAGTATCACCGCGGCCACAAGCACCAGGAAGCCGAAGACGCTCACCGCGCCCAGCTTCTCCGCGAGCGGCTTGATGGTCTCCCGGAACGACTCTTTGAAGCGTTCCTGCGGCGAGTCGGGGTCAATCGTCCATTGTCCCCCGGCCGCGTCGTCGGGAACAAGCGCGGCCGTCAGTTGGTCCAGTACCTTGTCGCGGCTCTCCTCGAACGCGGGTCCGGACAGGACCGCCAGGATGATTGCGAACACGGGAACCAGCGACGCCAGACTGCTGTAGGCCAGCCCCGCGGCTCGCAGCCGGACGTCGTCCTTCGCGGCCTTGGCCTTGAGTGCCCGGAACAGGACTTTGGTGCCGCGTTCGGCGCTCTTGTCACTCACGCTGCGGCTCCTGGTTCTCGCCTGCCATGGACTGTCCACGGTTGCCGTTACTGCCGCCAGTAGAACTCGCCCTTGTAGATCGTGTCCACCGCGCCCTCCAGAAATGGGGCGCTCACGGCATCGCCCTGCTGCTCGAAGTGAATGGTCAGCGTGCTCCCGCCCGCGGTCAAGACCTTCACGGGCGAACGGTATCCGTGCACCAGGCCGGCGACAATCGCGGCGGCCGTGGCGCCGGTCCCGCACGCGAAGGTTTCATCCTCGACGCCGCGCTCGTACGTCCTGATCCTGATGGTGTCCTGCCCCACGAGCTGCACGAAATCCGCGTTCGTCCCTTTGGGCTTGAAGACTTCATGGTAGCGGATGGCCGCGCCAGTGGCCCTGATGTCAACTGCGGCAACATCGGCGACGAACTGGATGGCGTGCGGCACGCCCGTGTTGATACAGTACAGGTCGCACTTCCTGCCGAGCACGTCCACGCCCCGCCGCACCTCCAGCTTCGATGGCGGCGAAAGCTGCACCTTGGCAAATAAGCCGTCGGGGCCCACGGTTGCGTTGAGCGACCCGGCCAGGGTCTCGATGCGTTGAGCTCGTGAACCCGCGCCAATCTGCTGGGCGAACACGGCCACACAGCGCGAGCCGTTGCCGCACATCTCGGCTTCCGAACCGTCGGCATTGAAGATCCTCATCTTGAAGTCGTGCCCGGCCTGGGAAGCCGGCTCGACAAGTATCACGCCGTCGGCGCCGGCCGAGATTCGCCGCGGGCAGGCGGCGCGGGCCAGCAAGGGCGCCTCGCCCTCCTTGAGAATCCGCTGGCGGTTGTCCACCATCAGGAAATCGTTGCCCGTTCCCGACATCTTGACCACGGGTATGACTCGCATGCGACACTCTCCGTCCGACGGTCTGTCCCGCCGCATACCGCGCTCACCGCGGCACACGCGCGAACGGCCCTGCAGAATATGGGAGATGGTAGCGTGAAACTATGCGGGCGCCACTGGAACTGGAGAGACGATCTACTCGGCGCGCGGCTTTGCGCTACCGTCCTTCCATCCCGGCTGCGCCCTCTTGGAACATCGGCAGGTAGCGGTACGGCAACTCCAGCGACATCACGGAGAGCGCCACGAACACGCCGCCGTACGAGTCGTCCCAGCCTCCGTCGGGGCTCTGCGACTGCACCAGGCTGTCGGACATGGCAGCGTACCACTTGCTCCATTCCGCGCCGCCGTGCTGGAAGATCGCCAGCGAGGCGTAGAAGACCGCGTACGGATACCAGCCGCCAAACGACGATTCGTTCCCGCGCGTTGGCAACCGGCTCATCAGGTTGTTGATCCCCTTCTTGTACTTGGGGTCGGTGTAGAGGCCCAGCGCGCCAAGCATGTACATCCCCGCTCCCGTCGTGGCCGGCGTGCCCTGGCCGCTGCCCCGCGCGTGCCAGTTGTAGGCATACGAGCCGTTCTCGCTGGTCATGGCCAGCAGGTACTTCTTGGCCCTCTCAATCACCTGGCTCTTGACCTGCACCCCGCAGGATTCCGCGGCGCGCAGCGCCGTGACCTGCATGACCGCGATGGCGCCGGAACCATCGTCGTTCAGCGCCCCGTTGGGCGAGCTGTTCCATCCGCCGTACTGGTTCTGGCAGCCCTCGATGCTGCGCACCGCGCGCGCCAGTGCGTCCTTGACGCGCCCCGCCAGTGCTTCGTCGCGGATCATCCCGTGCGCCTGCGCCAGGAACTGCGTGCCATAGCCGTGGCCGTACATGCCTGACGGCCCATAGCCGCCGTTCTCTGAGATGAACCCGCTCTTGGCGCTGTTGCGCAGGATGTAATCGAGCGCCGAACTGATGTTCCTGGCGTATGGGCCTTCGTACGGCGTGCTGCCGGTGGCCATCCACGCCAGCCCTGCCAGCGCGGTGGCGGCGCACGTGTATGAGGACTTCATGCTGCCGTCCTTGTTCTGGTTGCGCGCCAGCCACTGGCAGGCCTTCTCCACGGCCTTCTCAACGCGTTCGGTTATCTCGGGATCCTGGCCGCCGGCAGGGGCCAGGGCCTTTACCTCGCCCGCCGCCGCGCCGCTTACGCAGAACGCGCAGAGGATGAGAACCGGCAACAGAAGCAGCCGTACGCGCACCATCGGCACAATCATCCCCGGTAGCGCAACCCCGCTACAGAACATCCTTCGGCGCAAGCTTCCACTTCAAGACCATGCCCCCAGCCTTGAACGAGCCCTTCAGGGCCGCTATCCCAGCCTTCTTCAACGCGTAATCGCCCGCCTGGTCACCGATGAGCTCGCCGATCATCTCGCCGCAATCGGGCTCGTGTCCCACGAGCATTAGACGCTCTGGCAGCGGCCTCGTCCTGCGCAAAACGGCCTGCAGTCCCTCTACCGTGGCGCCGCAGGCCAGCGCCTCAACCACTTTCACCGGCGCATCCAGGACCTCGCCGGCGATCTTGGCGGTCTCCAGAGCCCGCGTGAGCGGGCTGGACCAGATTCCGCTCACTCGCAGCTTGCCTTGCTTACGCAAAGCCTCGACGACCTCCTTGGTGCGTTCCCTGCCTTCGTCCGTCAACGGACGGGAAGCGTCGTCGCCGTGCCATTCTGCCGCTTCACAGGCTATCCCATGGCGAAGGAGATAAAGCTGCATCAAATCTCCCCTCCAATCGTCCTTACCGTGGCGCAACACGGCGAGTTGCGCTACGGTGGCAGATAAGGTGTATACCACGGAGTGCGGGGTGCATGAAACACCTATTTGCGTGCATTGCGATCACCGGCGCCGCGTGCACCGCCTGGGCGCCGTGCGCCGACGATGACGCCGGCATCGTCATCGCGCCACGCCAGGATCCCGTCGGCGATGTCGGACCCGAGCTGGCTGCCCTGCG
>JAPLOD010000811.1 GCA_026692735.1 Planctomycetota bacterium | reverse complement strand
GGCCGACGCAAGCGCCGCGGCGAACGGCACGCCGGCGCCGCAGACTGAGCCGGCTGAAGCGACGGGCGTGATCCGCAACGCCTGGACCGTCGGCTTCTGGACCATCGCCAGCCGCCTGCTCGGCCTGTACCGCTTCCGCCTGATGGCGGGGATCTTCGGCGCCAGCGGCGTCGCCGACGCGTTCAACTTCGCCTTCGTCTTCCCCAACCTGACGCGCCGGCTGTTCGGCGAGGGCCTGCTGAGCAGCGTGTTCGTGCCGGTCTTCTCCGGGATGCTGGCCAAAGGTCAGAAGGAAGCGGCCAACCGCACGGCATCGGTGCTGCTGTGCCGCCTGGCGTACTGGCTGACCGCCGGCTGCGTTGTGGTCATGGTGCTGGCGGGCGCCGCGCGCGTGGTGCTGCCGGACGTCATGACGCTTGACCCGCGGTTCCGGCTCGAACTGGAACTGTTTCAGTGGCTGCTGCCGTACCTGATCTTCATCAACGTCGCCGCGGTGCTGATGGCGATACTCAATTCGCTCAAGCATTTCGGCGTCCCCGCGTTTGCGCCGGTGCTGCTGAACGTCCTGATGATCGCCGCGTGCTGGTGGGTCCGCTACGGGCCGGCGAAGGGCGGCAAGCCGGAGGACCAGATCTGGCTTGTCGCGTACGCGGTGCTGCTCGGCGGAACGCTCCAGTTGCTGGTCCAGGCCCCGCCGGCATTCGCGCGCGGCTTCCGTTTTCACCCCGGCCTCGATGCGACGGACCCCGGCTACCAGGAGGTGATGCACAACTTCAAGCCCGTGGTGCTCATGGTCGCCGTCTTCCAGGCCAACGTGCTGCTCGACAACATCATCGCGCAGGTGTTCATCCCGGAGCCCGGTCCGGTCACCTACCTGAACATGGGCACGAGCCTCTACCAGTTGCCGTGGTCCATCTTCTCGCTGGCGATCGGCACCGCGGCGCTGCCGGCGCTCTCGCACCTGTGGGCGCAGGGCCGCCGCGAGGATTTCAGCAAGACGCTGCTCTCTTCCCTGCGTGTCAGCATCTATCTCGCCGTGCCCTGCACCATCGGCCTCATGCTGCTGTCCGACGAGATCGTGCGCCTGCTGTACGGCACGGGCAGGTTCCTGGAGAACGACGCCGAGCCCGTTCATCGCACCGCGCGTGTGGTCATGTTCTCCAGCCTGGGCCTGGTCTTCTACAGCGTTAACTCGCTGCTGGCGCGCGCGCTCTACGCCATGAAGGACATGCGCACGCCGACAACGACGTCGGCCCAATCGGTCGCCATCAACCTGGCGCTCAACCTGCTGTTCGTCGTGGGCCTGGCGGCGGCGGCGCGCGTGCTGATTCCCTATAGAGACTCCCTGGGCGCCGAGCAGAAAGTCTGGCGCGCCGTCGTGGAGTTCCTTATCGCGCTGGGCAGCCTGAAGGAGGGCGGCATCGCCCTGGCCAGTGCGTTGAGCAACGGCTGGCAGACGTGGATGCTGGCGCGCGCCGTGCGGCAGAAGCTGGCGTTGGAGGGCAAGCCGGATGACGCGTCGGGCGAGAGCTTCCTCACCCTGGGCCTTGCTGGCGTGGTCTCGGCGCTCGCGGGTTTCTTCGCCTACCGCTACTTCGTGGGGCGGCCGGACTGGGAGGGTTTCTGGGCGTTTTTCGCCGCGGTGCTGGGCAGTCTGGTGCCCTTCTGCCTGTTCTGCCGCCAGTACTTTATCTCAAAGCTGGAGAATAAGCCGCACGACGATCCGGCGTTGCATCGTTACGGCGTCAGGGAAGAACACTGGCCGGAGATCCTGAGATTCCAGCACTCCCTGTACACCGCCGCGACGGCCGGTGCGATTATGGGCTTCATGGTCTGGGCCGTGCGCGACAGCCTGCCGCCCGAGGGCTCGTTCATCCCGGTGCTGCAGCGGGCACTGGTGCCGGTCGTGATCGGTGTGCTTGTGTTCTCCAGTGCTTCCAGCGGCCTCATGGCCCGGGAATATGACGAGCTGAAGGGTTCGCTGGGCGCGAAACTCAGCGAGCTGAAAGCGGCGCTGGCCGCAAAGCTGAAGCGAAGGACCGCCGGAAGTTGAGCGTGTCATGCAGCTAGCCCTGCCTTCCTTTTCTGGAACGAAGGAGGTCCGCGCCGAGTCGTTGTTCAGGAGCGCCGCGCTGCGTTGGACCTGGTGCGTCTACACGCAGGGGCTTACCCGGGCGGGCCGGTGGTTCCTGTGGCCCACGCTCATCTTCACCAGCTACGGCTCCACCTCGTTGGAGTTGCAGGCCTACATTCTGTTCGCCTACGCGTTCGGGCTCTGGGCCGCGGCGCTCGCCTGCATGTTCCTGTGGCGTCCGCGCGTCCGCTTCCAGGCTCACCACGCCGACCGCGTGTGTGCCGGCGAGACGCTGCCGGTCGCGGTGGAAGTCGTCCAGCAGGGCGGACCGGCGGCCGCTCGACTGCACGTTCTCCCGCACGACCTGCCGCGCGAAGTGGACGCCGCTCCCGAGGACGGCGTGGCTCTGCCGCCGCTGGCCCCGGGCGAAGGGGCGCAGGCGCGGCTGGGGCTGTCCTGTCAGCACCGCGGCGTCTACCGCCTGAAGGGTTACCGCGTCGAGACCAGTTTTCCCTTCGGCCTTCTGCGCGCGCGGCGCACGTTCGCGGAGGAGCGCCCGCTGGTCGTGTACCCGAAGTTCTCGCGGCTGGCGCGGCTGCGCATTCCCACGGGGCGGCGTCTGCAGCCCGGCGGCGTGGCGCTGGCCTCGGCGGTCGGCGATTCGTTCGAGTTTGTCGGCGACCGCGAGTACCGCGAAGGCGACAACGTCCGGGACATTGACTGGCGCGCCACGGCCCGGTTGAACCGCCCTATCGTGCGCGAATACCGCGAGGAGTATTTTCTGCGCGTGGCGGTCGTCCTCGACACCCACGTCCCGCGTGCCGCGAGCGGCCTGAAGGCCGTCGGCGGCGCGGCGCAGCGCGCGCGGCAGCAGCAGCTCGAGACATTCGAGCGCGCGGTCTCCCTGTGCGCGGCGGTGAGCGATTACATGGCGCGCCAGGATTACCTGGTGGACATCTTCGCCGCCGGCCCGAACCTGTACCATCTCACTGCCGGCCGCAGCCTGGCCTATCTCGACCAGATTCTCGACATTCTCGCCTGCGTGGAGGACAGCCCGGACGAAGGGTTCGGGATGCTGGAACCTGAGCTGATGGAGAACCTCGCGCAGATCACCTCCGTCGTCTGCGTCCTGCTGGACTGGGACGCCGCGCGCCGGGACTTCGTGTACCGACTTAAGGAGCACGGGGCCGGGACGAAGGTGATTGTCGTCCGTGACACGCCGTGCACGCTCGACCTGGCCGCCGACGCCGACCAGTTGGGCGGAATCCCCGTCCTCTCGAAGGCCGCGTGCGACGCCGGCATTGAGGAGCTGTGAGCGCCATGGCGAGCGAGGCCGCAACACGAGCGTCAGCCGCCGCGCCGGGACAGGCCGGCGCCGTCTCGCGGTTGCCGTGGCCGGCCGCCGGTGCCACCTTGATCGCGTTTGCCGCTCTGTATGTGAGCGACCACAGCTTTCCCGGCCTGCCGCTGCTGGCGCTGGCCTTGGCGGCCACCTACGCCTTCGACGCGCGGCTTGAGAATCGCAGTTGGGCGCCATGGGCGGTTCGTGCAGTGCTTTTCACCGTCATCACGATTCGTCGGCCGGCGATGGGCCTCCCGGGTTTCTGGCTCTTCGATCCGCAATATGTGTACTCGTTCGGCCAGTTGTGCGCGGCGGAGATTGTCGTGCAGTGCTGGCGCCGGCGGCTGGTCGGCGGACCAGGGGGCTTGGGCGTCATGCTGCTGTCGGGCCTGGTCTTTGCGAGCGCCGCGGGCACGTTTGAAACAGGGTACATCTGCTGGTTCGCGCCGGCCTACTTCTTCTGCATTGCTCTGGCGCTCGGGGATGCCGTTGCGCTCAAAGGCCGCGCCCTGGCGGCTCTACTCGTTGCGCTTGCGATCGGCGCCGCCGTGTCCTGGAGCTTCTGGACGTACCGCGCCGAACTCACCTACCTTTTCATGGAAGCCCTGCGCACCAAACGCCCCGGCGGCCTCGTCGGGCTCTCCACCGCGCCCAGGCTGGAGCGCACCCAGGGCCTGCAGGGCTCGCCTGATCGCGTGCTGCGCGTCCGCGGCGCGCCGGGGGAGCCCCACCTTCGCGCCATGGCCTTCGACAACTACGATCGCGGCAGGTGGGGGCCCGATCTGATGAAGCGCGCGCCCGAGATGGCGCCGCCCCCGGCGCTGCGGCAGACGGCATCGGGCCGCCGGGTGCGGATCACGTCGCTGGCGGGGAATGACCAGATGCTCTTCGTCCCGCTGCACTGCGCCGGGCTCGTTCCGCCGGGGGAAGTCCAGTTGCAGTGGGATCCGCAGTTCGGTGGTCCGATTCGCACGCCGCAGGCGCTGCCGTGTCCCTATTCGTATGACGCGGTCTTGAGCGGCGATGCTGACCATCAGGGCCCGCTGTGCACGCCGTTGACCGCCACACAGCGCGCGCGTTGCCTGGCCCTGCCGGGCAACCTCGATCCGAAGGTGCGCGATCTGGCACTGAGCATCGCGAGTCCCTCGAGCAGCCCGCGGGACCGCGTGCGCGCCGTCGAAGACTACCTGCGAGCCAATCACTGCTATAGCCTGACGATGGACCCCGGTCCGGGCGACCCCGTCACCAGTTTCCTCCTCGGCAGGAAAGCTGCCCACTGTGAATACTTCGCGTCGGCCGCGGTGATACTGCTCCGCTGCCTCGATGTGCCGACTCGCTACGTTACGGGATACTACGCCCACGAGGCCGCCGGCTCCGGCATCATGGTCGTGCGCGGGCGGGACGCGCACGCCTGGGCCGAAGCGTGGGTCGAGGGGCGGGGTTGGGTCACGGTGGAGGCCACGCCCGCCGGCGGGCTGCCCAGCGCGTTCGCGCCGGTTCCGTTCTACACGCGGGCGTGGGAATGGGTGGCAGACATCTTCGCCGAGATCAGCGACCGGTTGTCTGCGATGGGCTGGCTGGCGATACTGGGGTGGAGCGGGGGAGTGGTGGCGGCCTGCTTCATCGCGGTGCGTTTGTGGCGAAAGCTGCGCGCGTGGCGGCGTGCGGCGCCGCGGGTGGCGGCGCACGCGTATTCTTCTCCGAGGGAGGAATTTGCCGCAATCGCCGCGCGCTTTGAGAACCTGCTGCGGCGCACAGGGCTGCCTTGCCCGGCGCAGCGGACGTGGCAGGAGCACCTCGCTATGCCCCGCGCCAGCGGCTCGCCGGCCGCCACGGACGCGGCGGCCCCTCGTGTTCTGGAGGAGGCGGCGGAGTTTGTGATGCAGTACAATGCGGCGCGTTTCGGGACGCCCGACGATTCAGACGCCGTCGCCAGGGCCAGGGCGGCGTTGGAGAGCCTCGAGAGGTAATCGCATGGACGCTCAGTTCGACACGACGGTGAAGAAGATCGAGGACAACCTGGCGAGCGTGATCCGGGGCAAGCCCGAAAGCATCCGCTTGGTGCTGATAGCATTGTTGTCCAACGGGCATGCTTTGCTGGAGGATGTCCCCGGCACGGGCAAGACCACGCTGGCCAAATCGCTGGCCCGCTCGATTGACGGCGTCTTCCGGCGCATCCAGTTCACGCCGGACTTGCTCCCGGCCGACATCACCGGCAGCAGTTTCTACAACCCCAAGGACGGCACGTTCGAATTCCGCGAAGGCCCCGTCTTCGCCAACGTGCTGCTGGCCGACGAGATCAACCGCACGTCGCCGCGTACGCAATCGGCACTGCTCGAAGTCATGAGCGAGAACCAGGTGACGGTCGAAGGCAAGCGTCGCGCTCTCGCGCGGCCCTTCTTCGTGATCGCCACGCAGAACCCGATCGAGTTCCACGGCACGTACCCATTGCCCGAAGCCCAGCTCGACCGCTTCGCCATCCGCGTCACGCTGGGCTACCCGGACGCCGGCCATGAGGTGGAGGTGCTCTTCAGCCAGAACGATCGCCACCCGTTTGAGGCGCTCTCCAGCGTCGTCTCGTGCCAGGAGGTCATCAGCCTGCAGGAACAGGTCAAGGCCGTGCGCTTCGACAAGGCCATTGCCGAGTACATCGTGCGGCTGGTCGAAGCCACGCGCCATGATCCGCGGCTGCGCCTGGGCATCTCGCCCCGCGGCTCGCTGGCGCTGTACAGGACCGCGCAGGTCCGTGCGCGCGTGCTGGGCCGCGCCCACGTGCTGCCGGAGGACGTGCGCGCGCTGGCCGTGCCTGTGCTGGCGCACCGGTTGATGCTGGACACCAAGGCCCGGTATGGCGGCATGCGCACGCCGCAGATTGTCGAGGAGGTCCTGGAGAAGATCCCGGTGCCGCGGTGAGGTCGCGCGCGAGGCCGGCGCGCAGTTGTTTTTCCTTTGTCATCCCGATATACTGAGGCGAGGAGGTAGGTATTGGCGGTCGGTCCTGCGGATAGAGGGCGCCGCCGTCACGAGCAGCAGCTCGTTCCGTGTGGCGGTGAGCGTACTGCGTTGGGTTTCCATCAGCGCTTGCACGACCCCAGGGACTTCGAGCGTGTGTACGCGGCGCGGAAGGCAGTGCACGCGCCGCACGTAGTTCTGTTCTTCTGCCCCAACGGACTGAGTATCGCCCGTTTGGGCGTGTCAGTCGGCGCTAAACATGGCAACGCGGTGCGCCGAAACAGAATCAAGCGGGTGTTCCGCGCGGCGTTCCGGCAGTGCCGGCATCTCCTGCCGCCGGGACACGATTACGTGCTGGTTCCGAAGAAGGGCGTCGCCGAGTACAGCAGCGCCATGGTGCGCGCCGCCATCGAACGGATAGCGCGCAACCCCCGCTCAGGCTTGCCGCGGCCTGCCGGTGGGGGACCTGAGCACAGCGGGCACGGCAATGATGCCGTGGCACCCGCGGCTGAACGCAGATGAACGCGGAGAGGGTCGAGAGGGTCGAGAGGTTCTCGGTTTCGAGGAGCCATTCTTGTACAGCCGTGTGTATCCGTGTTCATCCGTGGCACCAACCGCGGGCGGTTTGAGGTGGGACGTGGAAGCAGACGGCACGGCAAAGGCCAAGGTCTCGCTGCTGCGCCGGCTGGGCGTTGTGCCGATCCGTGTCTACCAGTGCACGCTCGCGTACGTGCTGGGCGGGCACTGCCGCTTCACGCCGAGTTGTTCGAAATACGCCGTGGAGGCGGTGGAGCGCCACGGCGTGCTCAAAGGCTGGTGGCTGACCGTTCGGCGGATCTGCCGCTGCCATCCGCTGTGTCCCGGGGGGTACGATCCCGTGCCGCCGGTCGAAGAGAAACGATAGCCGAGAGTTGACCGCACACATGCCGCAACAGCCAAGCAGATTCGATCCGGTGCAGATTTTTGGGCTCATTGTCGCCGTGGGGCTGCTGATCGGCGGCCAGATGTATCTGCAGAAAAAACATGAAGCCGAGCGCCAGGCCTGGCTGAAGACGCAGGAGGAACAGCGGCAGCAGCAGCCGGTGCCGCCCGCGAACGTCACAAACGCTTCGCCACAGGCCACTCCGAACGGTCAGCCTGCGCCCGGGCCCGCGCCGGGACCTGCGCCCGTCGGCCCGGCGGATGTGGAGCCGGCCGATGCGGGGGACATCGCCGTTGAGTCTGAGTACCTCAGGCTGGTCTTCACTGCGCGCGGGGCCGCCCTTCGCCAGGCCGTGCTGCCCGACCAGTTCATCAGGCCCGCCAAGAAGGAAGAGAAGGGCCTGGAACTGCTGGCGGAAATCGAGCCGGGCAAGCTCACGTACGCCCTGCCCCGATTCGAGGCCGGTCCCCCGGAGCCGGGGCGCAACCAGGAACGGCTCGTCTTCGATGCCGTTGATGGTCCGTTGAAGGCGCTCAGCCGCCGCGTCTGGGCACTCGACAGCAACAGCAAGGGCTTCGACGCGGACGGCCGGTGGACGATCCGCTACAGCGCCACCGTGGCGCAGAAATACGCAATCACCAAGACCTTCACCGTCTACAAAGACCGCCGTTACGTGGAGCTGGAGATCGGCGTTGACAACAAGTCCGCCGCGCCTGTGACCTTCTCCTACTCGCTCAACGGTCCGGCCGGCATCCTGCTGGATGGGCCGCCGGAAGACCCCAAGGGCAACCCGTACGTCTACATTGTGGCCGAACTGGCTGGGCGTGACGCGCCGGCGCCCAACCAGCAGGATCTCACTCCCGACGTGCTGCAGGTCTCCCCGCAGACCGCCGCTACCGGCGGGGTTGAGAAAGCCAACATCAGCAGGGCGGAGAATCTGTGGGGCGCGGTCAAGAATCACTTCTATATGGCCGACCTGATCTCGCTCGATCCCACCCAGCTTATCCGCATCACCGCTGTCCCCATCGCCAGCAAGCCGCAGGACATTGACAAGCGGCTGGCGGAACCGAATACCGGCGTGATGGGCACACGCAGGGACAGCAGTGCGCTGGAACCGGGCGGCGTCAGCCGAGGGGACCGCTACGCGCTGTACCTTGGCTCCAGCGACGAAGATTGCCTGGCGCAGGCTGAAGCGCAGCTCAAGCCGCCGCAGCCACTCTATCTGTCCCTGGCGATGAAGTACTATGACATGGGCGGATATCGCTGGCCGCGTGTGGACTGGCTCGCGCGCCAGATGCTCGCCGTGTTTCGCGGGCTGCACTGGGCGTTTGGCAATTACGGCGTGGCGGTGATCCTGCTTACCCTCATCATCAAGCTGTGCCTCCATCCGCTGCAGCGCAAGCAGATGGTGTCAATGACCAAGCTCCAGAAACTGCAGCCGGAACTCAAGAAACTGCAGGAGAAGTACAAGAACCAGACCACGCCCCAGGCCCGCCAGAAAATGTGGCAGGAGCAGCAGGACATCATGCGCAAGGGCGGCGCGAGCTACGGCGCCGGTTGTCTGCCGGTGTTCGTGCAGATGCCCATCTGGTGCGCGCTCTATGGGATCTTCGGCCGCGCCTTTGACATGCGCGGCGCTGAATTCCTGTGGATCAAGGACCTGTCGCAGACCGATCGCCTGATGCCGTTGCCCTTCTGGCCCCAGGAGCTGAACCTGCTCCCGGTCATCTACGCCGGCCTCAATATCCTGCAAATGCGCCTTACCCCGCAGCCGAAGGCCACCGATCCTCAGCAGGAAATGCAGCAGAAGATGATGCAGTTCATGCCCCTGATCTTCACGCTCATGTTCTACAGGATGCCCGCCGGCCTGATGCTGTACTTCGCCGTGAGCGCCATCTATGGCATCTGTGAAACCTGGTACATCCGCAAGTTCCTCCTCAAGGATCAGCCCGCGGCCACGCCGCCGGCTGGCAAAGGCGTGGTCGCGGCCAAGGCCGGTTAGGGTTTGCGAGGGAATACCTGGTACATGGTCGCGCAGGCTGCCGCAAGCAGACGCCGATGATGCGTGCTGAAAGAGTCTCTTACTGTCCGACAGCGTCCTTAAGCGCGCGCGAGAATTCCAGCATGTCGCCGTAGCGGCTCGCCGCTTCCCTCCCCGTCGCTCGAGCGATCGCCGCCGCCAGAGCCGGCGGCACGTCCGGCCGAAGGCTCGCGAGCGCGGGCGGGCTCTCGTAGCGGATACTCCGCACCAGCTCGATGTGCGTCGGCGCTGTGAAAGGCTTCTGCCCGGTGAGCGCAGAGAGCAGCGTCGCGGCGAGCGAGTACATGTCCGTGCGCCCGTCCACGCGCCCGATTACGCGCGTGAGTTCGGGCGAATAGTAGGCGACGGCGTCGAGCCGGTCTCCCTTGCTCAGGATGTTCTTGCCTTCCGCATCCGTCTTCCGGCCCATGCCCAGGTCGAGCAGCACGGGGCGGCCCTGTGTCCCGGCGGCCCCCGCGTCCTGGGCCGGCGCGGCGCCTTCAGGCAGCATGATATTCGCTGGCTTGAGGTCGCGGTGGAC
>JAPLOD010000810.1 GCA_026692735.1 Planctomycetota bacterium | reverse complement strand
GCCGCCGCCGACGCGCTGGCCAGGCACCGTAACGCTCATGCGCTTTCACTGCTCTGGACGCTGTATGACACGGGCGATGCCCAGCGCCGCCTGCTTGCGGTGCGCTGCATTGGCCGCTCGGGGCTCGCAGGGCAGGAGGGCAATCTCCTGCGCATCGCCATCGGCGACAGGTGCCAGGCAATCCGCATGGCTGCCGCCGACGAACTGGCCAGACTGGAGACAGCCGACGCAGCCACTGCACGTTTCCTGAACGCGGCGGCCGACGGGAAGATGATCCCGGTGCCCTTCCGTTTCCGCGCTCTGCAGGCTGTCGCACGCATCCGGGGTAAGGGCGCTGCGGACGGCCTGCGTGCCTGGTTGACCAGCCTGCAGACGGATATGGCCGTGGCGGCGGCGGAGGGGCTTGGCCGGCTGGACGACCTGAGCGAGGTCGGCCCCCTCATCGCGGCTTTAGCCACGAACGACACGGAAGTGAAGTCTGCCATCGCCGATACGTTACAGCGCCTGACAGGAGAGCGATACCGCTACGATATCGTGAAATGGACTCAATGGCAGCAGGAGCACGCGGCGCAGCCGCAGAGGCCCGCGAAGGGCACGGGCGCCGCACCAGCCAGCGCCGACGCACACCGTCCGGCCCAGCCGGTGTCTCAGGACCTTCTGGATGTGGTAGTCGTTTTCGACACGACCGCCAGCATGATGAAAGTCTGGCCGCAACTCCGCGGAGCGGTTGACGCGGTACTGGCCGAACTGGTGAAGCAGGCGCCCTCGCTGCGGCTGGGCACGGTCAAGTACCGCGCCCCCACGCCTGAACAGACGCTGACGTACATGGTCAAAGCCCAGCCGCTCACCCGCAACTACGACGCGGTGCGGGAGGACCTGAAGGACGCCGCGTTCGGTGGGGAATCCGGCGGCCTCCACCTGGGCCTGGACTACGCGGTGCGGACGATGGCGTGGCGCGTCGAGGCCCGCAAGGTGATCATCCTGGTTGGGGACACGTCGCCGCCGGAGCCCGGCGTCCGAGCCTGCCTGCAGACGATCGCGGACGCGTGGCAAATGGACGGGATCCTGACCAATGTGATCTATGTGCGGAGCCAGCACGGGGAGGAACAGATGGCCACCTATTGCCTCCTGGCCAAGAGCACCGCGGGTTGTTTCTACGAATTCAACAAGGCTGAGAAACACCTCGTGGAACTCAGCGCTGAGAAGGTGGATGTCAGACAGGCCGAGGACCCCCGCGAGACAGCGGCGAAGTGGTGTGTTCCCCGGCCGTAGACGTCCTGGCGGCGCAGAGCGCCGTTCGACGCCGCTATTTCTCCGGGTTCAACTCCTTCTGTGCCTCGGAGTGTTTCTCGCCGCCCGAACCGAACGTCTGCTGCGCGGAGCGGGTCAGGCGGAACTTGGTCTGGTGGCAGTTGGCGCAGTCCTTGCCCAGACCGAAGGATGGGCTCTTGCGCATGATCTGCGCGCGCTGGCCAACCGCGTTGAGCGACAGGGCGTCAGGCGAGCGGATATCTGCAATCTTGTCGGTGGTGTGGCAGTACATGCACTCCACGCGGTAGTGGTCGCACTCTTGCTGGCATTCTCGGACTACTTTCTGCCGGGGAGTCTCTTTGATGCGGCGGTCGAAGAGCTTGGAGTCGCGGATACTGTCCAGCGAAGGCATATCCGTCTGGCATGCGGCCAGGACCAACAGCAGCAACACCGGTAGACCGCTAAGCACGCCGCGAACTCTCATGGATGCCTTCCCCCGACAGGCGCCCAAGAGTTTAGCGCCTATGCTGCGCGGCACAAGGCCAAGGCCAGGGGCCGTGCAAGCCCTCTGGATTTTTCCACAACGGAAACGGGATTTCAGGCGTCTTAGAAAGATCAATGGCCGATAATGTTAAGGTGGCCGGGAGGAAACGTTGGGCAGCTTGAGTCGGTGGTTGCTATTTCCAGCAAGCGCCGTCTAATGGCGAGGGAATGATGGCATCTCGCAGGCTTAGGCATCTGGGCTTCCGCGCCGTCGCCCGCCTCACTGGAATCCTTCCCCGCTCCTGGCAATACGCCATATCGCGACGCGGCGCCGATGCCTACTATCTCCTGGACCGCCACGCGCGAGAGAACGTCATCGCCAACCTGCGCGGTGTCCTGGGTCCCGACGCGTCAGAGGCGCTGGTCCGGCAGGAGGGCCGCTCCGTCTTCCGGTCCTTCGGCATGTACCTGTGTGAGTTCTTCGGCTATCGCTCCCTCGGCGCGCGTTTCGTTGACGAGCATGTGCTCGTGGAGGGCCGCGAGAACCTGGATGCGGCCCTGGGCCGCGGACGCGGCGTCATCTTCTGCTCCGCGCATTACTCCAACTGGGAGCTTGGCGCCACCGTCGTTGCCCGCCTGGGCTACCCCATCACCATCGTAGCACAGGAGCACGCCGACCCGCGCACCAATGAGCTGTTCGTGCAGCAGCGCAGGGCCGCGGGCGTCACAGTCGTGCCGACTCAGCATGGCGCCAAAGGAGCGCTGAAGGCCCTGCGCCGGAACCAGACCGTGGCGCTGATGGGCGACCGCCCCACCGGCGGGCCGGTGATCCCCGTCCGTTTCTTCGGCCGCCGCACATGCCTGCCACAAGGCCCCTGGCGCATCGCCCTGACTTCCGGCGCGGCGCTGCTGCCCACCTTTGTGTACCGGCGCTTCAGCAGCAACTTCACGCTGCATATTGGCACACCGATTGAGCTGCCGCATTCAGGCGCTCTGCGTGAACGCATGACCGCCCTGGCTCAGGCGTGGGCAGAGCGCGTCGAGGCCCGTCTGCGGGCCGATCCAGGCCAATGGGCCGTCTTCTACCGGGTGTGGGAGGACGACGCTCTGCAAGCCGACACCGATCGCGCACCGGCCGCAGCTTCTGCCGTCGGCGCCAATGCCGGCCTCGCCTCCGCGGTGCACGCCGTCAGCCACGAGGGCAAACCATGAGCCCGCCAGC
>JAPLOD010000809.1 GCA_026692735.1 Planctomycetota bacterium | reverse complement strand
TCGCGCCGCCCAACTCAGCGGCGATGCCCGCGAAGACCGTCTCTGGGCCACGCCGCGTCCGCTGCGCGCTGCCCGTTACAAGCCGCTTCGCCCGGCCGAGTGAGGTTTACTGCAAGTCCGGTGATGCACACCGGCAGACGCGCCACGGACTGCGACGTGCTTGCGCTGTGCGGTCAAATACCAGCAGTCGCAGCGCCAAGTGCTCAAATCCCGCCACGGCTGTTCGTGCTCAGACACCCCTTGCGGCGCCGCGGCGGACCTCAACTCCCCTCGTGAGCAGGACTTGGGCGAAAGGCCAAGCGCGTGGCAATACGTTTGCGAACTCGCAGTCGGCGAGGTCAGCCGGGAGGATCAACCATGCGAGTGTTGGCACGTGAGCGCTGGGCGCGGGCGCTTCTGGCACTTCCACTGCTGTGTCTTGGCATCACCAACGTGGGCGTCGCTGAGGAGCCGAAAGCCGCGTTGGCCCCCCTCGTCACAACTGCAGCGGCCGATCCCGCAATCCCAGTGACCGCTGTTGTGACAACGCCGGCGCCGGCGCCGCCTGACACAACGAAGGCCGAGTGGAAACCAGACACGGGAGACACCGCCTGGGTCTTGGTCAGCACCGGGCTGGTATTGCTGATGACCCCGGGCCTCGCGTTCTTCTACGCGGGGATGGTGCGCCGCAAGAACGCCTTGGGCACCATGATGCAGAGCTGGATCCTGATGGGGCTGATCTCCATCGAGTGGGTGGTCCTGGGCTACTCCATGGCCTTCGCCGACGGCACCCATTACGTCGGCGGGTTACGTTTCGCCCTGCTTCCATGGGACCAGTTCAAAGCGGCCGATCCGCTGGGCTATGCGCCCACGATTCCCCATCCGGTCTTCATGTCGTACCAGATGATGTTCGCGATCATCACGCCCGCGCTGATCTTTGGAGCCGTGGCTGACCGCATGAAGTTCAAGGCCATGCTGATCTTCTCCCTGTTGTGGGCCATCCTGGTGTACAACCCGCTGGCGCACATGGTCTGGGGCAGCGGCGGACTGCTGCGCGGCGTCTTTGAGAACGGGCAGGCATGTAAAGACGGCTCGACCGGCATGTTTCCCGCGATGGACTTTGCCGGCGGCACGGTCGTGCACATCTCATCCGGTGTCGCGGCATTGGTGTGCTGCCTGGTGCTCGGTCCTCGCTTCAGATACGCCAAGGAAGCCATGCCGCCGCACAGCATGGTCCTTGCGGTGATCGGCGCCGGGTTGTTGTGGGTCGGCTGGTTTGGCTTCAACGGCGGCAGTGCGCTGGGGGCGAACGGTCTGGCCGCGACGGCGTTAACCGCCACGCACCTTGCCGCCGCAGCAGCGACGCTCTCCTGGGTCTTCATCGAATGGCTGCACCGCGGCAAGCCCAGCGTCCTGGGCGCGATCTCGGGCGCCGTGGCGGGGTTGGTCGTGATCACGCCGGCGGCGGGCTTCGTCGAGCCGATCACCGGCGTGTGGATGGGACTCCTCGCCGGCGCCGCCTGCTACACGGCGGTGGGCTTCGTGAAAAGCAGGTTCGGGTACGACGATTCCCTGGATGCGTTCGGCGTCCACGGCGTCGGCGGCGTAACGGGCGCGCTGCTCACGGGCGTCTTCGCCACGACCGCGGTCAACGCCGCGGGGACCAATGGACTGTTGCACGGCAACCCCGGCCAGATGCTCAACCAGGCCATCGCCGCAGGCGTCACCATCGCGCTTTCGGCGATCGGTTCCTATCTCATCCTCAAGCTCGTGGATGCCACGGTGGGCCTGCGCGTGGACCAGGAGGACGAAATCCAGGGCCTTGACCTCACGCAGCACGGCGAAGTGGCCTACAACCTGTAGCATGCGGCAGGCGGCGCGTAACACGAGACGGCCGGCGCGCACATGAGCGCCGCCGTTTTCGTTCCCGGATACCGTCCTTGTGTACTCAGCCAAGTCGTCTATCATGGTCGTCCAGGACGAGCGTCGGCGGAGCACCACTGTGGCATTCGGCGGTTTCCTCAAGCGAGCGAAAGAGGCCGTGACCGGCCTGGCCAGGAAAGCCAGCGCCACGCTGGTTGCGGGGGTGCAGAAGACCGCTCAGACGCTGCGCGGCGGGCTGGACTTCCTGGTCGGCCGCAAGGTGGACGACGAGGTCGCCGACAAGCTCCGCGACACGCTCATCGCCGCTGACGTTTCGGCCGTCATGGCCGACGATCTGGTGGCCAAGGTCCAGGAGGCATACCGGGACCGCGAGATCAAGAGCAAAGATGAAATCCTCACCTTCCTGAAAGAGCACATCAAGCAGGGCTTTCCCCCTCAGGCGAGCCAGCCCATCTGGGCTGTTGCAGGAGAACCGACGGTGATCCTGGTCGTCGGCGTCAACGGTTCCGGCAAGACCACGTCTATCGCCAAGTTGGCGTACCGCTTCAAGACGGACGGCCGCAGCGTTCTCCTGGCGCCGGCCGACACCTTTCGGGCGGCGGCCGTCGAGCAGCTTGTCACATGGGCGGACCGTCTCGGCGTGGAGTACATTCCCGCCAGACAGGGGCAGGATCCGGCGTCCGTTGCCTACCAGGCCGTCGAGAAGGCGCTCGCCAGGCATTCCGACGTGGTCATCGTGGACACGGCGGGCCGTCTCGACAACAAGAAGAACCTGATGGATGAGCTGGAGAAGATCACGCGCGTCATCAAGAAGAAGCTGAGCAGCGCGCCGCATGAGGTGCTGATGGTCCTGGACGGCAACACCGGCCAGGTGGCGGTCCGCCAGGCCAAGAACTTCGAACACGCCGCCGGCGTCACCGGCTTGATCATCACCAAGCTTGACGGCACGGCCAAGGGCGGCGCGGTCATCTCGATGCGCGCGGAAGTGGACCTGCCCGTGAAATGGATCGGCCTGGGCGAGAAGATGACGGACCTGGAACCGTTTGACGCGGACGTCTTCGTTGACGAGATTTTCAGAACCGAGCCACAGCCAACCCCATGAACCGCCACGATGGCACAGACGCCAGGTGCGTTGTCTCCCGATTCCCTCTTTCCGCCTCCCTCTTGCCCTATGGCTGACCACGAAACGTTCATGCTTGAGGCGCTCAGCCTCGCCCGGCGCGGCCGCGGTTGGACAAGCCCCAACCCGGTTGTTGGCGCCCTGATCGTCAGAGACGGCAGAACGGTCGGGCGTGGCTGGCACAAGCAGTTCGGCGGGCCGCACGCTGAAGTTGTCGCTCTGGCGGAAGCCGGCGAGCAAACGCGGGGCGCCACGCTGTACTGCACGCTCGAGCCCTGCAACCATACCGGCAAGACGCCGCCTTGCGTTCAGGCCGTCATCCGCGCCGGGATCGCCGCCGTTGTGCTGGGCGCACCCGATCCGAATCCGGTGGCCGCGGGCGGGGCGGCCGCGCTGCGCGCTGCGGGCATATCCGTGGTCACGGGCATCTGCGAAGAACAATGCCGCACGCTGAATGCGCCGTTCTTCAAGTGCGTCGCGACGGGTCTCCCACTGGTCAGCGTCAAGTGGGCCATGAC
>JAPLOD010000808.1 GCA_026692735.1 Planctomycetota bacterium | reverse complement strand
GCGTTGATCATGCGGGAACCGATGGTGGGGTCTTTGGCCCACGATGGAATCAGGCCCCAGCGCAGACGCACGCCCTGGCGCGCCGCGGCGTCGGGGAGACGCCGGACCACGAGGACGTCCTGCGCGGGCGCGACGTTGTAGCGCGGCTCGAGGGGCGGGAGTCCCGGGAGCTGGAACATCTCCGCGACGTCTTCGCACGAGGAACACAAGGTCACACGGCCGCACATGGCTGTATCGTAAAGCGTGGAATGCGAAACGTAAAGTACCGCGAGCGCCACGGCGACGCGGGCCAGTGGCGGCGACGGAGGGGCAGGGCTGACAGGGGTTCAGCGGGCGGTACGATCCGCCCTGGAATCTGGAGGAAAAGCCATGACGACTCTATCAGCCTCCCAAGCTCGCAGCCAGTTCGGCCGCTTGCTGCGGCGCGCAGCGCGGCGCAAGCAGCGCGTGGTCCTCACCAGCCGCGGAAAGGAAATGGCCGCCATGGTTCCGATGGAGGACCTGCGCCTGATCGAGCGGCTGGCCGAGGAGGAAGAAGACCGGATAGACCGCGAGGAAGCGCGGAAGGCGAAGTGGGAGCCGGGCCCGAATGGGAAGTGGGAGGATCTGAGGAAAGAGCTTGGGCTGTAGCGCATGGCATACCGCATCGAGTACCGCCCAGCCTTTGAGCGCGCATTCCGAAAGCTTCCGGCGGAGGTGCAGAGCCGGGTCGCGCCGAAGATCAGTGCCTTGGCCGACAACCCCCGGCCGCATGGCTGCGTGAAGATGGCTGGGCCGGAGGACCTGTACCGTCTGCGCGTGGGAGAGTATCGCATCATCTATGAAATCCACGACGAGGTGCTGGTTGTGCTGGTCATCAGGATCGGGCACCGGCGGGAGGTCTACAGGTGAACGGGGGACAGGATTGCGGATTGGCGCTTGGGGATTGACGATTGACGAATGGAACCACAGATGAACGCAGATAGGAGAAGAGGAGTCAGAATTGCGGATTGGCTACTGGCTATTGGCTATTGACGATTGCGGACTTGGGGGGGCGCGGGATGAAACGCGAACAGGGCAATGCACGCCAGCCGTGGTTGGCCGTGGTTCTGTCTCTGGCCGCGACCCGCGGGCGGCGCGGGTTTGGGGGGCGGGAGTTCCGGGAGTTGGAACAACTGCGCGACGTCTTCACACGAGGAGCATGAGGTCACACGCCCGCACATGGCCATATCGTAGAACGTGGAACGCGAAACGTGAAGTACCGCGAGCGCCGCAGCGTTGCGGGCAGTCAAAGAGCGCGCGGGGCAAGCTGGGAAGCTTGCCCTCCACTCTCGCAGTTGCAGTTTTCCGGCCGAACGCATATCCTCACGAGCCATGTCGAAGCAGGTTACCTGGGCCAGCGTGCGCGTACCGGAGATTCCCCGCGTACGGTTCTTCGTCCGGACAGCCGATCCCAACGTGTTCTTCAAGGATGTCACCAACAAGGTTGCCAAGCTGATCATCGAAGACTTGGAAGACGACACGGGCTACTGCGCCTTGCTGCGTCTGGACGCAGAGGGCAAGCTGGTGTGGAGGACAAAACATCCATCGCTCGAGGAGACGATGTGGCACGTGGAGTTCGAATATGGCCTGCCGGAGGAGAATTGGGTGACCTTCGCGCCGAATGACGCGGTTGATATAGAAAAGGACGATTGAACCGCTATGCCGGACGCCGGCCAGAAGCCCCCCCACCCCGCCCCTCTATCGTCGGGCGAGCATGAGCAAGGGGCCGACTCCGAGCAACTGACCGACGAACAACTGATGGAACGCCTGGCTCAAGGTTCGCACGCGGCCTTCGAGGCGCTGCTGGCACGCTACGAGACGCCGGTCATCACGTTCTGCTACGCGTTCATGCGCAACCGGGAAGCGGCCGAGGACCTCGCGCAGGAAACTTTCATGCGCGTCTTCCGCAATTCCCGACGCTATCAGCCCGTGGCGAAGTTCACCACGTGGCTGTACCGGATTGCCGCCAACCTGTGCATCAACGAGCTGAAGAAGGGGAAGCTGCGGCAGAGCATGTCGCTGGATGAGCCTGCCGGACCCAACCCGGAGGGCAGCAAGATCATTGACCGGCTGGCCTCCAACCACGCATCGCCGCTGAGCGATGCCGAACGACGCGAAGCGCAGGGTCTGATCAGCATCGCGATTGACCATCTGCCGGACGAGCAGCGGACGACGCTGATCCTGGTGGAGTTCCACCACATGCCTTACCAGGAGATTGCGGAGATACTTGGGGTAACCGTGAGCGCGATCAAGATGCGGGTGAAGCGCGCTCGGGAGACGCTGCGCGAGATGCTGAAGGTGCTGGAGTCGCAGGGAAAGGATGGATGATACAGGATACGGGTAAGGAGCGGGTGACCGGGGGCCAGCGGGGCGGTTTGTAATGGGAATGGGGGCGGTACAGCAGGCGCGACCATGAGCGAACAACAGACAACCACGGCTTCCACCGAGCTTTCGTGCGAGCAGTGCCGGGACCTGCTTTCAGACTACGTGGACCGCGAGCTGACGGAAGCAGAACGCCAGGCCGTGGAGCGGCACTTGGGCACCTGCAACAAGTGCGGCAGCGAGTCAACCCGGATGATGGGGCTGAAGAAGCTGATGCAGCACTGGGACGGCGTGCGCGGCTCCGGCGAGTTCCGCAAGTCCTTGATAGATAAGATGGTGCGGGAGTCGCAGGAGGTGCCGGCGATGCAGTTCACGGACGGGGCCGCGGAGGCCGAGGCCGCAGCCGAGGCGGACCCCAACGCGATCGTCGCGCAGCCAGAAAGGCGGCTGCCACCGATCTGGATCCTGCTGGCGGCAGTGGCTGTCGCTGTGGTCGCCTACTACGTCGTGCTCTGGCTGCGCAGTCTGTAAGCTGCACCGCACGCGAGCCTCCCAGTCTGCGCCGGGCAAGCTGGAAAGCTTGCCCTACACCGAACGCGGGAAATCCATTCGACTATGCCTTCGCCTTGTCGCACAATCGGCACAGCGCGACGCAGCACGGGCGGCGAACAGCAACGGCTCTCCGTGAGACACGTGAGCAGGCACCCGGAAATCGGTGGCGAACGCTGAAAAGTTTATGCCAGAAGAGAGTGCCGAGCGTCGTAGTAAGTATAGCTGGCTTGTAGGTTAGGGGGCTGACGAGCGGACTAAGAGCGATGGCGCGGCATCTCAACCCGGTTTCCGATTTGCATGACAGCCACGAACGTAGGACCCGTCCCTGGGGCCTCATCGTGGCGGCCGCTTTCCTGTCGCAGGTTGCGTCCGTGCGCGCCGGGGAGCCGCCAGCACCGGAGGCCAAGCCAAAAGGACCTGAACACAACGTAACGCTCGCCGAGGAGCCTGCCGTCCTGGAGCTTCTGGCAAAAGCACAGAAGGCTCGCGCGCGAGCGGAAAAAGATCCGGAAGTGTGGCCGGAGTGCGTGAAGTACTACGGCGAGATCCTGCGCAAGTACCCGAACACAGTCTACCTCGACCGCTGGGAAGGCCCGGACAAGACCGACTTGGCGTACAAGAACGGCCTCTACAAATCCACACGCGAGCGCGTGGCTCAGGATATCGCCAGCCTGCCGCCCGCGGGACTGGCCATCTACCGCGTGGTAAGCGACCCGCCCGCGCGGACGCTGTTCCAGGAGGCGCAGAACGAGTTCGATGTGCGCAAGATGGAGCAGGTGGCGCAGGTGTACTTTCCGACGTCGTGGGGCGACGACGCTCTGGCGTGGCTGGCCGAGACCGCTCACGACCGCGGCGCGCCGCGAGAAGTGGTGGTCCGGGTGGGGCAGGCGCTGAAACACCCCAGCTTGAGCGTGTCGAAGATCGGGCTGCTGATACGGACGCTGCTGGCGCAGGTCGAGCTGGGGAACCAGGCGGCGGCCGAGCAGACGCTGCAGGAGATCACGGCGCTCGCGCCCACGGCCAAGGACGACGAACTGCGAGCAGGCCATGCCACAGGCCCCGCCGCGCTGGAGAAGCTGAAGGCGCGAGTGGCGTCCGCGCAACAAGGGCCGGCTGTCCAGCCTGTGGCCGCGGCGAGCCGTTCGTGGCCAACCTACTTTGGCAACGCGGCTCATAACCGCGTGGCGGCGGCGCGGCGCAACGTGGGTCTGCGGAAGTGGTCGGTCCCGATCGTGAAGCTGCTGTACGGTCCCAACGCCGATGCGCCCACCACCAGCAAGGTCATGACCAGCGAAGGCACGGCGATCCCCGATCCGACGATCAACTACCACCTGTCGGTGCAGGAAGGCTACTTCTACCTGTGCAACAACCAGCTCGTGGTCAGCTACCCCGTCGGCAATCCGCAGCCGGGCCCGCCGGCGGCGGGGAACGCGAAGTTTTTCTTTCCTTCGGATGTGCAGCCGCCGGCCAAGACCACCGCCAGGGATTCGATGCAGATGCGGCGGTTCGGCAGGAATGCCGCCAGCAGCCTGCGCCATCACCCCTACTTCTGCACTCTGGCGGAGGACCGTCTGTTCCTGGTCCTCGGCGCTGAAGCGCCGACGGTGGACCCGGACATGATCATGTGGGGCGGGCGGCAGGAACAACCGAAGACGCCGTCCAACTACATAGTCGCTCTAGGGAGACAGGGCCCCACCGGCACGCTGGAGTCCGGCAAGCTGGTGTGGTCGCTGCAGGCGGACGGCCATGCGCAGGCCTTTGAGAGCCAGAGCAAGGCCGATCAGGAATGGCTGAAGTCCGTCTTGTTCGTGAGCGCGCCCACCTATGAGGCCGGCGTGCTCTACGCGCTGGCCGTCCACACAGGCAGCATGCACGAAGCCTGGGTCGCGGCATTCGACGCCGACAACGGCCGCCTGATCTGGCGGACCTCCGTGTGTTCCGCCAACCCCATGCTGGTAGGCGGGGTGGTGCAACCGGACCTGGGGCTGCCCGTGGCGGTGTCCGGCGGCACGGTGTTCGCGGTGACCAACCTCGGGGCCGTGGCCGCGCTGGACACCATGAGCGGAAGCATCAAGTGGATCCGGATCTACGACCGCATGGCGGTGAACGTGGACCGGTTCAACCGCGGCATGCGGACGGCATCGGATTTCTGGGGGCCGAACCCGCCGATCGTGTGGGAGAACGTGGTGTACGTCACGCCGCAGGATTCGGAGCTGCTGTACGCGTACGACATCGAGACGGGGCGGCGCGTGTGGCACATTTCGCGGACAGAGCGCGACCCGGGCCTGAAGCACGTGCTGGGTATCAGCAACAGCAACCTGGTGGTGACGGGCGCGAACGTTCATTTCTACGAGCTGAAAGGCGGGCGGGAGACCGGGCCGGCGGAGCCGTTCAGTTTCGACAGCTCGATCAAGGGCCGCGGGATTGTCACCGACAACGTGGTGCTGGTGCCCACGGAGAAGTCGCTGGTCAGCATTGAGACGTCACTGGTGGACGGCAAGTTCCGCCCGCGGCTGCTGAGCGAGCACAACTGGAGCGAGCCGGAGCGGGAAGCGGGCAACGCGTTCGTGGCCGGCGACGTGCTCTACACCATCAGCAACTCGCATGTGAACGCCTATTTCGTCTGGGAGGAGATGGAAGCGCGGCTGAAGGAGCGCATCGCCCGCGACCCGAACGACCTCGGCGCCTACGGCGAAGTGGCGGATGTCTACCACCGGGTGGGGCGCTATGACCAGGCGTTAAGCATCCTGGACAAGGCGCTGCAGGTCGCGGCGACGCTAGATTTTACAGAGAAACAATGTTTCAGTGGCGGCGGCGCGGGTGCCCGGCCAGGCCGAGGCGCTGCCCGTCATGGCGCTGCGGGCCATGGCCGAGAACCAAGTGGAAGCAGGCAACGTCGCGCTGGCCGTGGAGCATTACCAGGAGATCATCACGCAGCACGGCGACGCCATTTACGCGTACGTGCCGGAGTCCTCCGCCAAGGCGCGGCTGTTCGCGCGCCTGCGCATCGAGGAGCTGAGGAAGAAGGACCCGGCCTGTTACGCGAAGATCGAAGCGGCAGCGCAGGCCGCGCTGGCGCAGGCCGGCACCGATTGCCAGAAGCTGGAGGCGATACTGGCCCAGTACCCCAACGCGGAGGTCTGCGGCACGGCACTGCTGAAGCTGGCCCAGTTGACGCTCGAGAAGAACCCCGACCAGGCGCGGCAGTATGCGCAGCGCTTCCTGAGCCGGTTCCGGCAGTCGCCCGAGGTATCCGCGGCGACGGCGCTACTGGCCTCGGCCTATGAGCGCGGCGGCCTGCGGGGGCAGGCCAAAGACGTGCTGCAGCGGCTGGCGACGCGGCCGGAATTCGCGGGCAAGGGCAGTGCGTTCGATCCCGGGGCAACACCGGCGGGAGGCGGCGGGGCCATAGCGAACGTGGCGGAGTGGGCGCTCCAGCGCCTGGCCGGGCCGCAGTTCCAGCGGGCGGCATCGGCGGCCGTCCTGGCGCTGGGCGACGGCAAACTCACGAGCGCCTGGACCGCAACGGCGCACGAACAGAGCGTGCCGCTGATGACCGTGGGGACGGTGCCGCAGGCGATGCGGCGCAACCTCTTCTACCTTGAGCAACAGAACGAACTGGCGGTGCTTTCGGGCACTGACCGCGGCAAAGAGCTCTGGGTCCCCCGCCCAAAACTGCCGGCCGACTGCCTGCCGAAGGTGACGATGGACAACCAGATGCGCCTCGTGCTGCCACAACAGAACCCGACGGGCTTCTGGGCGGAGCACCTGCTGTTGGTGGCGGGCGCCAAGGAAGTGGTGGCGTACGACAGCAACGACAAGGGAAAGGTCGTGTGGCGCAAGGAACTCAGGACATCGAGCGGGGCGCCGCAGCCGAGCCAGTTGCAGGTCGGCGCCGGCCGGCTGGTGATCGCCTATCTGTCGGGCATGCTCAGCGTCATTGACGCCATGACCGGGGAGGAACTGTGGACGCAGGATGAGAACGCGCCGATCTTCGGGAGCGCGGCATTGGGCGACGGTTTCGTGGCCGTGGCGGTGCAGAACCCGTCGCGGATCATCATCCACGAGCTGGAGACCGGCGCGCGGCGCGCCGTCGTGGAAGCTCCCGGCAACGTGACATCCCCGCCCGCGGCCCAGGGCGACCAACTGTACTTCGTCGAACGCAACTCGCTGCTGAAGGCAATTGATGCGACCACCGGCAAGCTGGTGTGGGAACAAGAAGCCGGCGCCACCGTCGGCGGGCTGAAGGCCGGCGGCGACCTGCTGGTCATCGTCACCGAAGGCCGGCACGTCACGGCGCTAAGCGCGACAGGCAAGGGCGAGCGCAAGAAATGGGCGCCGGTACTGCCGCCGGGGGCGACGGTCAACACAGTGCTTCTGGATGGCGAAGACCTGTATGTCACGGCCAACGTGCCATCGCGGAGCAACGCTCCGCAGCAGAAGCTGACGCTGCTGGCGTACTCGGTCGCGGAGGAGGGCAAGTTCAAATGGGATGTGGAACTGGCGTCGGATCCGATCAACGCCGTCCCGTTGAGCCCGCAGACCATCACCATGGGACACCTGCTGGTCACGCAGAGCGTCTGGGACCCGACCGGCGACAAGCCGACCGCGGTGACGCTGGTTGCCCGCAAGACCGGCCTGACGACG
>JAPLOD010000807.1 GCA_026692735.1 Planctomycetota bacterium | reverse complement strand
CAGGCACGGGTCTGGGCCACGGAACGCTCCTTAGTGTCGCCAGCCACATAGAACGTGCTGCGGCCAGGCCGAACAGGTACAGCGGCGTCGCCTTGGCGGTGCGGAAGACGCCCTCGAAGGCGGCGAGCTTCGGCGGCTGGGTGCGCGCCACCGTGCGCGCCTGGCAATCGCCGGAGGCCAGCATCGCCACGGACGAAGCGGCGCCGAGCAGCAAGGCGATGATGAAGCATTTCTTCGCCAGCTCCACGAAACGGTCCTTCAGGATGTAGTACGCCATGACACTCATGACGAAGAACGCGCCCATGATGAAGGCGCCCAGAAGGACGTGGGTCAGGCGCTGCATGCTGGATGCGTTGAAGACGACTTTCCAGAAGTCCACAATCTCGGCCCGCCCGTTGACGATGCGGTAGGTCTCGTTGAGCGCGCCGGGCGTCTGCTGCCAGGAGTTGGCGACGACGATCCAGATGGCGGAGAACACCGAGCCCAGCGCCACCATCACCGTCGAGAAGAAATGCATCTTCGGCGAGACCTTGTCCCAGCCGAAGACCAGGATCGCCAGGAAGCCGGATTCGAGGAAGAACGCGAAGATCCCTTCGGCAGCCAGGGCGGAACCGAAGACGTCGCCGACGTAGCGCGAGTAGCCCGCCCAGTTCGTCCCGAACTGGAACTCCATGACGATGCCCGAGGCCGTCCCGACCGCGAAATTCACCGCGAAGATCTTCGTCCAGAACCGCGCGAGCATCTCATAGTGGATGTCTCTGGTTTTCAGGTACGCCCCTTCCAGCACCACCAGCAGCACGCCCAGCCCGATCGTGAGCGGCGGGAAGAGGTAATGGAACATGATGGTGAGCGCGAACTGCAGGCGCGATAGGTCCGCAACATCGAGGTCCATACGAGCACGCCCCTCAACAGCCTGTCACGGCCCCCAACCGACCGGCTGCCACGAACGGGACGTTCGTGGTACCACGGGCGTCGCGCCCGTGGCGGCGCCCGCCGCTCCCCGGCGCACTGCATACTTACCGCCTGAGGAGCGAAAGTAAAGGAGGGGCCGTGAGGCCCCAGGGCCGGCACTACGCCCCTGACCGCAGCTTGACATCCGCACCACATCGCCGTGACAATGCCGGCGATCTGCGACCCGGCACACGCAGGGACGTGCGCGAGGGCGCGCGCAGGGGAGAAGGCGGACATTCCGGAGGCGCCATGTCACGGACACTGACAGTCCTTGCCGCGCTCGGCGCGGTTCTGTTTGCCACAAGCATGGCGGCGGCGGAACAGCCCGCGGCGCCGGGCGACCGCGCGCGTTTCGACCAGCCATGGCACATCAAGCTGCCGCGCGAGACGCTCCTGGCCGCGTGGAAGCGGCTCCAGGCGCTCGAGATCCCGGGCATACCGGTGGATCAGCGGTTCCAGATCACGGGCGACACGTTCTACGTCAGTCCGGCCGGCGACGACGCCGCGGACGGTTCGCAGGAGCATCCGTGGCGGACTCTGGCGCACGCCGCGAAACGGCTCAAGCCCGCCACGGTGATCTACCTCCGCGCCGGGACGTACGTCGGGCCCGCCGAGATCAACGCGAAGTGCTCCGCGGACAAGCCGGCGGCGCTGCGCGCCGCGCCGGGCGAGGAGGCGCTCGTCACGTACAGCGAGGCGTGGGTCCAGGAGATGCAGACCAAACTTGGCGGCGGCGAGAAAGTGGATTCGGAGCACCACTACCCGCCGCTCATCAGCGTCAGCGGGACGTACGTGGAGATCAGCGGGCTCCATCTGGCCGGCGTCCGCGACCGCCTGCCGCAGAACAAGTACTCGGAGAACGGCATAAGCCTGGCCGGCCGGGGCGGCGAGGGCTGCCGGGTGCTGTACAATGAGATCGAGAACGTGGGCCACTGCGGCATCAAGGAGATGGGGCATGGCGGGCGGGCGTTCCTTGTCGAGGGCAACTTCGTCCACGATATCGGCCACACCTTCCACGACCACGGGACCTACCTGCCGGCCGACGACGTGACGGTCCGGAAGAACCTGTTCCTGAACGCCACGGGCTGGGGCGTGCATGGATACTCGAGTCCCAAACGCCTCTTCGTCTCGCACAACATCTGCGCCGGCAATGATTGCGACGGGATCATCATGGCCGGGCCGGACTTCAAGGTGGTCCACAACATCCTGTACAAGAACAAGCAGGGGGGCCTCTTCTTCTTCCGCAAGGAGTGCCGCAACGGGCTGGTGGCCAACAACGTCTTCGTCGAGCCGGGCGGGGCTGTGCGCTATGATTGCTGCGGCGACAAGAAGGAATATCCCACGCGCAACGTCGTGGACTTCAACTGTCTGGCGCCTGGCACGCGGCTCGCGGAACCCATGCCCGGCGAGAACAAACACGGCTCACAGAACCTGACGGCGGACCCGAAGTCTGCCGGCGCCCGGGACTTCGATTTCAGCGTCGCGGCGGACAGCCCGTGCGTCGGCAAAGGCACGGACGTGGGGTTGAAGCTCACCGGTCAGCCGCCGGATATCGGCCTGACCAGCGGCGGGCGGTGGACGACGAAAGAGAATGCAACGCATCCGCCCGCAAAGTGAGAACTCGTCAGGAACCGCGGCAGGCAGGCGTTACCCCAGCCAGAAGCTGAAGTACAGGTACAAGCTCAACACAAGGCCCAGGACAACAGCCGTGAGCAGGTACTCAACGGGACCCATGCTGGCGCGGATCTCCCGCTGCGCCTCACCGGTGACGGACGCATAGGTGAGGCCGTCAAGCTGCGCGGCTGTGGGCGGGGGCGTCATGAGGGAGCCGATAACCACCACCACGATGCTGATCGCGAACAGGACGCCGGTGAAGTACAGGAAGTTGAAGTCGCCGATCGCCGCCAGGAACGCCGGGGACTCGATCTTCCCCTGGCCGAAGAACGCCTGCACGGTCAGCTTAGCCAGGCCCAGTATGAACCCGACGCCCAAGCCCCACACCGCGCCGGCTGAATTCACCCGCGGCCAGAAGAGGCCCAGCAGGAAGACCGCCGTGATCGGCGGCGCCAGGTAGCCCTGCACGCTCTGCAGGTACTGGTACAGACCGCCTCCCGAGATGAGCGGCATGACGGGAATCCAGAGGATGCCGAGGCCCACGACGACGGTCGTGGCGAGGCGCCCGACGAAGACGATGTGCTTCTCCGAGCAGCCCGGCCTGAGCTTCTCGTAGATGTCCACGGTGAAGAGCGAGGCGCTGGAGTTGAAGAGCGACGAGAGGGAACTCATGAGCGCCGCCAGCAGGCCGGCCACCACCAGGCCGCGCAGGCCCGACGGCAACAGGTTGGCCACCATCGTGGGGAAGACCTGATCGCCGTTGATGACGTTCACGCCGTCAACCACTTTGGTCGGGATGGAGATAACGCCCTTCTGATGCAGCGCGTAGCCGATGAGGCCCGGCACGAGGAAGATCAGGACCGGCGTCACCTTCAGCAAGGCGCCAAATAGAGCTCCGCGGCGTGCATTCCGCAGGTCTTTCGCCGAGAGCGTGCGCTGGACAATGTACTGGTCGGTGCACCAGTACCAGATGCCGACGATCGGCGAGGCTATGATGATGCCCAGCCAGGGAAAGGTCGGATCGGACAGCGGGCGCCAGAGGGCGAACTGGGCGGCGTGCTCACCGCAGATGCTCTTGAGCTCACCCCAGCCGCCGAGCTTGTTGAGTCCGAAGTAGGTGATGAAGAACGAGCCGACCAGGAAGACCACGGCCTGAGCCGTGTCGGTGTAGAGCACGGCGCGCATGCCACCGAACACCGTGTAGATGCCCGTCAGGATGACCGTGGCGAACGCGCCGATCCAGAAGGCGTTTTCGGGAGTGCCGAACGTGTCGGGGAGCAAGGTCTTGAAGACGATCGCTCCCGCATACACCGTCACCGAAACCTTGGTGAAGACGTAGGCTATCAGCGAGACGACGGAGAGGATGGCGCGGGCGCGCGCACTGAAGCGCCTCTCGAGGAACTCGGGGACCGTGTGGACTCCGGCGCGGTAGTAGAAAGGGACGAAGACCCACGCCAGCGTCACGACGACCCAGGCGTGAAGTTCCCAATGAGCCATCGCCATGCCGGTGGAGTCCCCCTGCCCTGCCAGGCCGACGATGTGTTCCGAGCCGATGTTCGTGGCG
>JAPLOD010000806.1 GCA_026692735.1 Planctomycetota bacterium | reverse complement strand
CCGGCTGATGCGCCGCTGCCTGCGGATTGGCATGATCTAGCCGCTCACCTCGACTTCGACCAGTCTGTCGCCGGCCTTCACCTTGGCGCCTTCGCTGACGAAGAACCGGAGGACGCGCGCGTCCTCCGGCGCCGGCAGGCTGAACGCGGCCTTGTCCGTCACCAGTTCCGCCAGATCGTCGCCGGCCTTGACCTCCTGCCCGGCGCGCACGTACCAGAGGTTCAACTGGGTCTCGGTCTGCTTCTGCTCGCCCAGCGGCGGCACTTCGATGATCTTTCTCATGGGTCAGTCGTCAGTTGTCCGTTGTCAGTGGTCACTCCGCGCGGCCGCAGCCGCGCCGCTCACCGCCGCAGCATTCTACAGGCGGCTGTCATTTTGCATTTTCAATTTTGATTTTTGCATTCCCCACCGCGGTCCCAGCCGGTGCTCAACGCCCAGATGGTCCAGCACGCGCGCCACGACGAAATCAACCAGATCGGAGACAGTGCGCGGCCGGCCGTAAAAGCCCGGACTCGCCGGCAGCACGATGACGCCCAAGCGAGACAGCGCGAGGAGGTTCTCAAGATGGACCGCGGAGAACGGCGTTTCCCGCGGCACGACGACCAGCGTCCGCCGCTCCTTGAGCATCACGTCGGCGGTGCGCTCAATAAGGTCGCCGCTGACGCCACGCGCTATCGCTCCGGCACAGCCCATGGAGCACGGCACGATGGCCATGGCGTCCAGCCGGAAACTGCCGGAGGCCGGCGGCGCGCAGAGGTCATCGTAGGGGTGGTACGCGGCGCATTCGGCTCGCCGAACTCTCAGCGCGGCAGCCTTGAAGGCATGGAGGTCAACCTCAATGCCGTGCTCGGCTTTCAGTATCTTCTGCGCGGCCGGTGAAATCGTCAGGTGGACTTCCAGCGTCTCGTCGCGGAGCAACTCCTCCAGCACCCGCAACCCGTAGATCACCCCGCTGGCCCCGGTAACCGCCAACGCGACGCGACGACGTCTCTCGGTAGTCATCGCGCCAGATGATACGTGTGGGATTACCCCACTGCAAGCTGCCAAAGTGGCGGATTTCGCGATGCGACAAGCACGACCGGAACGCTCCAAGTCTCCGCCGGCGCGCATCTTAGGACTCCGACGATTTGGGCAAACGCATGGCCCGCCGCTTGCCTTGTTGTTAAGAGGAGCCGACGGCGGTGCGGGCATGCCGCCGCAACCCGATCCTCTGGATCGAGCGGCAAGAAGAGGCACGAAGACGGAGGACGAACGATGACCAGACGGGTGCTTAGCGTGGTGTGCGCGCTTGCGTGCGTTGCCGGCACGGCGGTTCGTGCGGCCGAGATTGTCGAGGAAGGCCATGGGCACAAGCGCGTGCGCGCGCTGATTGACCTCGAGAAGGACGGGAAGGTTGACCATGGCGAGTTGCGGGCCGCGCTTGAGGAGCTGGTCGGCAAGATTGACGCCGACAAGGATGGCAAGGTTGATCATGGCGAGCTCAAAGCCAAGCTCGATACGGACAAGGACGGCAAGGTTGATCACGGCGAACTGCGCGCCGCGCTGCAGGGCGTCAAAGCCAAGCTCGACACCGACAAAGACGGCAAGATTGACCACGGCGAGGCGCGCGCGGCCCTGCGAAAGCTGCGGGAGAACCACCCCAAGCTCTTCGCCTGGCTGATGGAACGCATCAAGGAGCGCCGCGAGCGCCGTCTGGAGAAAGCGGGCGACGCGGCGAAGTGACCCCGCACTGAACGCTGCTGCAGCGCGTGCTGCGCCACTGCGGGCTTGTCCCGCAGTGGCGTTGTGCTACCGCGGCCGCGCGTCGTGCAAGACTGCTTCGGCATGGTAGCTGGAGCGGACAAAGGGGCCGCACGCGGCCGCGCGGAAGCCAAGGCCCAAAGCGTACTGTTCGTAGCTCTCGAATACATCCAACGGCACATACTCCGCAACCGGCAGATGGGCCGCCGACGGCCGGAGGTACTGGCCGATCGTCAGGATGTCGCAGCCGACTCCGCGCAGGTCGCGGATCGCGCCGCGCACTTCATCCTGCGTCTCGCCCAAGCCCGCCATCAGGCCGCTCTTCGTGGTCAGCGAAGGCTCCACGCGCCTGGCAGTCTCCAGGACCTTCAGCGCGCGACGGTAGTCGCCCTGCGGACGAACCGGCCCGTACAGACGCTCAACGGTCTCGAGGTTGTGGTTGAACACATCCGGCCTGGCGGCGAGCACGGCGCGAATGCAGTCTTCCCGCGCGTGGAAATCGGGAACGAGCACCTCGATCGTCGTCTGCGGGCCGCACGCTTCGCGCAGCGCCTGGATGACGCGCGCGAAATGGCCGGCCCCTTCGTCGGGCAGGTCGTCGCGCGTCACGCTGGTGACGACTGCGTGCTTGAGGCCGAGCTGCTTCGCGGCTTGAGCCACGCGCGCGGGCTCCTCGGCGAGAACTTCCAGCGGCGCGCCGGCGCCGGTCCGCACCGCGCAGAAGCGGCAGGCGCGCGTGCAGCAATCGCCGAGGATGAGGAACGCCGCCGTGCCGTGCAACCAGCACTCGCCCTGATTGGGGCATTCAGCGGAGCGGCAGACCGTGTTGAGCTGCAGGCCCTGCAACACCCGTTGCGTGCGCATATCGGGCTGCAGGGGCCAGGGCTTCTTCAGCCAGGCGGGAAACTGCTTGCGGCGCGGCTCGCTCATGGCTCCACTTCCGACCGGCAAGTCCCCCAGGGCAACTCTGCGGATTGCGGGACAAGCACGATGCCGCTATACCATAAGGCGTGTTGTCCTTCCAATGACGCTCGTCGGACTGCAGCGGAGAACGCGGCAATGATGATCGTACGCATCCTGTTCGTGTGTCACTTTCTGCTGGCGCTCAGTGGCGCAGCGGGGGAACCGCAGAACGAACTCGAGCCCGTGAAGCCCGAACTGCTCAGACCCCGCAACGGTCTGGGCAACATCTACGCCAAGCTGAACGATGGGAAGGAGGTCCGCATTGCGTACTTCGGCGGCAGCATCACCGCGGCCAATGGCTGGCGGGTGAAGACGCTGAAGTGGTTTCAGACCACCTACCCCAAGGCCAAGGCGAGCGAGATCATCGCGGCCATCGGCGGCACGGGGTCGGATCTCGGCGCGTTCCGCTGCCGGCAGGACGTCCTGCAGTACAAGCCCGATCTGGTGTGCGTGGAGTTCGCCGTCAACGACGGCGGTGCGCCGCCGCAGCAGATCTACCGCACAATGGAAGGCATCGTGCGGCAGATCTGGACCGCCGATCCCGCTACCGACATCTGCTTCGTCTACACGCTGCACACCAGCATGAAGCTCGACTACGAGAAAGAGCGCTGCCCGCGCTCGGCCACGGCGCAGGAACGCATCGCCGACTACTACGGCATCCCGTCCATCAACGTGGCCATGCGCATCGTCCAGATGGCCGGCGAAGGCAAGCTGGTCTACAAGAAGGAGAAGGACGCGAGCGGCGCCGACAAGCCCGTGCCTGACGGCGTGATGCTCTTCTCCAACGACGAATGCCATCCGACCGACCCCGCTCACCAGGTGTACTGCGACGTGATCGTGGACGGCTTCAAAAAGATGGAGGCGACGTCGAAGCCCGGGCCGCACGAGCTGAAAGCGCCGTTCGTCGCGGACAACTGGGAGAACGCCAGGCTGGTGCCGATCAAACAGGAGATGCTCACCGGCGGCTGGAAGAAACTGGACCCGCAGACCGGCATGGGCAAGGGCTTCCAGAAGTACCTGCCGGAGATCTGGGAAGCCAAGACGCCCGGCGACAAGCTGACGTTCGCGTTCAAGGGCACCGCCGTCAAGCTGTACGACATCGTGGGGCCTGACGGCGGACAGGCAGTCTGCACCCTTGACGGCAAGGCCAGTCCGCCGCGCCCGCGCTTTGACATGTACTGCTCGTACCATCGCTTGGCGTCTCTTTCGGTCGCCGAGGGGCTCGCGAACGCGGTGCACACGGTTACTGTCGAAGTCCACCCCGAACAGCCCAACCGCGATTCCGTGCTGAAGGTCGAGAAGAACAAGCCGGGCTTCAAACCCGAGAAGTACAACGGCACGGTGCTCCGCGTCGGCGCGATCATGCTCCTGGGCGATCTACAGGAGTAGACTCCACCTTCGCGCCGTAGACTGCGCCAACGACCGCCGCCATCGCGTTCTCAACGTCTCGCATGCTGACCGGACGTTGCAGGACCCGGGCCATGGACGTGACCCGCTTCCCCGCCAACCCGCAGGGGACGACGGCGTAAAACGGCGTCAGGTCCAGATCAACGTTCAGGCTCAGCCCGTGGTATGTCACCCACCGTCGCGCGCTGACGCCGATCGCGCAGATCTTCTCCGCGGCCTCTGCGCCCACCCACACGCCGGTCATGCCCTGCTCGCGCCGCCCACTGATGCCAAAGCGCGCCAGCGTGCCAAGCGCCACCTGTTCCAGCTTGTCGAGATGCTCGTGGATCGGCAGCTTCCAGACCTGCAGGTTCAGCAGCAGGTACGCCGTCAGTTGGCCCGGGGCATGGTACGTCACCGATCCGCCGCGGTCGGTCTCTATCACCTCCGCGCCTGTGCGCGCCGCGAGTTCCTGCGGACTGCACAGCAGATGCTCCCTGACCGTCGTGCGTCCCAGCGTGAAGACAGGCGTGTGCTGGAGCAGGAGCAGCGTGGCGTTCCGTGCGGCGCTCCGTTCCAGCGCGGCGCCGTGGCGGTGCTGAAGCTCCAGCGCGTCGCTATAGCGCATGGGAGCGTGGATGCGTATGACAGAGATCAGCACAAGCCGCGCGCTTTCGCTTCCTGCAGCAGCCTCTCCAGCGTCGCTTCCTCGTCCAAGTGAGTCGTATCCACGTCAATGGCATCGGCGGCCCTGACCAGCGGTCCGACCGCGCGCCCCTTGTCCGTCTCGTCGCGGTATTCGATCTGCTTGCGCAAACCCTCCACGTCCACCTTCTCGCCGCGCGCCTCCAATTCCTCGGCGCGGCGCCGCGTGCGCTCTTCCAGGTCGGCGTGGATGTAGAACTTCAGCGCCGCATCGGGGAAGACCACCGTGCCGATGTCGCGTCCCTCGACGACGCAATCGCCCGCGAGGCCGATCACACGCTGTTCGCGGACGAGCGCCCTCCGCACCTCGGGCACCGCCGACATGACGGACGCGGCCGCGGTCACGTCCTCGGCGCGGATCGCCGCCGAC
>JAPLOD010000805.1 GCA_026692735.1 Planctomycetota bacterium | reverse complement strand
AGGCACGCCCTGGATCAGCAGCGGCACGGCAGCGTTCTCCGCCGCCGTCAGCGTCGGCAGCAGGTTGAACTGCTGGAACACAAACCCGATGTTCCGCCCGCGGAACGCGGTCTGCTGCGCGAGGCTCATCGTGTCCAGCGCTTGGCCGAAGAGCGACACTTCGCCGGCATCGCGGTTCAGCAGCCCCGTCGTGACGCACAGCAGCGTCGTCTTGCCGCAGCCGGACGGGCCGACGATCAACAGGATCTCGCCGTAGCAGGCCTCGAGGTCAATCCCCCGCAACGCTTCGATGCGCGTCGGCCCTTCGCCGAATCCCTTGCGCACGGCGCGTATCTGCACTGCGATGCGACTGTCTGCCTTCGCTGCCATTGCCAGAACCCGAAGCCCATCCGTTTACCTGAACACAATCGCCGGCTCGATGCGCATGATCCGCGCAATACTCAGCAGCGCCGCGACCATCACGGCCGCCAGCATGGCGGCGAACGACAGGCCCAGCAGGTGCGGGGTGAGCATGAAGACGATCTGCGTACGCGGGGTAACCTGGAGGCCGAACATGGTCGCCGCGCCGACTCCCAGGCCCCACCCCAGCAGGCCCACGACCGCCGCCTGCATCAACACCATCTTCACCAGCGTGGGGTTGGACGTGCCCATGGCTTTCAGCGCACCGAAATGGCGCGTGTTCTCCAGCACGAACGCAAAGAACGTCTGGATGGAAATGGCCACGCCCACGATCAACCCCAGCACAGGACGAACGTCATCCGCCGCCGTTCGCTCGGTGCGTATTGCAGCGCTCGCTCGTACGTTGTGTAGACGGTCGGGTTGGAGGCAAAGCCGCGCGGCGCGGCGGCGAGGCCCACGACGCGCGCCCGCAGGTCGTTAATCTCCAGCACGTCGCCCGGCTTGACGTTCTTGTAGAGGCCCACGTTCAGGTTATCCCAGAAGACCGTCTCCGGCTGCTCGATCATGTCCGGTTCACCCGACTCGAACGTCTCCGGCAGCCCGATCTTCGACAGCCTGTCCACGCCGATGATCTGCACCTGCGCGAACTCGCCATCCGGCAAGCGGGCCGTCCCGGAGCCCACGAAGTAGGGTACCGCCCACGCCACGCCGTCCACCGACCGCACCCGCTGCAACGCGTTGTTCGGCAACGGCCGGCGCTCGTCATAGTAGACCGTGGCGGGGTCCATGACCCACACTTCGGCTTGAGCGACGTTCTCCACGCCTCGGGCTGTGCGGCGCATGAGACCGGTGAAGATGGAGCCTTGTTGGACCACCAGTGTGGTGGCGAAGGCCAGCCCGAATACCAGTGCCATGAATTTGGGCGTGTCGCCCACCAGCATCCGCAACGCTACGAAATACACGCCGTCCGCTCCTGGCTGTGGATGGGAAGTCTCTCCCCCACCGCACTCTCGCAGGTTCTTCGGCCATATCAAGCGCACGGCGGAGAAGCGCCGGGGTGCACTGGTTCCGCGCAGCGGGGATAACGGGGTCCGGATCGGTTCCTTGGCGTATTGCCTGCCATTGTGAGGGTTGACTGGCTACAGACTA
>JAPLOD010000804.1 GCA_026692735.1 Planctomycetota bacterium | reverse complement strand
TTGGTCAGCCGCCTGGCGGCTGGACGCATCTGGCGTTGTTGGTTGCGATAGCGAAACTCGGCGGCTTCCTGGCGCGCAAGCACGACGGCACGCCAGGGTGGCAGTCAATCTGGCGCGGCTGGCAGCGGCTCATGCTCATCTCCGAAGTCGTACGCTTGGCCCGCGAGTGGAGTCTGAAATGTGGGTAAAGACAAGCCCAGCGGGGCGGGTGCGCAGCACAAGAAGCCGCTCCCGAGATATCGAGCGCAGGGAGGAGCTTCACACGGCTCTTGACTTTCCCGTGTTGTTCAATCCGCAATCCGCAATCCGAAATCCGAAATCCGCAATGGCCTTCCTGGACTTGCCGCCCTCGCGGTGTACGTTGAGTAGGCGAGGTGGACCATGACGCACGTCAACCGCCCAAGTCCCGCTGTTGCTCTCCGCCTCCTGCTTTCCGCCGTCTGCGTTCTCGCCGCTTCATGCCGCGCCGAAGCTCCGGCCGAGGTCCAGCGGCTCAAGAACGAAGCCCTCACCATCCTGAAAGCCAACGCCGACAAACACGTGGCGCCCGAGGAATTCGCCGCGTGCCTGCTGAAGCTCGAGAAGGCCAAGGCCCTGCTCGCCGCGGCAGGCGATGCCGAGAGCATGCTGGCCCAGGAGATTGACGCTTCCCTTGCTCTGGCGCGCCGCTCCAGCACTCCCCAGGTCGCCGCTGCGCTCGAAAAACTGAGAAACGCCGGTGGCGCCGCGCCGCCTCCCGCGAAAACGGCCCCGCCCGCGCCTGCGGCCGGCAAGCCGCCTGCCGAGGAACGGCCGGAGGGCGACGCGCTGGAGCTGCTCAAGGAAGGCGACAAGCTGCTGGCGGCGAAAAAGTACCAGGAAGCCATCGAACCGTTCGCCGCGTCGCTGAAGTTGAAGGACACCGTGCTGGCGCACAAGCGGCTGGGCAAGGCGCACTACTGCCGCGCCCAGCAACTCTCCGACGAGCTCAAACCGCGCACGGACGCCCATCAGGCCAAGTACAAGGCCGTCTACCAGGGCGCGTGGCGCACGACGACCACCGCCAGGTTCTTCGACGCCAACGACCCGAAACTCAAGGCCTGGAACGCCACGCTTGAGGAACTGCGTAAGGAGAACGATGTGGCGCAGAGACACTACCAGACCGCGGAACAGGAATTCCGCGCCGTCCTCAAACTCTCACCCGACCAGAAAGACTTCGACGCCACCGGGTACGTGGCGTTGTGCATGAGCGCGCGGCCCTTCTTCCGCCTCACCGGCATGCAGGCGCTCCAGGACTTCGTCAAGAACTACGCCCCCGCCAACGACGATGAGCGCCTCCTCTATGAATTCTGTAAGACGGAAATCGAACGCCTGAAAAAGGGCGGCTGACGGGCCGCGGCCCGCAGGCTGCAGCCCGCAGACTACTCGTCCTCAGCCGCGTTGTCTTTCGGCTGGGCTTTCTCCCGTGGCCTTACTCCGCCCAGCCACGCCGACCAGTCCAGTTCCTTGGCCGGAGCCTCTCTCGCCTTCTCCAGCTTCGGCGCCTGGCTTTCCTTCCATTTCCTGAACTCGTCCTGGTCGTCGGCGCGGTACTGCGCGCGTATCTCGGCCACCACGGGATCGCTCTCCGCCTCTTCCTTCCGCTGTTTCTCCAGCAGATACTTCCGATACTCGTCCTTCTCGGGGTCAATCGGCGGCTGCTGGGACACCGCCTTCAAAAATACCTGTCGCGCAAGCCGTTCCTCGGCCTCCTGAGCTTCTCTGGCGCGTTCGGCGATCTGCCGCCGCGTGGCCTCATCCATCTGCTTGACTGGCGGCTTCACCGCTGCCGCGGCAGCGGGCTTAGCGTCGTTGCGCGCTGCCGGTTGCGCCGGCGGATAGAAGATGAAGGTGATGCACACGCCTTCCTGGCGCGCATACGCGGCGCTGGCGATGCACGCAGCCAGTACAAGAGGGCATAGTCCCGCTAGCCGCATCCCGCTCTCCCCTATGACACCAACGTACCACACTGGTGCCGACGCGTCCACCAGTCACCTGTTTCACGTGTTCGTCCGGCACCAATGCTCTTCGCCAGGTTTCCCGCGCGCCAGCCACGACATGGCTTCCCCGCACGTCGCCACCTGGGGCGGCACGCGCCTGAAGTGCTCAACTTCGTCCTTCCGCCCGCGGAAGCGGAAGACCACGAGGTCTTCTTGCAGGAGCGCCTCGCGGTCCCGCGTCGCGCGTATCCGCCATAGTTGCCATGGACCGCCGGGCATCGCGTCTTCGTGCGCCAGCTTCGCGCCGGCCGCAGCCAGCAGGCGGTAGAACGCCTCCCGGCCCCACCGCTTGTAGCACGTTTCGGCGGGCCAGCTTGCCAGAGCCCACTGCACCGCTGCCGCCGCCATGGGCCCCTCGGCGAGCAGTTCGTCGGTCTCACAGGCCAGCAGCGCCTCCCAGGCCGCGCTGTCGGCTCGCGACTCCAGCTTCCGTGTGCGTAAGTAGTCGTACGCCTCGCGCGCCTCGTAACAGGTGAACTCGCGGTCGAGGCCGCGCCAGTGCCGCGGGTGAGGCAACTCTCCGGCAGCCTGCTTGGCCTGCCCTTGCGCGGCCGCCGCAAGCAGTCGCATGCAGGCATCGGCATCGCGCCGCGCGGCTTCCAGCGCCCCCGCGGCGCGCGGGTCGTCCAGCAGGCCCAGCTCATGCACGGCGGCCCGCCGCACGTCCACGTCCGGGTCCGCCAGCAATTCCTGCAGCGGCGGAAACGGGCCCTTGGACAGCAGGCTGCGCGCCAGCGCCGCGCCGAAGCGCACCGCCGCCGAGGGGTCCTGGCGCAGCGCGCGCAGGTTCCTGCGCGCGCGCGGATCGTTCAGTTGGGCGAGCATCTCGGATGCAAGACAGCGCACCGCCTCCGAACGGCTCTTCAACGCCTCGCAGAAACGCTCAACCGCCTCCCGTCCGCAGATGTGTGTCAGTGCATCCACAACGTCCCACGGGTAGAAGTCGCCGCCGCGCTCCACCAGCTTGAGCAGCGGGTTGATCGCGCGCGGGTCGCCGATCCGCCCCAGTGCGACGATCACCGCTCGCACGGTCGGCCATTCCTTGCGGTGGAGGGCGCCGCAGAGCGTCTCGACGGCGCGCGAATCGCCAATGTTGCCCAGTGCCTCCGCCACGAAGTCCGCCGGCCAGCTCTCGAACAGCTCCAGCAGCGGCTCGACTGCCCGCCCGTCTTCCAACTGCCCCAGCGCCCACGTGGCGCTGTAGACCACGCCATCCGACCGGTCCGGCAGGACTTCGCAGAGCGCCGGAACGGCGGAACGGTCGCCGATCTCCGCCAGAGCGATGGCGCACTGCTGCCGCAGTTCGGCGTCTTCGCGCGCGTCCGCAAGCACGTTGCACAACGCGGCGATGGCTTCGGGAGCGCGGATGCGGCCCAGCGCCGTGGCCGCGGCACGGCGGGTCCATTCGCCGCTGCTCTCCAGCGCCCGGCACAGCGGCGTCACCGCGGCCGGATCGCCGATCTCGCCCAGGATCATGGCCGCCCACACGCGCTCGCAGCCGTGTTCCCGCAGGATCTCAAACAGCGTGCGCGTGGTGTGTGCGTAGCCGAGCTTGGCGAGAGCCTTCTTCAGCAGCGTCGGCAGCGGACTGCCCGCGCGCATGCGCAGCAGAGCCGGGTTCTGCAGGGCCGCGATCAGGAACTCCCTCGCCACCCCGTCGCCCAGCGCACGCAGGCAGCGCAGTGCTATGGCCTGCAACGCGGCCAGACCGGCGTGCTGCTCATCCCGGTCCAGATCAACCATGGTGCAGAGCGGCTCGAGCGTCGAGGCGTCGCCGGTTCCCAGGATGTCCATCGCCGTCTCGCGCCGCGTGGCCGGGCTGGCGTCTCGCAGCGCCTTCAGCAGGGCGCGTTTCTGCGCCTCGCTGTAGTTCTCCCACTCCGCAATGCCCACGCGCGCCCTCGCGGTCCGGCGACCGATCATACGCGGAAGCCACGACAGTACAAACGCGGCGCAATCCCCGGCTTGACCGGTTCGCGGCCGTGCTATACTCCCACCGTATCGAACGGCCTTGGCGGAGGTGGCGAGACTATGGGCAAGACGCGCGTGTTACAGGCCCTCGTTCTGGCCGGCGCGCTGCTGGTGCCCGCGTCGCCGGCGTTCGCCGCCGAGCCCAAGCCCAACTTCGTCTTCATCCTCACCGACGACATGGGCTGGACCGACCTCGGCTGCTTCGGCAGCGATCTCTACCAGACGCCCAACATTGACCGCCTCGCCACGCAAGGCGTGCGCTTCACCAACGCCTA
>JAPLOD010000803.1 GCA_026692735.1 Planctomycetota bacterium | reverse complement strand
GAGACGCGCATGGGCAAGGGGAAGGGCGAGGTCGAGTACTGGGCGGCGGTGGTCAAGCCGGGGACGGTGTTGTTCGAGGTGGCCGGGTTGGCCGAAGCGGCGGCGCGCGAGGCGTTCCGGCTGCAGTCGGGGAAGCTGTCCGTCCGGACGAAGTTCGTGAAGCGCCGGGCCCAGTTCTAGGCGCGTGCGGCCAGGCGTGGAGTGGAACGACAAGGGGTTGCCAGAGATGAGTGACACACCGGCTAAGAGCCTGCGGGACAAGACCAGCCAGGAGCTGCAGGACCAGTTGCTGCTGGAGAAGAAGCGGCTGTTCGACGGCGTGGTGAAGAGTTCCACGGGCGAAGCCATCAAGCCGCACGAGAAGCGCTTGGGCCGGCGGCTGATCGCGCGGATTCAGTCCATCATCCGCGAGCGGGAGGTGCGGCGTGCACTCGACGCCCGCATCGTTGCGCTGACGCCGCAAGCCAAGGACGCGGGGCCGGAAGCGGCGCGCGTGGTCAAGAAGGTCGAGGCGCGGGTGGCCGAGGTGCAGGCGGCATTGGCCAAGCCGGCGGGCGAGCGGGGTAAGGTCAAGCCGATGTGCACGCGCGTGCGCATGCGGGACGTGAAGGGGCGCAGCGCGGCGGATCGCGCGGCGGTGCAGTTGGCCGAGGCGAAGCGGCTGCGCGCGGCGGTGGAGCGCGAGGACGTGGGACACGTGAAGTAGGGCGTGCTGTCCGTGGCGCTGCGGGCGGCGCGGCCGCCGGGCGCGGTTGAGGAGACTTATGGCCAGTGAGACAGGGGCCGCCACGGCGGCCACGAAGGGAGCGGAGGCGTCAGCGCGCGGGTCGCGGCGGACGGAAGAGGGGATCGTGTTGAGCGACGTGCGGCGGAAGACGATCACGGTGGAGATCAAGCACCTCGTCAAGCATGCGCGCTACGGCAAGTACATCTTCCGGTCCACGCATCTGCACGCGCACGACGAGAGGAATGAGGCGAAGAAGGGCGACCGCNNAGAAGGGCGACCGCGTGGAGATTGTTGAGACCCGGCCGCTCTCCAAGCAGAAGCGCTGGCGGCTGGTGCGGGTGATCGAGCGGGCGGCGGTGCTGGGACAGTTGGACATCAAGGAGGTCGAGGTGCCAGGGCCGCGGAAGACGGAGCAGCCTGCTGCGCCGGCGGCGCCGGCCGAAGGCGCGCCACAGACCGAGTCGAAGACGGAGGCGGGCGGCTGAGAGTTGGGATCCAGAGACCTGTAGAACGGGTAAGAGACGAACATGATCCAACACCACACCATGCTCACTGTTGCCGATAACACCGGCGCGCGGACGGCGATGTGTATCAAGGTGCTGGGCGGGACGCACCGCCGCTATGCTTCCGTCGGCGACATCCTCGTGGCGGCCGTGAAGAAGGTCCAGCCCGGCAGCGAGTTCATGACCACGAGCAAGAAGGACAAGAAGAAGCTGGTGGTGCGGGGGGTCGTGGTGCGGACGCGCCACGCGGTGAGGCGGCCGGACGGTTCGTCAGTGCGGTTCGACAACAACGCGATCGTGCTGATCACGCCGGAGAAGGAGCCGCGCGGGACGCGCATTTTCGGGCCGGTGGCGCGGGAGCTGCGGCAGAAGGGGTTCATGAAGATCGTCTCGCTGGCGGCGGAGGTTGTGTGATGGTCAAGACAGCGATCTGCAAAGGCGACAAGGTGGTGATCGTCCGCGGCGAAGGCGCGAACGCCATTGACGAAGCCACCGGGAAGCCCTTGACGTGCACGGTCCTGCAGGTGGACCGGACGAAGGGCCGGGCGCTGCTGGAGATGCCCCGCGCCCGGAGCAAGAAGGGCGAGCGCCAGACGCCGCTGCGGGGCGTCGAGCAGTGGAAGACGGCGCGCTACAACCAGAAGACGGGGGAGGCGGGCGGGCTGAAGATTGTGAAGCGGCCCATCCACGTGTCCAACCTGCGGGTGGTGGAGAAGGGGCCGCAGCGGGAGTTCGGCGGGAAGGAGTAGGCGGGACGTTCCGGTTTCGCCCGACGCGGCTTTTCGAGCCGCGCCCACGAGAGCGAGTGGAAGAACATGGCTGAGAAAGAACAGGACAAAGAGAAGAAGCCGAAGGGGGAGCACGCGGCGCAGCCGACCGCGGCGCAGTTGGACGCGCAGCGGGCGGCCAAGGAGGCGAAGAAGGCGGCCGCGGATGCCAAGGCCAAGCCCAAGGCCGCCGAGGGCGGCGAGCAGGTGAAGCCGACCAAGGTGCGGCTCAAGGACAGGTACAACGCGGAAGTGGTGCCGGCGTTGATGCAGAAGTTCGGGTTCAAGAACAAGCACGCGGTGCCCCGGCTGGTGAAGGTCTGCCTGAACATCGGGTTCGGCAAGGCGACGACGGAGAACAACCCGAAGGTGGGCGAAGCCTGCGTGGCGGGCATGACCCTGATCGCGGGCCAGAAAGCCGTGGTGACCGTGGCGCGCAAGTCGGTGTCGAACTTCAAGCTGCGCGAAGGGATGCAGGTGGGGTGCCGGACGACGCTGCGCGGGGCGAAGATGTTCGAGTTCCTGGACCGGCTGTTCAACGTGGCGCTGCCGCGGGTGCGCGACTTCCGCGGGTTGACGCCGCGGGCGTGCGACGGGCGCGGGAATTACTCCCTGGGGCTGCCCGAACAGACGGTCTTCCCGGAGATCGAGGCGGACAAGACCGACCTGATCCACGGGATGGACATAACGATCTGCACCACGGCGGAGAAGGATGAGCACACGCGGGAGTTGCTCAAGGCGCTGGGATGTCCGTTCCGGGAACGGTGATTCACAGGAGAGACAGATGGCCAGTGTCAGGTGGAAGGCCAAGTCCAGGAAGAAGCCGAAGTACTCGACGCGCCGGCACAACCGCTGTGAGCTGTGCGGACGTTCGCGGGGGTACTACCGCAAGTTCAAGATCTGCCGGTTGTGTTTCCGGATGCTGGCCCACCGCGGTGAGATTCCGGGTGTGCAGAAATCAAGCTGGTAAAGGGGGAAGTCCAGGGTACTGAGTGCTGAGTACTGAGCGCGGCTGTCGCCGCGAAGCAACTCAGTGAGGATTGGCAAGACGGCACCCCGGACATGCGACTCAGCACTCAAGACTCAAGGACTCAGGACTGCGAGCCATGCCTGTTACCGATCCGATTGCCGATATGTTGACGCGTGTGCGCAACGCCGTGCACCTCCGCCGCGAGACGGTCGTGGTGCGCAGTTCCAAGATCGTGATCTCGATCGCGGAAGCGTTGCAGCGGGAAGGCTTCATCAAGAACTTTGAGATCGCCAGGAACCCGAAGACGCCGTCGCAGAACGACCTCAAGGTCTTCCTCAAGTACGGGCGGTGCGGGGAGCAGGTGATCAACCTGATTGAGCGCGTGAGCAAACCCGGGCGGCGCATCTACGCGCAGAAAGAGCAGCTTAAGCCGGTGCTGCGCGGCATGGGGTGCCTGGTGTTGACGACGTCCAAGGGCGTCCTGTCCGACAAGGAAGCGCGCGAGGCCAACGTGGGCGGGGAAGTGCTGGTGAAGGTGTACTGACCCGGATACTTCACCGCAGGGACGCAGAGAGCGCAGAGTGAGACACGATGCTGATAGGTTTAGGGTCTGATTGTTCTGCTGTTCTCCGCGCCCTCTGCGTCTCCGCGGTGAATGGTGCAGGTTAACGGAGTGAGCCATGTCACGCATCGGTAAGAAGCCCGTGCCTATACCCAGCGGCGTTGAGGTGAAAGTCGAGGGGCGGAACGTCTGCGTCAAGGGGCCCAAGGGCGTCCTGACGCAGGAAGTCACCGGCGCGCTCAAGGTCGAGGTGGATGCGGCGGCGAAGGAAGTGCGCGTGAAGCGGGAAAGCGATGTGCGGGCCGACCGGGCCAAGCACGGCCTGTACCGGGCGCTCATCGCCAACATGGTCGAGGGCGTGACGAAGGGCTACGCGAAGTCGCTGGAGATCCAGGGGGTTGGCTACCGCGTCATCAAGCAGGGCAGCAACCTGCAGCTCTTCGTCGGGTACAACAACAAGGTGCCGGTGATGTTCGAGATACCAAAGGGCGTGGAGGTGGCGTGTCCGACACCGACGGAGATCAACATATCGGGGACGGACAAGCAGTTGGTGGGGCAGGTGGCGGCGGCAATCCGCCACATCCGGCCCCCGGATGTCTACAAGGGGAAGGGCATCCGCTACAAGGGCGAAGTCGTCCGTAAGCTGCCGGGCAAGACCGTGGCGGCTACGGGCAGCACGGCATAAGCGCGGAACGGAAGGAACGACGACATGGAAGGCACATCGCGGTCGGACCGTCGCGAGCGGAGACATGAACGCGTGCGCAGGCGCGTCACGGGCACCGCGGAGCGGCCGCGGCTCTGCGTGTTCCGAAGCTCGAAACACATCTACGGGCAGCTCGTAGACGATGTGCGCGGACAGACGCTGCTCACGGTTTCGACGCTGAGCAAAGAGCTGTCCGAACAGCTCAAGACCGGCGCCAACAAGGCGGCGGCGAGGGCCGTGGGGAAGCTGATCGCGCAGAAGGCCAAAGAGAAGAACGTGACCAAGGTGGTGTTCGATCGCGGCGGGTATCTGTACCACGGACGGGTGAAGGAACTGGCGGACGGGGCGCGCGAAGGGGGACTGAAGTTCTGAGCGCAGAGTGAAGCGTGAAACGCTAACACGGCGGGGGGAGGGGACGCGGCCGGCGCCTTCCACAGTTCACGTCTTGCGGTTCATGGGTCAGGAGATACGTGAGTGGCAGAGCGAATTGATGCGGCAGGCTTGAACCTGGAAGAGCGCGTGATTGACATCTGGCGCTGCGCCACGGTGGTGAAGGGCGGCAAGCGTTTCTCGTTCGCCGTCATGGCGGTCGTCGGCAACGGCGCCGGCATCGTGGGCATGGGATACGGCAAGGCGCGCGAGGTGCCGAATGCGATCGAGAAGGCGGCGAAGGACGCCAAGAAGCACCTCCTCCGCGTGGCCACGTTCGGCAGCACTATCCCGCACGAAGTGCGGGGGCAGTACAGCGCCTCCACGGTGGTGCTGATCCCCGCGCTGCCCGGCACGGGCGTGATCGCCGGGTCGGCGGTCCGCGCGGTGCTGGAGTGCATCGGCGTGCGCGACGTTCTGACCAAGTCGGTGGGCGGGTCGAATAATTCCAAGAACCTCGTGAAGGCGGTGGTGAACGGGTTGCTCCAGTTGCGCAGCCGCGAAAGCGCGGCGGCCCTGCGCGGGGTGCAGATCCAGCCGGACGCGCAACTGGCCGCGAGCCTGGCAGCGCCTGCGCCCAGACAGCGCTTCGAGCGCGAAGAGCGGGGCGGGCGCAACGCCGGCGGCGGGCGGCGCGGCCGCGGAGGCGACCGGGGGACTCGTCCGGAAGCACCGGCAGCACCGGCAGCGCCGGCAGCAGCCCCGGCGGCAGCACCGGCAGCAGCGGCGCCAGCGGCAGTCGTCGAACCGGGGAAGGAAGAGGCGAAGTAACGGCGTAGGGCATCCCTGCGCGGGGTGCCGGGCGGCCACGCAAGGACGCCCTTACACGGAAGAGGTTCTGAGCAATGCAACTGCACGAAGCCCGCAGGGCAGACTTGAGCCACAAGAAGATACTGCGCATCGGGCGCGGTCCCGGCAGCGGCATAGGCAAGACCAGCGGCCGCGGGCTGAAGGGCGCCACGGCGCGTTCGGGCTGGACGATGAAGGTGACCTACGAAGGCGGACAGATGCCTCTGTTCCGCCGGCTGCCCAAGCGCGGTTTCAGGAACGGGCCCTTCCGGCAGGTGTTCGCCGTGGTGAACGTTGGCGACCTGGGAAGGTTCGCGGCGGGGAGCAGTGTGGGACCCAAGGAATTGCGCGACGTCGGCATGGTCCGGGGCCGTGCGAGCGATCCGGTCAAGGTCCTGGGTGACGGCGAGCTGGCCGTGGCGCTGCATGTCAAGGTGGACGCCTTCAGCCAGAGCGCGATTGCGAAGATTGAGAAGGCCGGCGGCAAGGCGGAGTGGATCGGCGGCGCGCCCAAGAAGGCGGCGCCCGATTTCAAGAAGCTCGCCGCGGAACAGAAAGCCAAGAGCGCCGAGAAGAGCAAGGCCGGCGGCAAGCCCGCCAAGGGCGAAGGCGCGAAGCCGCAGAAGCCGGAGGGCGCGAAGCCGCAGAAGCCGGAGGGGACGAAGCCAGGCAAGCCGGAAGGCGCGCCGCCGCCAAAGGCCGAAGGAGCCGCCGCACCGGTACAGGCCGAGGCGTCCAAGGCACCTGAAGCCGGCGGCCCCACGCCTCCGAAGGCCGAGAGCGCGCCGCCCGCGAAGCCCGAGGCAGGCGCGAAGCCGGCAAAGGCGGAAGGCGCCAGACCCGCGAAGCCGAAAGCTCCGAGGCCTCCCCGAGCTGAAGGCGCTGCGCCCGCGAAGGCGGAGGGTGGAAAGCCCGCGAAAGCGGAAGGCGCCAGACCGGCGAGGAAAGCCGGCGGCGGCGGGGCGGCAGAGCCCGAGAAGAAACCGCCGCGGAAGTGAGTGGCGGTTCTGGCGGAGGGGGATGTGCCCGGGGCTGACACGCAGGCGTAGAAGCAGGCCGCTGGCAGGTTGCTCGCGGCCGTCTGCGGGCCGAGGGCCCGCACGAGGAAAGGGCAGGGCATGTTTTCGGCATTTGGAAACATTGCCAGGATTCCGGAGCTGCGCAGGAAGACCCTGTGGACGCTGGGGCTGCTGGTGTTCGCGCGGGTCGGGGTGTTCGTACCTCTGCCCGGCATTGACCAGGCCACGATCCAGGCTGCGATCGGCGGCCAGCGGGGCACGGGCTTCGGCGAGTTTCTTGGCATCTTAGACATGTTTGCGGGCGGCGGTCTGCGCAGGATGTCCATCTTTGCGCTGGGCATCATGCCATACATTTCTGCCTCGATCATCTTTCAGTTGCTGACGGCGATCGTGCCGGCGCTGCAAAAAGTGGCGAAGGAAGGCGAGAGCGGCCGGCGCAAGATCACGCAGTGGACGCGCTATTCGACGGTGGTGCTGTGCCTCGTCCAGGCGGTCATGATCTGCTCGACCATTGCGCACCAGAAGATGGGCGGCCTGCCGATGGTGACCGAGAACTGGTCGTGGTTTCTGTTCAAGGCGGCGATCATCCTGACGGCCGGCACGTGGGTCCTGATGTGGCTGGGGGAGCAGATAGACGAGTTCGGCCTGGGGAACGGCATCTCGCTGATCA
>JAPLOD010000802.1 GCA_026692735.1 Planctomycetota bacterium | reverse complement strand
GTCCGGGTACTCCTTCTCAGCCTCCGCGATCCGCTTCACGGCGTCGTCAAGCTGGCCGGCCTTGAGGAGCTCGTCCACCTGCTTGAGGCCAGCCATGAACTTGTTGCGCCGCGCCTGCTCGTCGGCGAGCCGGCGTGCTTCTTCCTTCTTCTGGGCCAGCCTCTCGCGCTTCTGCGGGATCAGGGGGTCGCCGGGCTTGATCTTCTCCGCCGCCGCCAGGTGCGTCTCGGCTTCATCGAAATTGCCGGCTTTGAGCGCCGTCTCGTGCTGTTGGAGCGCGGCGTCGAATTCCTTCTGCTTCTTCAGCTCGGCGGCAATGTCGAGCTTCTCGCGCTTTTTCTTCACCAGGTCACGCAGGTCGGCGATCTGCGGATCACGCGCATAGAGGCTTTCAGCCTCGGCGATTTTCTTCTCGATGTCGCTCAGGCTCACGTCCGTGCCGAGGTCCGCTTTGGCCTCCGCTACGAGGGCGCTGAACTTCTCGCGGCGCTGGCGGGTCGTCTTGAGGCGCTCCTTGAGCTGGGCGATGCGAGCTTCGTCGGGCGAGAGGGCCTCAGCCGACTCGATATTCAGCCTGGCCTCGTCCAACTCCTCTTTCTCCAAGTGCTTCTCCGCAAGGTTCAGCCGCCTTCTGGCGAGCTCCTGCCGGAGGGGGACGAGCGCCGGATCGCCGGGGTAACTCTTGTGTGCTTCCTGGAGCCGTTTCTCCAGAAGGCTCAAGTCGCCGCCGCCTTGGGCCAGCTTGGTCTTGGCATCCTTTACGGCGAACTCAAACTTGTCGCGTTTGTCCCTCTCCAGGTCGAGCTTCTCACGCAGGGCCGCGACGCGTTTGTCCGCAGGGTCAATCGCGCTGAGGGCGTCGAGACACTTTTTGGCGTCGTCGAAGGCGAACTTGGCGAGACCGGCTTCCGCGGCAGCAAGGCCCTTTTCCATCAGGCTCCCGCGCACGGAGAGCAACTGAGGATGGCCCGGGATGATCCCGAGTCCCGCTTTGACACTCTTCTGCGCCGCAGCGATGTCGCCGGTCGCGAGGGACTTCTCCGCCTCTTTCAGCCGCCTCTGAACGACGTCGAGGCAGATCCTGGTCATAGCGTCTTTCTTTACGTCGGCGTCAGGATCATACAGGAGGACCTTCTGGGCGGCCTTGATCTGCGCCTCCACGTCATCCAGACTGGCGTTCTTCTCCAGAAGCCCCATAGCGCCGATGAGCGCCTCAATCGCATTTTCGCGCTCGACGAAGGCGGCGTCACGGATCCCGAACTTCAGACGCATGTCGCGCGCGCTCTGCAGGAGCCTTAGCGCTTCGGGGGCGTCGAGTTTGGCTGCGCCCCTTCTGGCGTTCTCCAGGCTCTCCTGGTAGGTGCTGACGAGGTCTACCGGCGGCGGTGCAGGACTGCGCAGGAAGTGGATGGCCACTGCGACAAGCAGCACCGCGGCGGCGCCCAGCCCCGCGAGCAGCACGAGGCCGGGCTTCTTGCGGGGCGCGGCCGGGGCCGGGGCGCTGGGTGGCGACACGGGTTTGAGCCCGGGCGCCGCCGGCGCCTGAGCCGCAGGCGCCGAGACAGGCTTGGGCTTGGGCGCCGCGGGGGGCTGGGCGCCGGGCGCCGAGACAGGCTTGGGTGCCGTAGGCGAAACGGGGCTGGTCGCGGCGGCGGCGGGCGCCAGCGTCTTGATCCCGTCCGAGGGTGCAGCGCCTTCTTTTTTGGGGAGCTGTCTGAGACATCTCCTGAACTCATGGAGCAACTCGCCGCCGTTGGCATAGCGCTGGTCTTTCGTCTTGGCGAGACACTTGTCTATGACGGCCGCCAGTTCCGCGGAGACGTCGGGCCGGACTTTCGTGATCGGCTCATGCGGCGCCTGCAACGTGGCCATGAGCGTCTGCATGGAGTTCTTCTTCTTGAACGGCGCCTGTCCGGCCAGGAGGGAGTAGATCGTTGCGCCCATGGCAAACACGTCTGCGGGCGGGCCGGCGCTGCGGGCGTCCATGATCTGCTCGGGGGCCATGAAACCCGGCGTGCCCATGGCCTGTTTGGTTTGCGTCAGCGCGGCATTGTGGATCACACCGGCATCGGCCCGAGCCAGCCCGAGGTCCATCAGCTTCGCGGCGGTGAGATCGAGTTCCTGGGTGTGGGGCCTGTACGGGATCATCACATTGTCGGGCTTGACGTCGCGGTGTATCACGCCCTGGTTGTGCGCGTCGTTCAACCCCTCGGCCGCGGCGATGCAGATGTGCAGAGCGTCACGCTCGGGCACGCCCTGCATGCCGCTCTTCATGGCCGACTCGAGGTATTCCTTGGCGGACTGGCCGTGCACGAACTCCATCACCAGGTAGAAGACGCCGTGTTCCTCGTTGACGTCCATGACGTTGACGAGGTGGGGAGAACGGACCGCGGCGGAGATCTGCGCTTCACGGAAGAAACGCTCGACCAACAGCGGGTCCTTCTCCTGAAGCTGATAGGGCAGGACCTTGACGGCCACTTCGACCTGCAGGCGCGGGTGGATGCCGGAATACACGGCGCCCATGCCGCCCTGGCCCAGCTTGCGCAACAGGGGAATGCCGCCCAGTGACGGGCAGACATGGCCGTTATAGTCAACGCGTGGAGCTGCGCGCAGGAGGCCCTCTTCCAGCATATTCTCGGGAGGAGCTGAGCCGAAGCCGGCGGTGGGTGCGCCCGGGGCATGGCGTGTTCCCGGCGTGCTGCCAAGCCTGCTGCCCGGCGTGCCGCGTCCGCCGCCCGAGGGCGGCGCAGGGACAGTCAACGCAGCCTGAGGGGCATCGGTTACCGTTTGCCGTTTGGCCTCAGGAGGCGTCGCGCCTGCCGCTGTTTGACCGTCGCCCGCAGGGCCTCGTTCCGCATCTGTCGCCACGGAAGTCGTATCGTAGAGTGCACATGGCAAAAAGCAAGACGGTTGATGCCACGAGCCAGTGATGAGAAACCTATCGCGCCGTTGGGGCCTCGGCATCGGGAGCGGGGGCAGGAGGCGCGGGCGGGGCTTGTGGCGTCAGCCCCGGCTCAGCACTCCTGGCCGGCGCGTTTCTGACACGGGGGCGCTTCTCACCGGGGTCGAGCGGGAGATTCTGGCTCTTGCGCCAGTGTTTGCGCTCGACGGTCTGCGCCCAGCCAGGCGGCTCCGCCGCCAGGCCCTGCGCCTTGCGATCAAGGAATTCCAGCTTTCTGTTCACGCCGGGCGCGCGGGCGCTGCGCGCCGCCCGCTTAAGGTACTGTTTGTACTCCTTGATGGCAGTCTGCGGGTCACCGGACTGCTCCTCGACTTCCGCGATATGGAACTGAGCATGGCGAGCCAGCGGGCTTGAGGCGTGGTACTTGATGACGTTCTCATACGCCTCGCGCGCCTGGGCGGCGCGCCCCAGCTTCTTCTGCAGGATGAACGCCGCGGTGAAGCGGGCCTGCGCGGTCCGCCAGTCTCCGGCAGAGCGCTCGGCCACGGCGTGATATGCGGCCAGCGCGTTCTCATAGGCCCCGTTGCCGAATTCCCAGTCGGCCGCCGCAAAAGCGTCCTGGGGCTGCGGCGCAGGCAGAGGCGTCGGGCACAGGACCGTCGCTGCGCCCAAGGTGGAGGTGGCGAGGTCCAACGACGCCCGGAGCGGGGCGGGGGCGTCATCGGCGATGGACTCGCGGACCTGCCGCAGGCGCTGGTGGATGCCGGCGGCCCGGATGCCGGCGAGGACCTCGCGCGACTGCTCGGCGTGCTTGGCATCCAGCGCGAGGATGCGTTCGAGGTACAACTCGGCGTCCTCAGCGGCGGACTTCCCTTCCGCGTCGCCGGACTCATGGAAGACGATCTGCAGTTGCTCCAGCTCGTCGAGCACCTGCTTGTCGCGGACCTCCTTCTGCAGGTGGGCGATCTCCTTGGCGATGGCGGCTTCCTCGCGCGACGCCGGCCCGTTGAAGGCCAGCCAGGCCGCCACGGAAATGAGGGCCATCGCGGCGGCACTGGCCAGCGTCCACCACAACCGCCGCGCGCGTACCCGCGCCGCCGCGTGCCGGGCGAGCCGTGCCGCCAAGGCAGCCTGCACACGCTGCCACCGGGCTTCATCGGGCGGCGTGGCGAGGCCCTGCTGCAGCAGAGCGTTCTCGCCCTCGAGGCCCGCGGCGTAACGCCCACAGTCCTGGCAACCCGCGAGGTGCTCAGCCACCGCCGCGTCACGCGAGCGGGGGCCGGTTTCCTCAAGGAGCACTCGTGCCTCGTCGCAGTTCATACTCCGGAACCCTTCTCCGTCGGTGCCCAGGCCTTCAGGATCTTCCGCAACGTCTGCCGGGCGCGGAAGAGACGCCAGCGGACGGTTGCGACTTCCGAGTCTGTCAGTGCCGCGATCTGAGCGTGGCTTAGGCCTTCGCCGAAGCGCAACAGCACGACCACGCGCTGATCGTCTGGCAGCCTGCCCAGGCCGGCGCGGATCGCGGCCTGGAGTTCCTCGCCGCCAGCGCCGTCACTCGCATGAGCGGGCGCCGCGATGCCGGCCACGCTTTCATGGTCCAGCGACACGACCGGCTTTTTCTTCCGCCATGCATGGACCCACACATGGTAGGCAATGGTCAGCAGCCATGCCCGGAAATCCGTGCCCTCCAGAAATGTGCCGATGCGTCTGAACGCCTGGAACAACGTCTCCTGCGAAAGATCCTCGGCTTCCCCCGCCGGTCCGCTCAGCCCTTCGAGGAACCGGAGCACCGAGCGCCCGTGCAACTCCACCAGGCCTTCAAAGGCCCGGCAATCCCCGTTCTTGGCCGCGCGAACCCAGGCGTCTTCACGCGGGTCGCGCCGCGTTGCGGTGGGGCCGGAATCCGGCTTGGGACCGTCCGCGACCTTTTCCACTCTGCACAAGGCTCCCAGCTCAGGGAACGTTTGCCCAAAACTACTGGAAAGCTTAAACCAAGGGGCGGTCTTTTCGTCGCGTTTTTCCACAAACATTGTGGCCGTGTGGGCCTTGGCTGTGTATAGAAGTACTCATGTGTCGGGTGACAAGGCTTCTCGGAGGATGCGGAACCATGGGCAGGTTTGTGGTGGTGAGTGCGCTGGTGCTGGCGGCGGCGGCGCTGACTTTGCGCGCTGAGGATGACGGTGTGGCCGGAAGGGGCGCGGGGGGCGCTAAGCCTGCTGAGGGGAAGGCGGCCGAGGCCAAGACTGAGGCCACGAAGGCGGCTGAGGCCAAGCCCGGGGAGGCGCGAGGGGCGGAGGCAACCAAGACAGGCACGCTCGCCGAGAAACCGGTCAACGCCGCGGCGGACGTGGTTGCCGTGCTGCAGGTGAAGAGCGCGGACGCGAAACGGGAGAAGAAGAACAAGCGGGCTGGCGGGGGCGCTGAAGAGACGATCAACCTCACGGCGACGGGCGATGTGGCCTCCAAGATCGGCGACCTTGTCAAGAAGAGCGCCGCGGTCGAAGTCACCGGCACGCTGACCGGCGACACCATGAAGGTGTCCAGCGTCACCGAGAGCAAGACAGACGATACGACCGATAAGAAGAAAGCCGGCAGAGAGGGCAAGCGCAAGAAGAACCAGTGACAGCCTTGACAGAGGCTTCCCGTTGATACGGCGACATCCGGGCGCGGCAATGGCCGCGCCCGCTTTCTTGCCGTGGCCACTTCAGGCGGCTTCTTCGAGCTGTTTGGGCACGCTCTTCAGGATCTCCTGCACCACCGTGTCGGTATCAATCCGCTCGGCTTCGGCTTCGAAGTTGAGGATGATGCGGTGCCGCAGCGCAGGCAGGGCCACCGCCTGGACATCCTCGAAGCTGGCGTGGTAGCGGCCGTCCAGCAGGCCGCGGATCTTCGCCGCCAGCACCAGCGCCTGCGCGCCGCGAGGGGACGCGCCGTAGCGCACGTATTTGTTCGTGGCGTCCGACGCGAACTCGCCGTTGGGGATCGTGGCCAGGGTCAGGCGCACGGCGTAGTCGAGCACGGGCGGCGCCACCAGGGCCTGGCGCACGAAGGCGCGGTGCTTCAGCAGGGACTGGCCATCAATGATCTTGGTGGCCGTGTACGTGGTCTGCTCGGTGGTGCGGCGGAGGACTTCGGCCAGCTCACTGCGGTTGGAGTAGCCGACATTGAGCTTGAGGAGGAAGCGGTCGAGCTGCGCTTCGGGCAGCGGGTAGGTGCCCTCCTGTTCGATCGGGTTCTGCGTCGCGAGGACGAAGAAGGGCTGCTCCAGCTTGTAGATGGTGCGTCCGACGGTGACGGACTGCTCCTGCATCGCCTCCAGCAGCGCGGACTGCGTTTTGGGCGTGGCGCGGTTGACTTCGTCGGCGAGCACAATCTGCGCGAAGACCGGGCCGGGCTGGAAGCGCATCTCGCGCTTGCCGTCTTGCGATTCGGTGACGATGTTCGTGCCGATGATGTCGGCGGGCATCAGGTCGGGCGTGAACTGGATGCGCGAGAAACGCAGGTCGAGGCACTGCGCCAGCGTGCGCACGAGCAGGGTTTTGCCCAGGCCGGGGGCGCCTTCGAGGAGGCAGTTGCCGCCGGCGAAGATGACGGTCAGCACGCCGTCAACGATCTCGCGGTGGCCGACCATGACCTTGCCGATCTCGGTCTGAAGCTGCTGGAAGACTTCACGGAATTCCGCGGCTTGCTGGGCTACAGGCGCTGCGGTCGTTTCTTCAGTGGGCATGT
>JAPLOD010000801.1 GCA_026692735.1 Planctomycetota bacterium | reverse complement strand
GAAGACCGCCGGTATATGGGCTGGCGCACGGGGTACCGGGTGCTGCCGTATCGCCTGCAGGACGGCTACAACCGGGAGAAGCGCCCGCGTGCGTTCCACGCCGTGGTGTTGGAAAACGAGTTCCTGCGCGCCATGCTGCTGCCTGAGCTTGGCGGCCGGCTGGTCTCGCTCCTGCACAAGCCGACGGGGCGCGAGCTGGTGGAATGCAATCCGGTCTTCCAGCCCGCCAACCTGGCGTTGCGCAACGCGTGGTTCAGCGGCGGCATCGAGTGGAATACGTCGCACTTCGGCCATTACTACCTGACCTGTTCGCCCGTCTTCGCGGCGCGTCTGACCGGCGTCCACGGCGAACCGGCGCTGCGCCTGTATGAATGGGACCGCGTCAAGTGCTTCCCCTGGCAGGTTGACCTCCATCTGCCGCCGGGCTCGCCATTCCTGTTCGCGCGCGTGCGCCTGGTCAACCCCCACGATCATGAAATCCCCATGTACTGGTGGACGAACGTCGCGGTCGCGGAAGCCCCCGGCGTGCGCACGCTCTGCCCGGGCGATACCGCGCTTCACGGCACTGCGCTGGGCATCCGGCTGCTGCAGTTGCCGTTCCTGGATTCCTCACCCGGCGCGGCGCACGAGCGGCCCGGCAGCGATATCACCTATGCGACGAATCTGCAGAAGTCACAGGAGTGTTTCTTTCGCATGGCCGACGGCCAGCGGCGTTGGATCGCATCGCTGGATGAGAAGGGCAGCGGACTGGTTCAGGCGTCCACGGCCGGACTGCGGGGCCGCAAGATGTTCTGCTGGGGCATGCACCAAGGCGGGCGCCGCTGGCAAGAGTTTCTGGCGGCGCCGGGCCGCGCGTACCTGGAGATTCAGGCCGGGCTGGCGCGCACGCAACTGGAATGTCTCCCCATGCCCGCGCACGCGCATTGGACCTGGACGGAAGCCTTCGGCCTGCTCGAGGCGGACGCCCGCCGCGTGCATTCAGCGAACTGGAGCGAAGCGTGGCGTGCGGCGGACGCAGCTCTGAATGCCATCCTGCCACAGGAGCAGCTTGACGCGCGCGACAGGGAGCTCGCCGCCGTTACCACACGCCGGCCGGACGAGATCCTGGCGCTGGGCGCCGGCTGGGGCGCCTTGGAGAGACGGCGGCTGGCGGTGCGGAACGAGCCGGATCGCATACCGCCGGAGCTGGTGTTCGAGAACCTCGGCAAGGACCAGGAGCCGTGGCTGGCGCTGCTTGAGAAGGGCGCGCTGCCGGAACGTTGCCCGGGCGAGGACCCGGGGCAGATGATGGTGCAGCCGGAGTGGCGGGAGTTGCTGGAACGGAGCGTGGGGCGATCCTCCGGGCCGCCCGGCGACCAGCCGGCTCGCTCCACGTGCGCCGGTGGGGACCATTGGCTGGCGTGGCTGCACCTCGGCACCATGCGCATGGAAGCGTTCGACCACCAGGGCGCGCGCGAGGCGTGGGAGCGGTCGCTCCAGCATCGCAACAACGGCTGGGCGCTGCGGAATCTCGCGGTCCTCGAGGGCGCGGACGACGACAACCGATCCGGCCCGCAAGACGTCCCTCCGCCACCCTCACAGGCTGCTTGCGAGCTTATGCGTAAGGCGTGGGAAGCGGGACCGCGGATCGCAGCGCTGGCCATCGAGTACGCGCGCTTCTTGCTGCGGGCCGGGGCCTATGGGCAGTTGCGGGAGTTCGCTCGCGGGCTGCCCGAGCACCTCCGGATGAACGAACGCATTCGTCTGCTTGCGGCGCGCGCAGCGCTGGAGAGTGGCGACCTCGCGGGCGTGGAGTCGGTGTTCGACCACGATTTTGCCACCGTTCGCGAGGGCGAAGTGGCTTTGACGGATCTGTGGTTCGCGTTCCACGAGCGGCGCCTGGCGGCCGCGGAGCACGTGCCGCTCGATGACGCGCTGCGCCGCCGTGTACGCCGCGAATTCCCGCCGCCGCAGCGGATTGACTTCCGCCCCGCCCTCGAGATCGAATAGCCCTATTGTTCGTTCGGCGGCGCGTCGGGTCCTGGCGGCTGCGCGGGGCCCTCCAGTGCGCGGATCCGCATGCGGAGTGCCGCTTCGTGGTGTCTGGCGGCGCGGAGCCTGGGTTGGGCGCGCAGGGCCTCAAGCTGGGCGCGCGCGCCGGCGAGGTCTTTGGCGTCGCAGGCGATGGAGCCGAGGACGAAGTAGGGCCTGCGGTCGCGCGACTGAAGCTCAATCGCGCGGCGCGCGTGTTCCGCAGCCTCATCGTGACTGTTGGCCTCGTAGAGATAGAGGCTCAGAGCCGCGTGCGCCGCCGGGTTGCTGGGGTCGCTGTCCACAGCCTGTTTCGCCGTGATGATGGCGGCGACGATATCGCCGGCGCGGTAATGGTCCTCGGCTTCCGCGAGCTCAGGCGCGTGATTCCCCGATCGGGCAAGGGCGATGTAGCCCACGCCGATGGCACCAAAGGACACGAGATAGAGCAGGAGCAGGACCGCCGCTGCCGCCACCGGCGCGGGTTCGGAGAGCGCGTTGGGGAAGGCACGCCGCAGGAGTGTGGCGCGCAGTTCGACGAGCTTTGGGGAGGCCACGCCTTTGGCGCTCTGGTAAGCATCGCGCGCGAGCAGATACGCCCGCAACAGTTCGGCGTCCGGCAGCTCG
>JAPLOD010000800.1 GCA_026692735.1 Planctomycetota bacterium | reverse complement strand
GACGGCCAGAGCGGCGATGGCGCGGCCGGCGACGGGGTTTTCGGAGCGCGCCTGGAGAAAGTGCCGCTCGACGTCCTGGCCAAGGCACGCGCCGGAGACTACCGCGGCCCCGCTCTGCCAGGCCAGGTGACGCTGAAAGTGCAGGCCCGGCTGGGCGCCGCGTCGGAAACCGGCTTCGCGCTGCTCACCGTCCTGCAGCCGGCGGCCAACATGAAGCTCTGGGACGGCGAGAGCCACGACGCGCTGGTGACGCGCGGCGAGGGAGGCGTGGGCATCGCCGTGTGCCAGGAGCATCCCTTCAGCGGCGACACGCACCTGCGTGTGCACGTCAGCGGCCCGGGGCTGGCGGCGTTGGGCTGGCACAGACACGGCGTCTGGCCCGGCAGCGATGACATGCGCTTCCACAAGCTGTTCACGTTTTGCATCCGCTCGAACACCCCCGGGCCAAGCGAGCTGACGCTGCGGCTGCGCGATGACGGGGCGACCTACGGCTTCGAGAACGCCAGATCCTCCAACCAGCTCAGCCTTTCACGCTACCTTCCGCAGCTCACCACCAGGTACCAGCGCGTCGCCATCCCCATGGCCGATTTTGTCTGGGGCTCGGCCGTCGGGCCGGAGAGGATCCGCGAACTGGAGTTCATCGCGCCGGCCGCCGAGACACGCCTCTACGACATTGATGACGTGGGCCTGGCGGCGAAGCCCGGCCCGATCCTGAGCGACTGCGAAGCGGCGCTCGCCCCCGACGGCTCGTCCGTGCGCGTCAGCGTGCGCGCCACAAGCACCGCCGGCGCACTCAAGAGCGCGAAGGCTTCATGCGAAGGCAAGGAGTTCGAGTTGTACGACGATGGCAGACACGGCGACGGCGAAAGCGGAGACGGGTGCTATGCGAACATCATCCCGCTGGCGCAGGTCGGCACGGGCACCCGCACGTTCCACTTCGTCGCCACCGACGCGGAAGGCACCACCGACGACACGGCGGCGGCCTTCCTGCCGCGCCGCCCGCCCGGGCAGATCGCGCGCGCCAGGTCCGGCGTGAAGATTGACGGCGATCTCGCGGAATTCGCGGACGCTACGCCCTTTGCCGTCGGCGATGACAAGCTCGGCCTGCGCGCCCGCCTGCTCTACGAGAAGAACTGCCTCTACGTGGGCGTGGAAGTGAAGGACGCGGCGTACAACCCGCAGCCGCCGAAGAAGGGCCAGCGCAAGCCGCCGCCCGAGAAACTGGCCGAGAGCGGCTCGGCGGAACTCGTCATCACCTCGCCAACCGCGGCCACCTGCCTGGCGCGCACCAGCGCCGCGGACGACGATCATCGCTTCGTCTTCGTTATGGACGAACAGCAGGCCTTCGCGCTGCGCGGCAATCAAAGGCTGCCGGCCGCGGGCAAGAAGACCGAAGGCGGCTATCTCATCGAGGCGCAGATTCCCTTCGATCTGCTGCGTTCCCGCCGCGGGCAGTGTGATTTCGAGCGCGGCAAGCACACGCGCATCGAATGGCGGCTGATCGGCGCCGATGGCAGGAAACTCGTCTGGAACGCCGCCGACGCGGAGGCCTCGGCCAACCCGGAGAACTGGGGCCTGGCGCGCTTCACCGATGAAGCCGGCACCCCCAAGCTGCGGTACACCCGGACCGACGGCAAGGTGCTCACGCTGGTGAGCAGCAAGCGCCTCAAGGCCGACGCGGCGCAACGCGCCTCATCCTACGACATCCCCGGCCTGCGCGTTGAGAACGTAACACTCGAGAATGACGGCCGCACGGTGCGCATCACCGCATCCGCGCCCCTGAAGATCGGGGACGCGCTGAAAGTCAGGTTCAACGGTCTGCAGTCGGAGGACGGTTTCCCGACCGAACCGGAGCTCGCTTTCTCACCGCTGCCGGGCCGGCCGCTAAACGGCGAGCTTCTGCAGGAGTTTCTCATCGGCGAGGTGCGCCGGGACGTGGACATGCAATCCGTGACGAAGGCGCATATTGACGAGACGACGAAGCCCGTGCGCGGCCCGCAGTGGGGCCTGGCCACCGCGGAGGGCGGCATCTTCAACCTGAACCAGCTCGCGGGCGGTTTCAACAACGCGCTCGTGCACGCTCACGCCTATCTGCACGCGGACAAGGAACGCGCCGTGCAGGTGTGGGTGGGCAGCGACGACGGCGTGCGCGTGGTCGTGAACGGCGCGCCCGTCTTCACCGTTCCCGTTAGCCGCGGCTGCATTCCCGATCAGGACAAGATCAAGGACGTGAAGCTGAAGGCCGGCTGGAATTCGCTGTTGCTGGCCGTCTGGAACGGCAGCGGCGAGTGGTCGCTGTGCGCGCGCATCATGGACGAGAACGGCAACCCGCCGCAGGGCGTGAGCTACCAGGCCGACAGCCCGTTCGCCGCGCCGCCGGCCGGCGTCACAGCGCCGCCTCCGAGCGACGAGACATTCAGCGCCGCCAGCACGGCCGACGTCACCGTGGAGAAGACCGACTTCATGGGCTGGAAAGGCGCGTGCCGGATCAGCAACAAGGCGTGCGAACTGGTCGTCGTGCCCCAGATCAGCCGCGTGCTGCACTTCTCGCCGAAAGGCGGCCAGAACCTCCTGTGGATCAACGGCGCGCTGGCAGGCAAGACCGTGCCCAGCGACGACAGGCAGTGGCACAACTTCGGCGGCGATAAGGTGTGGCCCACCGCCCAGACGCTCTGGCAGAAGTACACCGGCCGCGCGGGCTGGCCGCCGCCGTATCCGTTCGACTGCGGCGTCGGGACTGTGGAGCCGATCCCGAGTGGCGTACGGCTGACGACACCAAAGGACCCGCAGTTCGGAGCGGTCTGCGTGCGCGAGTTCGTCATGGACGCGCAGCGGCCCTTGGTGCAGGTGCGCCAGCGTTATGAGAAAAGCGACGGCGCGCCCGCCGAGATGACGCTATGGACCATCACCCAGGTACGCAAGCCGGAGTTCGCACTCCTGCCGCTGGGCAAGGAGGATCAGGGCAAGCAGTACCGGAAACTGCAGAGCCTGATTGAGCCGCTGTTCGCGTCGCACAAGACGGTGCTGAGCCTGCGCAATGACGAGGCACAAGGGCAGA
>JAPLOD010000799.1 GCA_026692735.1 Planctomycetota bacterium | reverse complement strand
CCTGCTTCTTGCCGCCGAAGACGGCCTTGAGCTTCTCGTCGGCGTTGATCATTGTCCTCTTCTTCGCGTCCTGCAGGCCGTTCTTCTTGATGTAGGCCCACAGCTTCTTGGTGACCTCGGTGCGCGGCATGGCCTTGTCGCCGATGACCGGCGCCAGCACCGCGTCAGGCTGCATGGGCTTCAAGAACGCCGCGCTGGGCTTGCGGGTGGACTTCTTTGCCTTCGCCATGGAATGACTCCTCCTGTGATAGAGCCGGACGAACGTAACAGGAACCGGGGCTGCTATAGCTGGCTCGGGCACGAACGTCAAGGAGGAAGCTGGGTGCGCTTTGTGCCCTGGATCCCCGCCCAGCAGCCGCCGTTCGCGGGGGACGGCACTCCGCCCGCCGCGGACCCGCTCCCATTGCACTGTTGATTCTCGCCGCACGATAACGGATCGTGGCTACGGGACCGTTTGACCCATTGCTCCTGATAGCCCGGCGTATTGCCCGGTTTCGGACCTGTTTTCGCGTCCGAGCCGCCAAACCGGCCCAAACACACCATCAGCGCCGAGATCGTCGTTCTGGCGCCGGGAAAGGGCTTGTTTGTCGGGGGTATCGGGGCACCCAGCGGACGCCTACGCCCCCTACTTCGCCTTCGCCGCCTTGCCGCTCTTGCCCTGCACGGCCTTGTAGACGACGTTCACGCTGCCGACGTGGACGTGCTTAGCCCGGCGCGACAGCGCCGCAACCAGACGTATGAACCGCCGAGGCGGTCAGGAAGTCTCAGGCCCTATGAGATCGGGGCGTTTCCGTCGGCTCAGGAATCCTCCCGAGCGCCCGTCGCGCCGCGCTGCGCCCCGCCAGAAAGCCCGTCGAGAACGCCGCCTGCAGGTTGAAGCCCCCGCAGCGGCCCGCCACGTCCAGGATCTCCCCCGCGAAGAACAGGCTCGGGCACACCCGCGATTCCAGCGTCGCCGGCTCGATCTCACCCCACGCCACGCCGCCCGCCGTCACCTCGCCGTGTTCCACGCTGCGCGTGCCGTTCACGACGAGGGACGTCTGTTTTAGCAGGCCGAGAAGCCTCTGCCGCGCCTCCTTGGTCAAGCGCCCCGCAAGCGGCGAGCCGCCGGCCTCCAGCGCCGTCTCAAAGTGCTCCAGCAGCCGCGGCGGCATCCGCATGAAGCCTTCCAGGGCGCGAGCCACCGTGCGGTTCGGATATTGCCTGAGGCGCGCCAGCAACTGCGCATCCAGTTCCTCGCGTCTCACATCTGGCAGGAAATCAACCGTCAGCGCCGCGCGTTGCAGCCCGGAGGCCACGAGCACGTTGGACAGGTCGAGAATGGCGGGCCCCGAAATACCGAAGTGCGTGAACAGAATCTCGCCGCGCTCGACGCCGAGCGGCTTCGTAGCATGGGCGTCCCGCCCATGCCTCCCCAGCGCCGCCTCCGCGTCCGGCCACGACAGCCCTTGCAGAGCTGCAGGCCAAGTCTCCTCGACGGTCAGCCCCACCAGAGCCGCGCGCAGAGGCGTGACGGTGTGGCCGAGCGCCCGCGCCCACGCGTAGCCGTCGCCCGACGATCCGGTCGTGGGGTAGCTCAACCCGCCGGTGCACACCACCACGGTGCGCGCCTTCCGCCGCTCGTCGCAACCGCCGAACCGGCCTTCGAGGATGAACGCGGCGCCGCGCCTCAACGCAGAGATGCGCGCATCGCACACCAGCGCCGCGCCGGCTTCCTTGAGCTCCGCGACGAGCGCCTCTGCCACGTCGCTGCCGCGTCCGCTCTTCGTGAAGATGCGGTACCCGCGCTCGACCTGGCCTTCCACGCCGTGACGCGCGAGCAGCGCCAGCAGCTCATCGTTCGAGAACGCGCGCAACGCGTGTCCGAGTTTGGCCGCGTGTGTGTCGCCGAAACGCCGCACGAACGCGCGCGCATCGAGCGTATTGGTGAAGTTGCAGCGCCCGCCGCCCGCGATGGCGATCTTCCGCGCCGGCGTTGCCATCCGTTCGTAGACTACCGTGCGCGCGCCCGCGCGCGCGGCGCCGATCCCGGCCAGCAGACCCGCCGCGCCTGCCCCGATCACGGCGACATCGGCGGTTTCGGTTGCGGGGTTGAGGTCCATCGCGCGCTCAATGCAGGGGATCACTTTGGCAGACACTTGCCGCACGGCTTCAGCCCCACCGCTTCCGCTTCCTCGGCCGTGTCGTACTGATGCAGGTTAGCGGGCGCGATGTGCCTGGCCACAGCGCACGTGGAGCGATGGTAGATCTTCGTTTTGTCGGCGGCGCAATACGGCTTCGGCGCGGTGTTCGCGTTCTCCAGGCCCCAGATGCCGGCCTTCGCCGCCTTCGCCTCGTTCTCCAGAGCTTTCATCTCCTGGTATTCTTCTTGAGCCATGCCCAGGCCCAGCGCCTTCGCCAGACCCTCCTTAACGAGCACGGCGCATGCGTCCGTTTCCTCCGCCGCGTTCCCGTTCTCCGGGACCACCAGCACGCGAGCGACGATGCGGCCGTGGATATCAAGCGGTTCCGGCGCCAGCCGCAGCCGCACCCGCTTGCCTTCCACCAGAGCAATGTTCAAGAGCATCAGCGCGGCCACGCGCACGATTCACTCTCCCGTGAGACGAACGTCGAAAACCAGGAATGCTCAAGAGCCAGCCAGGCTCTTAAACAGAGGGCGCATCCTGTCCCACAACAGTTCCAGCGCCACCGGCACCGTGCTGGTGCCCGCGACGACATGCATGAAGTTCGTATCGCCATGCCAGCGCGGCAGAGCGTGCATGTGCAGGTGTTCTTCAACGCCGGCGCCCGCCGCTTTGCCGAGGTTGATCCCCAGGTTGTGGCCTTGCGCCTGAGTTGTGCTGGCGATGATGCGCACGGCGTGCCGCGCGTACTCCCACAGGTAGCGGCTCTTCAGGCAACTGGCAAGCCTGGCAGAAGAAGCACTGGCCATCCTTCGGGCTCAGGATGTACTCCATGCGCCAGGGCGAAATGAACACCGGCCGGCCGGATGGCCGCGGCGCCCGTGCCTTTTCCGTGACTGCGTTTCGTCTCCGCTTCATGGATCTGCGGCGCTTACCTCTGTCCCCGCCTGCCGCTGCCTGCCTGCGCCACGGCCGGTTTCCGCCGGACGGCCTTGCCGGCTCTGGCGGCCACTGGCGGCCAGGTCGGCGGCGGGGGCGTGAGTCCCCGCACCACGCGCGGCAGCTTGACCTTGAAATGCGCCTGCTGTGTCTTTCCCGGCTTGATCGAAGGCAGATCGCGCTGCAGGTTCCAGTTGGGCCCTGCGCCCTGCTGCAATGGCCGCTCCAGCACGGGCTCATGCGCCCCGCTCGGCGCGACCATCCACCCGAAGCCCCCGGAGCCGCTCCCCGAACCGCTTACCCGGCCGCCGCTCGCCCCGATGAAACTCCAGCCCCACGATCCGGCTACCGGGCGGCCGCTGAGCGAGCCGCCCAGCATCATGCTGCTCACCAGCGCAAAGCTGCTCTGCAGCCGCGACGCGCCCAGGAACCCCGAAACGCCGCGTTTGCGCGCCTCGGCCAGTTCGGTCGCCGCGCGCATGATGGCCTCCTTGTCTTCGGGCCGCATGCGCCATTCCTCGTCCACGATCTCCGACGGGCCTTCGCGCGGCGTCTCCAGCGAGTACGAACTGACCAGGCTGATCCATTCCCCTTCCGGCGAAAGCAGCCCCAGCTCGAACAGGTATCTCCCCGGCCGCTCCACGCGGATGTACCAACTGCCCGCGGCTGGCTCAATCTCCATATCCACCGCGTCGCCGTCGTTGATGCGGTACAGACGCAGGACCCACGCGCAGGCATCAAGGAACGCCTGGCCCCGCGCGGCTCGGACTTCCGGCAGCCGCGGACCGTGCAGTTCCCAGTAGCAGAAGAGCCACTGCGGGTCGCGGACCAGACCTACCAGCCGGTCCAGGCCGTAGTTGTCCGGAATCGGCATGCCCCGGTCAATGTAAGCCGGCAGCCCCGCGGGCTCGCGAGCGCCGGACGGGGAAGTCGCCCCGGTCTGCAGGCCGCCGGATCCTTTTGCCAGACCCGGGCTGCTCGCGGTCTCAAGCAGCCCGCGCTGAGCCAGGAGCGGCTCGGGAATAGGCGGTGGCGGCGGCACGGTGCGAGGAGTCCTGCGGAGGGGCCGCTTCGGCGGCGCCGCTCGCGAAGTTGGTGCGGGACGCTTGGCCGGCCCCGCTTTCGCTGTGGGCCGCGCAGCCCGTCTCCTCTTCCTGCCGTTCGAACTGCTGATGCGTTTGGCCATACCGAAGCGCCTCCTTCGTTGGTGCTGCGCCGCGTCTGGAAGTGGCGATACAGTCTCCACGGTGCTGCGACTCCACGATTATAGTCGAGGGGAGGCCCTTTGCACCAGAAAACGCGTTACGTCCCCGGATCGGACGCGGCGTTTATGCTTGACAACGTACGCGCCGAGGCAGACAACAGCGCACTCACACTGGAACGTCGCACAGGCCCCCTTGCAGAGGACTAAACCATGCCCACACGCACCGGCAATCTCCCGATCGGCTTCCGCCGCGGAGGCGGCTGGCAGAAGGATCTGAAAGCCCTCGCCCGCTGGGCGAAGGACAACGGCTTCGACCGCATTGACCTCGGCCGCGCCACCAAGGAGGACCTCGGCGTATTGCGCGCTGCGGGATTGGACATCGGCTCCGCCGACCTCGTGGACATGGGCAAGATCATGGCCAACGATGCGGGCGCCCGCAAAGACGCGATCTCGCAGAACGTCGCGTATGTGAAAGAGGCGGCCGCCGCCGGCGCCAAGGTATTTTTCACCTGCATCATCCCCGGCGATCCGGCGAAGAAGCGCTCCGAGAACTACGCTCTGGCGGTGGAATGTTTCGGCCCTATTGCCAAGGCGATTGACGGCGCGGGCGCAACGCTGGCGATTGAGGGCTGGCCGGGCGGAGGGCCGTACCTGGGCAACCTGTGCTGCAACCCGGAGACCTATCGCAGCATCATCAAGGATCTGGGCTGCAAGGCCGTGGGCGTCAACTACGATCCGTCGCACCTGATCCGCATGGGCATAGACCACGTGCGCTTCCTTCACGAGTTCGCGCCGCGTGTCTGGCATGTGCACGGCAAGGACACTGAGATCATCAACGAAGCGGTGTACGAGTACGGTCTCTCCCAGGGCTCCGTCTTCGCCAAGGGCCACGGCTTCGGCGAAAACGTGTGGCGCTATACGATTCCCGGTCACGGCTGCGCGCGCTGGTGCGAGATCCTCAAGCTGCTGCAGAACGCCGGCTACAAGGGCGCCGTCAGCGTCGAGCTCGAGGATGAGAACTTCAACGGCAGCGAAGCCGGCGAGAAGGCCGGGTTCCTGCATTCGCTGGCGTTCCTGAAGGGCGCGTAGGCGGTTTCAACACTGAGATACGACGCAGTCCGTGGTATGCTGGCCCGGTGAGTGAACGCCGGGCCAGTTATTTGATGGCTGGCCGGTGAGCACAACGGCGTGGGGCTATCCAGAGACATGGATACGGAAGAAATGCAGTCGCGGATATTGGAGTTCCTGAGCAGCGCGGCGTACATGCCCATGCGCAAGCGCAGTCTTGCGCGGGCGCTCCACGTGCCCGACGAGGATTACCGCGCCTTCCGCCAGCTCTTGCAGCGCATGGCCGACCGAAATGAGATCGCGGAGCTGAAGCGCGGCAAGTATGGCCTGCTCGACCCGCGCGCGGCCGGCGCGCAGTGGTCTGGCGAAACACAACGGCGGGGCCCGGGGAGTGAGACCGTGGCGACGCCGCCTGTTCCGGCGGAGGCGGAGCCCGACGATCGGGACCTCGGCGGCGATGAGAGGCCCGTGAAGGACGCCGTGGCACCCTACGACAGCCTCAAGAGAGAACGCGTTGCTGTTCCCAAGGGCGCGCGCGTCGGCCGCATCGAAGTCAAGCGCGGCGGCATGGGCTTCCTGCTCAGCGACCCGCCCGGCAACGACATCTTCGTCGCACAGGAGGATCTCGGCGGAGCGCTGTCCGGCGACCTCGTCGCCGTGGAGATGAAACGCCGCAGGCTGGAAGGCCGCGGACGCCGCAAGTCGGGGTGGGGCGGGGCGGGGTTCTCGCGGCCCGCCGGCCGCGTGGTGAGGATCCTCGAGCGTGCTCACCCGCAGATCGTGGGCACGTTCTACCTCTCCCGCGGCGATGCCGCCCCGGGCTTGGCGGGCCGCGTCGTGCCTGACACGCCCGGGATGCCGGAAGAGTTGGGCGTGCTGGACGGCGACAGCGGCGCCGCGGGGAACCACGACAAAGTGGTCGTTGAGCTTGTCGAAACTGCGGAGACGCACCGTTCCGGCGCGCGCCCCACCGCGCGCGTGGTGCGCGTGTTCGGGCGGGCCGGCGACGCTGATGCGGACATCGCCGCG
>JAPLOD010000798.1 GCA_026692735.1 Planctomycetota bacterium | reverse complement strand
GACAAGCACTGCGTCAGTTGCCACGGCGGCGAGAAGGGCTTCGACGGGGGGCTGGACCTGAGCGGCGGGTGGACCGAGTACTTCAGTATCGGCTACGAGAACCTGACCAGCCGGCGCCACACGCAGTTGACCGCGCACCTGATCGCCGGCATTGACTGCATGAACGGCACCTCGCTGTGGTCGGCGCAGATTTTCGCGCCCAGAGCGCACGGGTCAGGCGCCGCGCCGCTGGCAGAAGTGCTCATCAGCGGGCACAAGGGGTACATTCCCAACCTGACACGCGCGGAGCGCGACCTGATCCTGGCCTGGATTGACAGCAACGGCCTGTACCACGGCACGTGGGATTACTCGGCGCACGGCTGCTCGGTCAAGAGCTGGGGCAGCACCAAGAACGCGCTTGTCCAGGAGATGCGCGCGTCAGGCTGCGTGCGCTGCCACGGCGACGGCAACCAAGCGGTCTTCGAGGACGACTGGTTCAACCTGGAACGGCCGGAATTGAGCCGCATCCTGCGCGCGCCGCTGGCGCCGGGCGACGCCGGCCTCGGCACGGGCATGTGCCGCGACACGAAGATAGATCCGAAGCGGCAGCGGGTGCGCCTGCTGTGGAACGGGTACGCTCACGCCGTGCAGCCGCTGGAAGCGTTCAAGGCGCAGCCGTACCCTCCGCCGCCGAACCCCGAGGCGAAGGCGGTCGCGACATTTGCGTCGGTGCAGGACGCGCATTACCAGGAGATGCTGCGGATCATCCGCGACGGGCGCAGGCAAGCTTTGGCCGCGCCGCGGGAGGACATGCCGGGCGCGCAGGTCCTGGCGGGCGCGTGCCGGCAGTTCCAGCCGCCGGCGCTGCCCGAGCCCCTGCCGGCGCTCAAAGCCGCCGTGGACAGCGAGGGCGTGGTGCGGTTGTCGTGGGAGCGTTCGGCACGGACGATCGGCCTGCTTGCCGAGCTGCATCGCGGGTCAAGCGGCGAGTTCGTTCCCGCGCGCGAGACGCTGCTGACCACGACGGGGCTCTTCAGACATGCGGACGCCGAGGCGCAAGCGGGGGCGCAGCACTACGCGCTGGTGCTCTTCTCGGGCGAGGAACACTGCGCACCGATCCGCGCCGTGGTGAGGGTGCCACCGCCCGCGCCGCCGCCGGCCCCGACAGCTCTTGCGGCCACACCGGCGCCGGGCCGCGTTGAGCTGAGATGGAAGGACGACGGCAAGGGGGGCGTGAGGTACATCGTCTGCCGCGCCGCGGCCGGGACCGAGGACTTCAAGCGGCTGACCACCGAACCGATCGGCGTGCCGGAGTACAGCGACACGCAGGGAGCCGAGGGCACGAAGTATGCATACACGGTCCGCGCCATCAGCCGGCGCGGCGCGGAGAGCGCGCCCACGGCGGCCGCCGTCGCCGCGGCGCTGCCGGAGGCCAAAGAGCCCGTGTTCGTGGCGGCTTTCTCACAGAACACGAATGCCACGCTGCTGGACGGCTCGTCCCTGCCTGGGAAGGCCAACGGCAAGGCGAGCGTCGCCAACGGCGTTCTGGACGTGCGCCAGGGCGGGTGCGTGACGTTCGAGCGCCGGCCGGAGTTCGACCTGAGCCGGCGGCTGTCGGTGGAGTGCTGGGTGTACTTCGCGCAGGCGGGCGAGATGCCGGTGATCGTAAGCTGCGGGATATGGAACCAGGCCGGGTGGTTCCTGCAGCGGCTGGGTGGAGCGTGGCGCTGGCACGTCGGCGGGATGGACTGCGACGGAGGACAGCCGGCGCCGGGGCGGTGGATCCATCTGGTGGGGACGTTCGACGGCCATACGGCGCGGCTGTTCGAGAACGGCAAACAGGTGGCGGAGAGAGGCGGGACCGCGAACCTGGGATCGTGGCCGGGAGCGCTGCACATCGGACAGTACAGCGGCGGGCCGGCGCCGGGGTTCCAGGTGACCGGGTACATTGCAGGCGTGAAGATCTACAACCGGGTGCTGCCGGTGGAGGACGCGGCGAAGGGCTGCCAGAGCGCACCGCCACAGCCGAAAGAGTAACGGGTGACGCGGGACGCGGGACGGGGACGAATTCCTGTTGCCTGTGCCGAAGACCGATACTAGGATCATCGCAAACTCATAGGAGAGGCGTCGCATGAAAGCAATCCTGATTGCTCCGAGAAAATACGTGCAGGGACGGAATGCGCTGCGCGAGGCGGGCGAGTACATCGGCAAGCTGGGCAAGAAGCCGCTCGTGCTGTGGGACTCACGCGTGAAGGCCATCGTCGGCGAACGCGTGCTGGGACTGCCGAAAGAGCCAGAGCCCTATCGGAATACCGCGTTCCGCGAACTGCCGCACTAGTTACCGGTGGGTAGCCCGCCGCCGACGACGGTCGCTGTGACCAGCTCGGCGTCGAGGGCATCGAGCACG
>JAPLOD010000797.1 GCA_026692735.1 Planctomycetota bacterium | reverse complement strand
CGCCCTGTTCGAACGCCGTGCGCGCGCGATGCGGGACGAGCCACAGACTGCCGGCGGCATCGAGGCCGGCCGCAGGCTGCGCAGCAGCGGAGGGGCGGGGCTGCGTGAGCCGCAGACCAACGGGTGTGAGAGCCACGTTCGGCGCCAAGTCACCGGCGGCCAGTTTCCCATCGGCGCTCAACGAAAACGAGCCGAAGCTGGAGTCGTACTTCATCGCCACGGGCAGCCAGATGAGGAGCACGGTGAAGCCGGCGTCTTCGCGCAGGAGGGAATCGGTTCCGAGACGCAGCTTGAGCGGCACAGGCACGGGCGCGCCCGCTTCGTCGGTGGATTCGAAACGCACGGGCGCGCAGCGGATGAGGACGTCGTCGCCAACGCCTGCAAGCGCCGGACTGCTGGATTCGATCTGCTTCTGCCCCATCTTGAACTTGATGTTGCCCGGCGTGAGCGTGTGGTCGCCGGGATCGAGTTTCATCCGGCCGGCCGTCGGGTAGACAAAGGCCTTGTCCGCAGCCGTGGTGCCGACGCGGAGCCTGGGTTCGATCACGGCCGTGCCGTCAACCCAGAGACGCGGGGGCGTCGTCTGCGCGGCGACGGAACCGGGAAGCGTGCGCCAGAAGAGCTTCCGAGACAGGTCTTGCCTGGGATCGTCGAACGGCACGACGCGGAAGAGCGTACCGCCTTTGGTTTCGGCGCCGGCCCTATCGTCGAGCTGCAGGTCGTCCACGTCGGCTTGGCCGGGTTTGGCGTCAGCACCGCCGGCGGGCGTGGCGGGGACTTCCTCGGCGCACGGGACTGAGCCGGCGAGTAAGAGGAGCAGAGCAAGCGCGGACTGGCGTGATGCCGTACGCGGCGTTCTGCACGGGCAGACGAGGCTCATGAAAGAGTATAGTGGTCGTCTGGAAAAGAATGCGGGCTGAAATCCGCGCGGGGTATGTATTGGGGCGGGCGTGGGGGTGGCACTGCGAGCTAGCTCGCAGTGCCACATAGGGGGTCCATGGAGACGATTCGATATATAGCTATGCACAACGTGCAGTCTTGGACACGGAACAGGGCGGGCCGACTGCTGGGGGTGCTGGGGGCAGCCCTGCTGCTCGCCGGGACGGGCCGGGCGGAAGAGGGGTCGCGGTCTGCGGTTACGGAAGCGGACATTGAGCCGGCGTCCTGCCAAGTCCTGGTGAACGGCCAGGTTGCCGCAGGCGAGCAGAGGAGCGGCGTCCTGGGGGCGCTGGGTCTTGCGCAGAAGAGCCCGTGGGTGGGAGGCGAGGCTTCGGGGAAGGGCAAGCCCGACGAGTTCCTGTACATGGCCGTCCTCAGGAAGCCCCTCGCGGCCGGCTCGATGCTCTGTCCGAGCGAGGGCGAGTGGCGCGTCCTGAAGGCCGACGCGCCTGTGCCTCCAGACCCGACGAAGGAGGACCAGTGGGAGCGGGTCGCCTTCGCTTCGAGCCAGGGCGGCACGAGGCTGGCGACGTTCCCGCCGGGATTTCAGGCCCGCGCGTTTCTCTACAAGGATGTGCGCCACTACGGGCGGTCGGAGCTGCGCGGCTGGCGGCTGCTCAAGGCGCGGCTGCACAACATCACGCCGGATGGACTGGCCAACGGCGAGAGCGACTACGTCTCGTACGCGGACCTGCGGCCGCCCATCAGCTACGCAGCGGCGCAGCTCACCAAGGGGACCGGGACGTGGCAGAGCCACGGGCCGGACAACCGTGGCAGGATCGCGCGCGCGCCCGTGAGCGACATTGCGCCGAGCTGGTTCGTGATCTCGTGGGACAAGGTCCAGGGCGTCTGCGGCGTCTACCTGCAGGACAACTTCCGGGACTTCAAGCTGCTGGCATACCAGGGGCCGGAGGGAGTCAACCCGGCCGTCGGCGGCGACCAGGAATGGACGCGGCTGCAGGCGGCTGCCGAAGGCGGCAGCAACGGCCGCTGGCTGTGGTTCCCGTCCGTGACCACGCGCGGCCTGAAGTTCCTGATCCTCAAGACCGAGCAGCCGCAGTACGCGGCGATCCATTCGCTGCTGGTGTTCACCGACCTGCAAGACAAGCCCGTGCCGCAGCGGCAAGCGGTGGAGGAGCAGCCGCCCTTCAAGATTGCCTGCAGGCTCGAACAGGACGGCATCGTCACGCTGGCTGTTGACGACGCGCAGGGCCGGCGCGTCCGCAACCTCCTGGCGCGCGAGCAGCGCAAGGCGGGCGAGATCACGGTGCCGTGGGACCTGAAGGACGAGTACGGCACGTTCGTGGCACCGGGGACGTATCGGTGGAAGGCCATCACGCATCCCGGTCTGACGCTGCGGTATGAGCTGTGCCCGTACCCGAACATCACTGACAACGCGCCCCAGAACTCGCCCTGGCTCAACGGCGCCAGCGGTCCAGGGGGGTGGCTGGCCGATCACACGCCGCCGATTGCCGTGTGTCCCAACGGCGAGCGCGTGTTTCTGAGCGCGCCGTGCGCCGAGAGCGGCGTGGCGCTGATCGAGTGCGACCTCGCCGGCCGCAAGCTGTGGGGGCATCACAACCTGATGGCGTGGACAGGCCCGTCGCTCCTGGCCTGCGACGGCCAGAGCCTGTTCGCCGCGGCGGGCGGCGGCACGGATCGCGTGTGGCGGTTCGAGCTTCCTGGCAAGAGACTCGACACGTTCCTGGAAGCGCCCTCGACACCGCAGCGTCAGCGCGGCATCCGGGGGATGGCGGCGCGAGACGGCAAGCTGTACCTCGCGATCCGCGGCGATACGAACTGGCTGACGAACGCGGCGTTTGCGGAGGACGTGGATATCGAGAGGTGCGAGCCGAAGTATGGCGCGCCGCCGAAATCGAACGATCCGAACGCGCCGGAATACCGCAACGATTTTCTCCGCCTCTTCCGGCTGATGGGCACTCCGCCGGGCAACAGCGGGCTGCACTGCCTGGAAACGTCAAAAGAGTCCGCGCCGCGGCAGCACATTGTCCTGGCATTCAACCGGCCTGTGCCGGTCGGCAGCCTGGTGTTCCCGATGCCGGACGACCCGGGGCTGCATGTGCGGCTGAGCGTGCTGAAGGCCGACGCGCCGTATCCGCCGCCGCCCAACAGCGAGAAGAACTGGAACGTCTTCTGGAAAGGCCGCCCAGGGGCGGTTCGTTGGGCCAAGGGATGGACCGTTGTGCCGGCGCCGGAGAACACGCTGACGCGTGCGCTGCGGATCAGCTTCGACCGCGGCATGGACGAACTCGATGAACTGCTGGAGACCGGCGGCGCGGCCGACGCGTTGCAGGACAAGGGCGGCCCGGGCGAGACCAAGCAGGCCTGGCGCGCGCAGATCGAGGGGCTGAAGATTCTGCGCCGGCGGTTCGCGAGCCTTCTGCCGAAAGCGAGGATCAGCGTCAGTTCCGGGCAGATCAACAAGGCCGGTGAGTGGGACGCTCAACGCGACAAGCCCGTCACGGCCGCCGATCCCGGTATCTACATGCTGGAATGGGATGCGCCGCAGACCATCCGCGGCCTCGCGATCCAGGAGGTTGACGGCAAGCACACGGAGATTGACGCGTACACCGGACCGGACGGCGGCCCGGCTGACATGCGAGACAACAAGCAGTGGACGAAGATCGGCGCGTACGAGCAGCCGTTGCGCGACTGGTATCAGCCGGGTCAGCAGTACAACAGCAACGCGCGCTACGTTGACGGCTACGTGGACTTCGGGAAGGAAGTGAAGGCGCGCGCATTGAGGCTGCGCGTGGTGGCGCAATGGACGTGGCGCGAAGACGACCGCGCGGGCTGCGTGGGCGTGCGCCGCGATCGTGGCGGCCAGACGCTCGACCCCACCCGCTGCCGCATTTACGGCGTTGCGCCGTTGGGATATCTGGGCGGCGAAGCGCCGCTGGACCCACTGGTGGCAGAACGCCTGGAGATCTACGACGCCAGGGAGAGGAAAGTGCTGAAGGAACTGCCGCTCGAAAAGGGCGGCGACCTGGCGTTCAATCCTGCCGGCGACCTCTATGCCCTCTCGGGTGTCCAGGTCGTGAAGGTTGATACGGCCACGGGCGAGCGCAAACCGTTGATCGCCGATCTCCAGGAACCGCGCGCGCTCACGTTTGACAAGGCCGGCAACCTGTACGTGTTCGACGGCTCGGCGGAGCGGCGCGTCATCCGCGTGTACGATCCATCCGGGAGGTTCACGCGGACGATAGGCACGCCGGGCGGCCGCGTCGCAGGCCCCTGGGACCCGACGCGGTTTTGCAGCCACCCCGGCGTGGCGGTGGACATCGCGGTTGACGGCCAGGAGCAGCTTTGGGTCGTCGAATGCGACTACAGTCCGAAGCGCGTCAGCGTGTGGGGCACTGACGGCACGTTCAAGAAGGACTTCTTTGGCAACACGAGCTACGGCGGCGGTGGAGTGCTCGACCCCTACGACAAGAAGCGCCTCTTCGTCGGGCCGATGGAGTTCGAGCTCGACTGGCAGACAGGCAAGACGCGGCTGAAGAACATGACGTGGCTGGGCAATTCGCCCTCGGGAGAAGTGCCCATCCGCGTTCAGGACCGCACCTATCTGGTCACGCGGCCGATGTTCGGCGGGCAGTCGTGCGGCGTCGTGTACCTTTACGACAAGGACCGGCTGCGGCGCGTGGCGGCAGTGGGCATGGCGGGGCGGTTTGAGCCGCTGCGCGCGCCGGAGGTACTCGCGAGTTTGGGGCGCAGGCCGCTGGGCGATCTTGCCTTCGCGTGGACGGATCGCAACGGGGACGGGAACGCTCAGGCGGACGAGGTCACCTTCTTCGATGACCCTGGCGCTGTGGGGACGTTTGACGAGACGCTCGGCACCAGCGCCGGCGCGTGGCGGTACGAGGTCAAGGAGTTCCTGCCGAACGGCGCGCCCGTCTATGAACGCAGGAAGCTGCCCGGCGGACGGAAGGGCGATTACGGCGTGCGGCTGAGCAACGGGAACGTCTTCTGCGTTGGCAGCGAGAAAGCCGATTACGTGTTCTCGGCCACGGGCGCGCCGGTGTGGTCCTATCCAGCAGGCGGGCGCGGAGTGCATGCGCTGTACTCGGCGAAGCCGTGGTATCCCGCGCAGGTGGTGGCGGAGTTCGATGTCGTCGGCCGCGCCGCGGCGCACGCGGGGGATCTCGGCGAGTTTTTGGTGACGAACACCAACTGCGGCATCTGGCACGTATGGACGGCGGACGGTCTGCTTGCGGGGAATATCTTCCGCGATATGCGTTCCCTCGGCGCCCGGCCGTGGAGCATGCTGGAGCACGAGCGCGGACTGGAGCTGACGGACGTCACGGCCGGCCAGGAGCATTTCAGCGGGTACTTCTGCCGCGTGTTGGGGGACAACAAGTACTACGTGGTGGCGGGGCACAACTTCGCGGGCGTCGCCGAGGTTGTTGGGCTGGAGAAGTTCAAGCGGCTGCAGGGCGAGGTCGGCATCGCGCCGCAAGACGTGGCAGCCGCGATGGACTGGGAGCGCAAGGCCCAACAGCGGAAGACATACGAAGGGGCGAAGATCATCGAGTGCCGGCGCGCGCCGGAGAACGTGAAGATTGACGGCGAGCCGAAGGAGTGGGGCTTCGAGAGCGCCCGCCTGAAGGACCGCGACGTGTCGTTCACCATGGCCTACGACGACCGGAGCCTGTACGTGTGCTGCAAGGCCAACGGCTGCGGGCCGCTGAAGAACACGGGCAACGACTGGCATCGGCTGTTCAAGACGGGCGCGGCCGTGGACCTGCACATCGGCGTTGACCCGGCGGCGCCGCTCGACCGCAGCGACCCCGCGAAGGGCGACATGCGTATCCTGCTGTCGGTCGCCAATGGCCAGCCGGTCGCGGTGCTCTATCAGCCCAATGCCAAAGGAGCGAAGCCGGACGAAGCGTGGGAGACGCACACCCTGGTCTTCCGCGCTGCCTTCGAGCGCGTTGTGCGCCTGGACGGCGTGAAGATGGCCGTGCAGGCGCCAGGCGAAGGGCAGGGCCACGCGTGGTACTGTCTCGAAGCGGCCATTCCGCTGGCGAGCATCGGCCTGAAGATCACGCCGGGCCTGCGGCTGAAGATGGACTGGGGCGTCCTGGTGAGCGGGCCGGACGGGAGCGAGGTGCTGCAGCGTCTCTACTGGTCGAATACCGCGACGGCCATCGTCGCCGACGAAGCGGCCGAAGCGCTGCTCCAGCCCGGTCTATGGGGATTTGTGCGGTTCTCCAGCGCGGCAGGCAAGGCGGGCCAGCCGGAAGAAGCGCGGCCGGACAGCATGCTGAAGCGCGACGCCAACGTGGATGGGCTGAAGCTGGAGGACGAATAGTCATGTCGCAGGCGGATGCCCCGGGACCGTCCACCAATGAAACGCTTCACGGACCGCCTGCTGCCGACCCAGCCAACATCGTTCCCATCTATGCAGTGGAAGGAACTCGATCCCCTTCGCGACGAACCCCGGTTCAAGAAGCTCTTGGAAGGCAAGTAGGCGTGTATATAATCCCCACGGGCGCCGGAAACGAGGGTGACCATGTCTCAAAGGCAACTCGCCATTCACGGCGGTCCCAAGGCCGTGACCAAGGACCCGCGTGACTTGTTCCGCTGGCCGATCGTGACGGCTGAGGACGAGGAAGCGGTTCTGTCCGTGCTGCGCGCGGGCAGCATGAGCGGCACGGACATCACCAGACAATTCGAGCGGGAGTTCGCGGTCTGGCTCGGTGTGCCGCACGCGCTTGGCTGCTGCAACGGCACCGCGGCGCTGCACGCGGCGTTCTGGGCATGCGGCGTCGGCGCGGGCGATGAGGTCATCTGCCCCAGCATCACCTACTGGGCCAGTGGCGCGCCGGCGGTGCTGCTGGGCGCGGCAGTCAACTTCGCTGACATTGACCCGCAGACGCTGTGCCTCGACCCGGGGGATATCGAACGCCGCATAGGACCGCGCACGCGCGCGATCGTCGCCGTGCACTATCTCGGGCATCCGTGCGACATGGACCGCATCCTGCCTTTGGCCAGGCGGCACGGCGTGCGAGTCATCGAGGATGCCAGCCACGCGCACGGGGCGCTCTATAAAGGCCGCAAAGTGGGGACGCTGGGCGACATTGTGTGTTTCAGCCTTATGTCCGGGAAGGGCCTGCCCATTGGTGAGGGCGGTATGATGGCTACCAGCGACCGCGAGCTGTACGAACGCTGCGTCGCCTTCGGCCACTACGAACGGACGGGTGTGTTCAGCCGCTACAATGCCGTGGAGAACCAGATCACGCGCGAGAATCTGAAGGCCTATGCCGGCCTGCCGCTCGGCGCCGTCAAGCACCGCCTCAACCAGACCTGTGCGGCGATGGGCCGCGTGCAGCTCAAGTATTTCGATGCGCGCATGCAGGAAATCCAGAACGCCATGAACCGCTTCTGGGATCTTCTTGAGGGTGTGCCCGGCGTCCACGCGCATCGGCCGCCGCGCGGTTCAGGGTCCACCATGGGCGCGTGGTATGCAGCCTCCGGGTTGTACAGAGCGGATGAACTGGGCGGCCTGCCGCTGGCGCGGTTCTGCGAAGCGGTTCGCGCGGAGGGCGTGAGTGCCAGCGGCGCAGGGCCGAACGAACCGCTGCATCTGCATCCGTTCTTCCACACGGCCGATGTTTTCCAGCAGGGACGGCCGACGGTGGTCGCGTTCGGGCAGCGGGACGTGCGGCAGGGGCCGGGCAGCCTGCCTGTGGCTGAAAGGGCCCGCGAGTTCGTTCACTGGGTGCCGTGGTTCAAGCACGACGAGCCGGAGATGATCAAGGAATACGCGGACGCGTACCGCAAGGTGGCGGCACATGCCGGCGAATTGCTCGCCCAAGGAAAGGGATAGCCCGATGCGCGCACTCGCCCTTCACGGCGGACCGAAAGCTCGCACCCGTCCGTGGCCCGCAGCCGGCCCGCGCTTCGGGCGGGAGGAGCTCAAGCACCTCCGCGAAGCGCTGGCCCAGAACACACTCTTCTACACGCAGGGCCGGAAGACCAGACAGCTCTGTGCGCGCATGGCCCGGCTCTGCGGCGTGCCCTGCGTGGTGCCCTGCAGTTCCGGCTCGGCCGCCATCCATGCGGCGGTCAAAGCGTGCGGTGTCGGACCGGGCGACGAGGTGATCACCTCGCCCATCACCGATGCCGGCACCATCCTCGGCGTCGTCTACGAAGGCGCCATTCCTGTCTTCGCCGACATTGACCCGGCGGCGTACAACATCACCGCCGGGAGCATCGCGCAGCGCATCACGCCCCGCACCAGGGCTGTCATCGTCGTGCACCTGGCCGGCTGCCCGGCAGACATGGAACCCATCGTGGCGCTCTGCCGCCGGCGCAAGCTCAAGCTCATCGAAGACTGCGCCCAGGCGTGGGGCGCACGCCTGAACGGCAGGTGGGTCGGCTCCTTCGGCACCTTTGGCTGCTTCAGCCTCAACGACTTCAAACAGATCAGTTGCGGCGACGGCGGTCTGGTCGTCACCCGCGACAAAGCGCTCTACCGCCACGCCTGGCTGGCGGCCGACAAATGCTATGACCGCCTGGGCGGAACGCGGGCCATGGAGTTCGTCGCGCCCAACTACCGCATCACCGAATTGCAGAGCGCCGTGGCCCTGGCTCAACTGGGCAAACTGCCGCGCATTGCACGCCGCCGGCACGAACTGGGCGAGCGTCTCGCCGCGGGCCTGCGCCGCATTCCCGGCGTGATCCCGCACCACGTGCCCCGCGGCGGGTACGCCACCTACTGGTTCTATCTCATCCAGCTTGTCCCCGCCGTGCTGGGAGTTGACGTGGTTACTTTCGCCCAGGCCGTGCAGGCCGAAGGCATCCCCGTAAGGAAGGGCTATGTGGACCCGGTCTACCTGGCTTACCCGTACCTCCAGCGGCGCAGCGCCTTCAACCATTCGGATTGGCCTTTCGGTGCGGCTCACGTCGTGCCGCCCTATAGGAAGGGCTACTGCCCGAATGCCGAGACCGTCATTGCCAATTGTCTTTTCTTCCCGCTCAATGAATGGCTCTCCGCGCGGGAGGTTGACGATACGCTGGCTGCCATCCGCAAGGTGAGTGAGCATTACAGGAGCCGGAGACCGTCCGGTTCTGATGCGCGTAAGCGCTGCTCTTGTTGAAAGGATTGCCCAAGATGGCCCCGAGAACGGCACGGCCACGCCGCCCGAGACTCATTGACTGCCACGGCCACGTGAACTGGTACGGTTACGATGCCAGGCGGGTGGTGGCCAATATGGACGAGCACGGCATCAGCGTGATGTGGCTCCTGACGTGGGAAGTGCCGCCCGACGAGGTTGACGAGGGGTCGAAGGCCGTGCTCTGGCCGGGGCAGAGCGAGCTGCCGTTCCGCGATGTGGCGGAGGCGGTTGCACGATACCCGAAGCGCTTTGTCCCGTTTTACGCGCCCGATCCGCGCCAGCGCGGGGCGCTGACGCGCCTGCGCAGCGCGGTCAAGTGTTTCGGCGTGCGCGGCTGCGGGGAACTCAAGTGCCGGGTGATGCTTGACGAGCCGGGGGCCTTGGAGCTGTTCCACTACTGCGGCGAGGCCAAGCTGCCGGTCATCTTCCACATGGATGTGCCGCTGCCGCGGCGCACGCTGGGCCGCGATCCCGGTTACTGGTACTGCTGCGATTGGGAGAATCTCGCGCGGGCGCTGGAACTGTGCCGGCGGACGGTGTTCGTCGGCCATGCGCCCGGCTTCTGGCGTGAGATCTCCGGGGATGCCGACGCGTCCGAGGCGCCGTACCCCGAGGGCCCCGTCACGCCCGGCGGCCGGCTTTGGAAATACCTGGACCGTTACCCGAACCTTTACTGCGATCTCTCGGCGGGCAGCGCGTTGAGGGCCCTGCGCCGCAACCCCGCCATTGCCCGACGGTTCCTTAACACGTACCACACGCGTTGCCTCTTCGGCCGCGATTATTTCGACGACGCGCTGTACAAGTTCCTGAAATCGTGCTCACTTCGCCCGCGGAGCTGGGACTGTATCACCAGGGCGAACGCTCTCCGGCTGGTACCGCTGTGAGCCGTGCGGCCGCTCTCCTCGACAGGGCGCTGGCCGTCGCGTATCTTCCTGCGTGGCAGACGCGAGGAGCGCCACGGTGGCTGAGGCCGGCAGAGTCATCTCCCTAGAGGACGCCTTCCGTATCGTTGACGAGACGCTGGCCGGTGTGCGCCTGGCGGTGGAAACGGTTCCCACGCGCACTGCGGTCGGCCGCGTGCTGGCGCGCGAGCAGCAGTCGTACCTGGATCTGCCGCCTTTCGATAAGGCCGCGGTGGATGGTTACGCCATCGGCCCTGGCCGGCGGGGGCGTCGCGCGCCGCCGTGCAGGCAAGATGCCTGCGGTACCGGCGGGCCGGGCAGTCAAGGCCAATATCGCGTTGTTCAGACCGTTGCCGCGGGCCAGGCCGGCGTGGCAGCTCTGCACCCCGGTGAGACTGTCAAGGTGATGACCGGCGCTCCCGTGCCGGCGGGCACGACGCGAGTCGTCATGCAGGAAGAGGCCGAACAGTATGGGGAGTTCGTGAAGCTGAAGGAGCAGGGGCCGTCGAACTTCTGCAAACAGGGCGAGGACATGAAGCGGGGCGATGTCGTTCTTCCTGCCGGGATCGTCCTGCGCGCGCTTGATGTGGGCAATCTTGTCGGCTGTGGCATCACGAGCGTCGAGGTATTCCGCCGCCCGCGCCTCGCGATCATCTCCACGGGCAACGAAATCGTGGACGATCCCGCGCTGCTGACACCCGGCAGGATCATGAACATCAACGGCCCCATGCTCGCCGGGCTATGCGTCGCCAGCGGCCTGGAGGTGAGCAGTCAGGTCTCCGTGCTGGATACGCCCGAGGCTGTATCCGACGCCGTGCACGCGGGGTTGTCGCAGGCGGATATTGTCATCCTGTCGGGCGGCGTGTCCGTTGGCGAGGCCGATTTCGTGCTTGGCGCACTGGAGCGCGTCGGGTTGCGGCTCCACTTCACGCGCGTGGCTGTCAAGCCGGGCAAGCCGACGGCATTCGCCACCGTAGAACAATTTGGCAAATTGTTCAACAGGGAAGGCAAGATGGTGTTCGGACTGCCGGGGAATCCGGTTTCCGTATTCCTGATGTTCCATGTGCTCGTGTTGCGGGCCGTGGCACGCCTGACGGGCGGACCTCTGCGGTTGCGGGCGTTCACGGTGCCGCTGGGCGGAGCCTTCCGGCGGCGGCACGCGGAACGGGCGGAGTATGTCCCGGCATGCCTGACGAACGAGGGCCGGGCGGAAATGCTGGCGTACCACGGTTCCGCCCATCTGCTGGCCCTGACGCGCGCGGATGGTTTCGTTGCCGTGCCCTTCGGGATCAAAGAGCTTCCGGCCGGTGCGAGTGTCGAGTTCTTTCAACTGCCGGGGTGCAGCCAATGAAAGACGGTTTCGGCCGCACCATCAATTACCTGCGCGTCTCCGTCACGGACCGGTGCAATCTGCGCTGCCAGTACTGTCTGCCGCAGGAAGGGATCTCGTGGCTGGAACCTGGCCAGCTTCTCTCCTATGAGGAGATCGCCGGCGTCGTGAGGGTGGGGAGCGAGATGGGCATCAGCAAGGTGCGGATCACCGGCGGCGAGCCGCTGGTGCGACGGAACATCGTCAGTCTGGTTGTGATGCTCGCCGCCACGCCCGGCATCAACGACCTGTCGTTGAGCACGAACGGCGTCCTGCTGGCGCAGCATGCACGGGAGCTGACCGCGGCCGGCCTGCAGCGCGTCAATGTCAGTCTTGACACCCTCGATCCTGCCGTCTACCGGCGGATCACGGGCGGCGAGCTCGAGCAGGCGCTGGCCGGCATCGCTGCGGCGCGCTCCGCGGGCCTGAACCCGGTGAATCTGAACTGCGTGGTGACAGAGTCTTCGGACGAGCCCGACGCGCGGAGCGTGGCGCAGTTCGCGCGCGAACAGGGCCTGGTGGTCCGTTTCATCCGGCGCATGAGCTTGCGCGCCGGGACGTTCTCCATCGTGGAGAATGGCAGTGGCGGTGATTGCCCCAGGTGCAACCGCCTGCGCCTGTCCTGTGCGGGCGTGGTGAGGCCATGCCTGTTCTCCGATCTGGGTTTCAGTGTTCGCGAATACGGCGCGCGCGGCGCGCTTGAACGCGCTGTGCAAGCCAAGCCGCGCCGCGGGGCGCCATGCAACCTGAGCACGATTGGCGCCATTGGAGGCTGAGATGGGCGAGCTCTCGCATGTGGACGCGTCCGGCAAGGCGCGGATGGTGGACGTCGGCGCAAAGCCCATGCAGCGGCGTGTGGCGCGGGCTTGCGGCACGATTGCACTAGGGGAGGAGACACGCGCGCTGATCGCCGGGAACCAGCTTGCCAAGGGCGACGTCCTGACCGTGGCGCAGATTGCCGGCGTGCAGGCGGCGAAGCGCACAGCCGAGCTGATCCCGCTCTGCCATCCGCTGGTGCTCGACCACGTGGACGTGCGGCTCGCGCTGACGCCGGCCGGCGTCAGTGTCGAGAGCGAGGTACGCTGCGTCGGCCGGACAGGCGTCGAGATGGAAGCTCTGACTGCGGTCACCATCGCTCTGCTGACAGTCTATGACATGTGCAAGGCCGTGGATCATTCCATGCAGATAGGCGAGATCCGCCTTCTGGCAAAGGAGAAGCATGACCTCCCGGCGCTTTGAAGTGCTCTCGGTGAACATCTCGACGGCCAAGGGCACCACCAAGCAGCCGGTGGCCGAGGCCGCCATTGCCGCGCAGGGCCTCGCGGGCGATGCGCACGCAGGCGCGGGAAACCGCCAGGTCAGCCTGCTGGCCAGCGAGACCATAGCGCGGTTCGGCGCGGAAGCGGGCCGCTCGTTCAAGCCGGGCGAGTTTGCGGAGAACATCACGACGCGCGGGGTTGACCTGGACCGGGTGGCGCCGCTGGATCGGTTCCTTATTGGCGGCGCGGTCCTGGAGGTAACGCAGATCGGCAAGGCGTGCCACGCCGACGGCTGTGCGATCTTCAAGGAGGTGGGCCGGTGCGTGATGCCGCAGGCGGGGATTTTCTGCCGCGTGCTCCAGCCCGGGGCCATCCGGCCCGGGGACGCAGGCGAGTACGCGCCGAGGCCGCTCAGGATACGGATCGTCACGTTGAGCGACAGGGCGTCGCGCGGCGACTATGAGGACCGCAGCGGACCGCGGGCGAGAGAGCTCATGGCGGAGTTCTTCCGGCCCAAGCGCTGGCATGTGGAGTTCGAGACGGCGGTACTGCCTGATGACGCCGAGCGGTTAAGGCGGGAACTGCTGGCGGCGCGAGACGCGGGGGTGGACGTAGTGGTGACGAGCGGCGGCACGGGTGTCGGCCCGCGCGACATCACGCCGGAAACAGTGACGGCTGTCTGCGACAAGATGGTCCCGGGCATCATGGAAGCCATCCGCGCGAAGTACGGGGCGGCGAATCCGCACGCCTGTCTGAGCCGCTCGGTGGCCGGCGTGGCAGGCACGACGCTGATCTATGCCCTGCCCGGCAGCCCGCGCGCAGTGGAAGAGTACCTGCGGGAGATTCTTCTCACGCTGGAACACGTCATCCTGATGGTGCACGGCCTGGGGCACTGAGACGGAATGCTGGCTGACGGCAGACGGACAACGAACCGCAACGGCCGAGAGAGAATGGTGAACGATGGATGGCGCGGGACAACTCTGCCTGATCGGCGCGTGGTTCCTGGCTGGCGGCCTGGCGCTGGGCATTGCGGGGTGCGGCGAGAGGACCGGCGCGAAGCAGCAGGAACTGATTATCTTCCACGCCGGCAGCCTGTCCGTGCCTTTCCGCGATGTGTCGGCGTTGTTCACGCAGCAGCATCCGCAGGTGGCGGTCAAGCCGGAGGCGGCGGGGAGCCGCGACACGGCGCGCAAGGTCAGCGACCTGGGCCGCGCCTGCGACGTTCTCGGGGCCGCGGATTGCGAGGTCATAGACGAGCTGTTGATGCCGCAGCACGCCGGTTTCAACATCCGCTTCGCGTCCAACGAACTGGGCATTGCGTACACAGGGCGCTCGAAGATGGGCGCGCAGATCAACAGCGGCAACTGGGCCGAGACCGTCCTGACGCCGGACGTGTGTTTCGGGCGTGCCGATCCGAACAGCGATCCGTGCGGTTACCGCACGCTCATGCTCTTTCAGCTCGCCGAGAAGCATCTCAAGCAGCCTGGTCTGGCGGCAACGCTGGAAGCGAAACACGGGAGGCGCTTCATGCGTCCGAAAGAGACGGACCTGCTGGCGCTGCTTGAAGCCGGGGAGATTGACTACCTTTTCATCTACCGGTCGGTGGCGCAACAGCACAACCTTAAGTTCCTCCGCCTGCCGGACGAGCTGAACCTGAGCTCGGTGCAGCACGCGGCGTTGTACGCCAGCGCGACGGTGCAGGTCTCCGGCAAGAAGCCGGGCGAAACTGTTACCATCAAGGGCGCGCCCATCGTCTATGCAGTGACGATCCCGAACAACGCGCCGCATCGTGAGCTGGCCGTGGCTTACCTGGCACTGCTGCTGTCGCCGGAAGGCCAGGCGGTGATGGAACGGCACGGCCAACGACCGATTGTGCCCGCGCAGACACGGGAGTATGCCGCGCTGCCTGAAGCCCTGAAGAAGCTCTGCGCTGAGCTTGGAGGACGCTGATGCTCACGCCACCTGAACGCGGACTACGGGCGGGACTCCCGTGGGGCGAACTGCTGTTCGCGCTGCTCGGCTCGGCCGTGATCCTGCTGATCGTCGCGCCGCTTCTGGGCCTGCTGCTGACCAGCTCGTTCGGAGAGGTGTCCGGGGCAGCGGCTGACGAGGAGGTCATGGCGTCGGTGCGGCTGACGCTGGGCTGCGCGCTGGCGGCCACGGTGCTCTGCGCCGTGACGGGAGTGCCTCTGGCCTACCTGCTGGCGCGAAAGCGTTTCGTCGGACGCGCGGCACTGCTGGCCGTGATTGATCTCCCCATCATTGTTCCACACTCGACGGCCGGCATCGCGCTGCTGACGGTGCTGGGCCGGCAATCGCTCGTCGGTTCCACGCTGGGCGGATTCGTGGGGACGGCGGCGGGCATCACGGCGGCGATGGCGTTCGTGTCCGTGCCGTTCCTGATCAATGCCGCATGCAATGGGTTCGCCGCGGTGCCGCAACACCTGGAGAAAGCGGGGCGGACGCTGGGGGCTTCAGCCCCGCGCGTGTTCTTCACGGTCGCGCTGCCGCTGGCATGGCGGGACATCGTGAGCGGCATGATCATGATGTGGGCGCGGGGGATCAGCGAGTTCGGCGCGGTGGTGATTGTGGCATACTATCCGATGACGACTCCGACGCTTGTGTTCCAGCGCTTCAACGACTTCGGCCTGGCATACGCCCGGGCGGCGGCGGTCGTGCTGCTGCTTATCTGCGTGGGTATTTTCGTCGTCTTGCGTTTCCTGTCCCGACCGCGGCGTGCCGGGGAGTAGCCTGATGCTGGAACTCCTGTCAGTCTCGAAGCGGCTGGGCCAGTTCGAACTGCGGGACGTGAGCGTGAGCCTGCGGGAGGCGGAGTACTTCGTGCTGCTGGGGCCTTCGGGCGTGGGGAAGACCGTGCTGCTGGAGATCGTGGCCGGTCTGCTGCGGCCGGACAGCGGCGCGGTGCGGTGGCAGGGGAGGGATGTCACGCGGCTGCCGCCGGAGCGGCGCGGTTTCGCCAT
>JAPLOD010000796.1 GCA_026692735.1 Planctomycetota bacterium | reverse complement strand
GCGCTCCGGCTACCTGCCCCGCGCCGCCAGGATCGCATTTTGCCAAATTGCGCTCCGGCTACCTGCCACGCGCCGCCAGGATCGCCGCGCCCAGCGCGCCGGTCATCTGCGGGTCCGGAGCGACAACAATCGGGCACTCGAGCGCCGTCTGTAATGCCGCCGCCATGCCCGAGACCAGCGCCACGCCGCCCGTGAACACCACCGGCAGAGTTATCCTTCGGCCGGCCATGGCGGCGATCCGCGAAGCGATGGCGGCCTGCACGCCGGCAACGATATCCTCACGCGGAACGCCGGATGAGAGCAGGCCGATGATCTCCGTCTCGGCGAAGACGACGCACATGGAGCTGATCGCTGCCGGCCGGCGGCTGAGGCACGCCTGCGCGCCGAGGCCCGCCAGGCTGGTCTCCAGCCGCGACGCGACGACCTCCAGGAAACGTCCCGTGCCCGCCGCGCAGCGGTCGTTCATGGCGAAGTCTCGGACGCCGCCGTCCTCGGCCAGCCACAGCAGCTTGCTGTCCTGCCCGCCGATCTCCACCACTGTCCGCGCCTCCGGGAGCACCTGGCGCACGCCGGCGGCATGACAGGTGATCTCGGTGATCGTCGTGTCGGCGAGGCTGATGCCGTGACGAGTGTACCCTGTGGCGACAACGCGAACGATGTCCTGCCGCCGGAGCCCCTGTGCCTTCAGCACGTCGTCGAAAAGCCGCGTTGCGCGGCCGTCGTGGTCCACCCCCTGGTCCAGCAGGCCTTGGCCCACGACCTTGCGACTTTCAGCTTCGATGATCGCGACCTTCACGGTCCGCGAACCGGCGTCAATGCCCGCAAAGTACATCCGCTCCTCCCGAGAAAAGGGGACATTCATGTCTTCCGCGGCGGGAACACATGAATGTCCCCTTTTCCCGCCCGTGTCAGTCCTTCTGTGCCACGAACAGGCCCTGCACGATCTTGCCGTTGTGCGCCAACTGCTGCATGAAGGCCATCTCGCCCGCCAGCATCTGCAGCATCGCCTGATCGAAGCCGATAATGCGCAGCGCATCGAACGTGAACTGCTTCTGGATCATCTCCAGGTACAGGTCCACATGCGGCGCGAAGCGGCCTGTGTTCTCGGCGCGCTGCACCCTCAGGCCGGCCGCGGACAGCAGCTCGCGCCAGTCCTGCAGGCTGGCGAGCGTCGGGAACTTCATGAACTTGAGCAGCCTCCTCGCCTCCTCCGCCGTCAGCGGCGTCTTGCCCTCGACCCAATCGGTGAACGCGACGGTGCCGCCCGACCGGACGATGCGCGCCGCTTCCCTGGCCAGCGCGAACTTGTCCTCGACGTAACACCACGCGTCCTCGCCCCACACGAAGTCGGCGGCGCCGGCGGGCAGGCCGGTCTGGCACACGTTGGCCTCCACGAACTCGATCTTGTCCTGCAGGCCCGCCTTCTCGTTGCGTGCGCGCCCGCGGGCGATCACCGTGGGCGTGGCGTCCACGCCGCGCATGCGCGCGACCTTGCGCATCAGGACCAGGAAACGCATGCCGCCGCCGGTGCAGCAGCACAGGTCCACGCCCTGCGTTCCCGCGGCGATGCCCGCTTTGTCGGCCAGGTCCATGGACGAGGTCATGCCTCCAATGTGGACCTGCTCGCCCATGATCAGCTCCCATAGCTCGCCTTCCGGGCCGCTGTAGACGGCCTGGACATCGCTCAGGTGCACTCCCTCGATGTGGTTCATCGCTTCCCCCTCCGTTCCAGCACGGTTTCCACCAACGCTTCCAGACGCGTCTGCAGCGTGGGTCGCAACGCGTCGCTGACCGGCGGCACTTCGAACTCCAACGTGGGCAAACCGAGACGTTCGCGCACCGCCGCCGCGATGATCCCGCCTTCCAGCGCGCAGTGGCTCGCGCCCGGAATCCGCGAAACAACGACGGCTTCCGCGCCGAATGCCGCGGCGTCCCGGCAAATGCGCGCCGCGCGGTCGCGCGCCGGGCCGGCCATCGGATCGGCCAGAGCCATGCGCGCGAGCGCCTCCAAGGGCGGCAACTCGCCGGGAATCTCATCCAGCGCGTGGCTGAACATGAAATCGGTGCCGCAGAGGCGCCCGCCGCTGGCTTCGAGCAGGTTCATCACCGCCAAGTCCGCCACCGGGTTGACCCAGAAGACGCGCACCGCCCTCTCCGGCAGGACAGATTCGCCCGACTGCGCGCGCCGCTCGGTCTCGGCGAGCAGTTCGGCCAGGACCGCCAGCGCTTCCTCGCGGTCGGAACAGAAATGGATGGCCAGCATCTCGGCGATGAGCAGCTCCAGGGCGGGGAGCGGGCAGCGCGGCGCGCAGAAGACCAGCCGGCGCAAGCGCGCCAGCACACGCCGCACCTCGTTCGCCGCTGTGATGCCGGCGCGCAGCGCTCCATCGCTCAGGCGCTGGCCCGTCAGCGTTTCGAGTTCCGCGCAGATGCGTTCGAGTTCCGTCTTGACCACGGCCACCTGGCATGCCGGCGCGCTGAAGCCGCCGGGCAGAGCGATGGCTTCTTCGTCGGGATCGGGATGGCGGCGCGCGGGCATCTCCCACCAGAGAATGGGGAAGCCGAGTGCCTCGAGGCGCTGCGCGATGGAGGAGAAATCGTCGCACGTGGCGCCGACGCTGCAGACCAGCATGTCGGGCCGCGGAAACTGCGTGCCCGTGACGAACGCGCCGACCATGGCGCGCACGGGACAGAAGGATTCGTCGAGGCCGTGCTGCGCCGCGGCCGCAAGGCAGCCTTCGTTGAGCTCCATCACGCACGGCACCCACCATGCGCCGTCGGGGTAGAAGGCCACGGCGTTGGGCAGCGAGTAGACCATGACCGGGACCGTGCCGAGGTCCTTCATCGTGCCGACGATCTTCTTCCCGGCCTCGCGGGCTTTGTTCAGGCGCAGTTCTTCGGTGAGGAGGAAGTTCCAGAGACGGAGCGCGGCGGGCGAACTGTCGAAGCGCAGTTTCAGGAGACGGAGGTCGCCGCCATCGTCAACGTGCCGGCGCAGCGGGCCGCCGTACCACGGCTCCCGCAGGCCGCCCGCCTTGAGGCGGCTGTAGTGCTGGTCCCATTCCGCGAGCGAGAGGCAGCGCACAGCGCCGCCGATGGCGGCGCTCATGTGAATATCTCCAGCAAGGCCTGGAGGCGCGATTCTTTGCCCGGCCCTACGGCCGCCGTCCCGCTTGGATCCATTTCAGCCACCGGCAGATGGAAGCGTTCTTTCACGCGCGGCGCCTCGGCGTGCCACAGGTCGCACCAGACGCAGCGCAGCAGCAGTATGCCCTGAACGCCGCGCGCGGCCAGTTCACGATCGAGCCATTCGTAGAGAAGGGTGTTGGGCCTGCGGAAGACATCGGGGATATGCTCGAAGTACGCGCGCGCCAGTTCCCCGAAAGGATCGCGCTGCAGGCGGGCGCGCTCGAACAGCGCGGGCAGCGTGCGTTCGCCTGTTTCGGTGGCGTCGAGGACGACCCGCACGCCGGCGGCCTCGAGCTCATCGTAGAGATTGTAGTGGTCGCGGAACACGGGGCCGCCGAGGAGGGCCAGGCGCGGGCCGTCTCGCGCGGCGGGGGCCGCCCCATCGCGCCGCGGGACGCTTGTCGCGGGCCCTTCCTGGTGGAGCGCCACCAGCGCTTCCGCCGCCGCCCGGGCGCGCATTGCCGGGCGCGCATCGCGCAGCGCGGCGCGGGCGTCATCGTACGCGCGCATCACCGCCGCCAGTTGCTCGGGCGCGGGCGGCGTCCCCTCGGAGGCGCGGCGCATTTGGTCGCAGGTAGTCGCGAAGATAACGGCGGCGCCCATGGCAGACGGCCCGGAAGATTGCGTTACAGCAGCCTCTTCCACGAACGCCTTGGCGTAAGGGCACAGCCCCTCGTTCGTGCCCGAGGGAAAGGCGCCCGCGTGGCTGGCAGGGAAAAGCCGGTAAGGCTGAAAGCCGTGCGCCGCGATCCATTCCGCCGGGATAAAGGGCGAGCTATAGAGGATGCGGTCTCGCGGCATCAACGTGCGGCCCCTTGAGTGACGGCGGCGCAACTGGGCGAGCTGTGCCACGTGGCCTGCACTGTTTCGAACAGGGCTTGCACGCGGACGGCGATGCGCGCCGAATCCGACGGCGAATAGTCGGTCTCGATCCGCAGGTACGGCAGGCCGAGCTTGGCGGCCAGTTGCCTGACGCGGGCGGCCTCGACATCGTAGGTCAGGCACGCCTGCCAGATCAGCTCAATGATGCACTGCGGCCGGTACTCCTGGGCCAGCCGCGAGAGGCTTTCGATGCGCCGGTCGTTCGTCGTCATGACGGAACACGGCAGGTGGAAGTACTTCTCAGCGATGGCCTGCAGCGGCTCGCGCGCGGTGTCCACGTCTTCCAGCAGAGGCTTCAGGCCCGTGCAGTTCTCGCTGCAGACGACCAGGCCGCCGTTGCCCTCGATGATATCCAGCACCCGTTCGGCGCCGTGGGGCGTAGGGACGCCGGTCAGCAGCACGCGCACGCGGGACGCAAGCTCCGGGACCGGCTGCCTGGCGCGCAGCAGCTCCAGCGCTTTCTCGTATTGCGCGAAGTCCTCGGGGATGCCGGAGATGCTGCTCTTGAGCTGGAGCAGTTGCCGGCCCGTCAACGGCGGCGAGGGGGATTCCATCAGCGCGGCGAGCTGCCGCCGCAGCGCGCGCTCGCGGTTCATCACGGCGATGGCCTCGCGCAACCGCGCGTCGGTAATCGGCATGTGGAGGCGGCGTTCGAGCTCGGCCTTCAGTTTCTCAAGCTCGCGCAGCCAGTGCTCGAACGCGTGCGGGTCGTCGGGCTTCTGCGGCAGCTCCAGGACGTACATGGGGCGCTCTTGCGCCATCAGCTCGTACATCTTCTTCTTGCCGTCGCAGGTGGTTTCCGCGACGACCAGCGCGGCCATTTCCAGAAAGGGGTTGGCGTGCTCGATGTGGTAACCGAAGGTGGACTTGATCAGCGGACAGAGGTTGCTGGGCAGGCAGGTCTCCGCGGCCGGAATCGTCTCCGCGGAACCGCCGCAGAGGCACACCGGCACGGCGCCCGCCGCGAGGATGAGCTCCCGCGGCGTGTACTCGCACATGATGCCGACGATCGGCTTGCCCTGCGCGTGCGCCGCTCGCGCGTACGCAACACAGTTGCCGATCATCGCCTCGAAATACGCGAAGGGATCGCCCGCCGGCCGACCGGCCGGGGAACCGGCTTTTCACCCGGCGCCCTTGGCCGGAGCTGGGAAGGTAGTGTCACATTCCGCCATTCCTAAGCCTCCGACACGCCTGAGATTACTCTATGATGCGAGGCCGTGCGAGCGACTATCTGACGCTGTATTTCGTTTGCTTTTTGGCTGGAATGAGACGACAACTATAGGGTACGTGACCATAGGAGGCTGGAGCCATGGGCAAGCGGGTGTACCACTGCCGCGTTCTTGTTTCGGTTGCGCTGCTGCTGGCGCTGGGCGTTCCGGGGTTGCGCGTACTCCGCGCTGGCGAGGTACTCGACAACGCCAAAATCCTCAAGATGGCCAAGGACGGCGTGGCTATCGAAGTGATCCTGAAACTGATGGAGCCCGGTCCCAACCCCGCGGAGCGCGCGCAGGCCTCGAACTGCCGCTTTGATTCGTCCAGCGAGGCGATGAGCGAGGTCCAGAAGGCGTGCAAGGACGGCGGGTGGAAGCCTGAAGACGTCACCAAACTGCAGACGAAGATCATCGAGCTGGCCAACAAGGACCAGAAGTACCTCAAGGAACTGGTGGACCGCGCGCTCAACGTTTTCAGGAACGCCGATGATCTCGAGTACTCCCTGATCATGCGGCAACTGGTGCGCGAAGGCAAACGCGTCGTGCCCTACCTGCAGAACAAGCTGGACGTGGAGGACGAGCGCGAGCGCGGCGGCGTCGTGGACGCCTTCGGCCGCATCGGCGACAAGAGCGAGGCCGTGGTGCGCAACGTGGCGCTGATGCTCACGGACCGCTCCAAGCCCGTGCGCGAGCGAGCGGCGAAGGCCGTCGTGGCCCTCTCCGGGCAGACCACCGCGGAGGAACTCATCGCCAAGCTCAACAGCCGCAACGAGAAGCTGGACGGCGTGGCCATGGCGCTGGGCTACCTGGGCGATCAGCGGGCGATCGAGGCGCTCGCCAAGCTGCTGAAGACCTCGGACGACGGCGACGCCCGGCTCTGCGCCGCCTTCTCCCTGGGCGAACTGCGCGCCAAGACGCCGGCGGCCGCGGAAGCGCTGCTGGAGGCGGTGCTGGATGAGCGCGATGAGAAGTTGCGCGAGAGTGCCGCGCGGGCGCTGGGCAGGATCGGCGACAAGCGCGCTCCCGCCTATATCATGAAAGCCTTCCACCGCTTCCGCCCGGGGCGCGATGAGCTGATCCGGGACCTGTCGTACTTCAAGGACATTGCCGCGCTGGAATTCCTCGTCGGGCAGGTGGAGAACGACGACCCGAAGGTCAAGCGGGCCACGATTGAGACGCTGCGCATCATGACCCAGGAGAATGAGACCGACGCCGAGGGCTGGCGCGCCATCCTCGAAGTGCTGCGTACCCGCCCCGACTGGATCCGCGCCGACTCTGCCCAGCCCAGGATCCCCGATGCCGGCGCCAATCGCGACGCCGCCCCGCCGCGCGGAGAGAGCGGCGACAAAAGCATCCCCACCTCAACGCGCTGAACGTACAGGGTTCGGGGTTCAGGGCTCCGGGTTCGGGTTTCGGAACAACAACGAGCACGCTGAATGAAATCCAAGGAGTGAATATTCGTATCGGGGCGGTCTGTTCCCTTCTCCCCCGTGGGGAGAAGGTGGCGCTTCAGCGCCGGATGAGGGGGCGCCCCAGCCTTCCGCATGCCCTCCGCGGATTCTGCCGGAAATATCTTGACCTTTCTGCGCGCCGGGATAAATCCCGTTTTGGGACGGCGTGGACGAGCACGTGCGAAGAGCGGTCTCTCCCTTCGGGGAGTCAGGTTGCGAGGGCCGCCGCCCGCTCAGAGGCTTGTCCTCTACCATTGTGGCCACCTGCTTGTGCCACCACGCCGTCCTTTTCCTGATTCACAAGCCGGCGTTCGGGGGCGCGGGTGGCCCCGAAAGACGCTTCAGCGTTTTTCGGGGCGCCGCAGGCACACCCAACCGCGAACCATCAATCCCCAATCGTCAATCGCCAATCCGTTACCGTCCGCTGCCCAGCGCTTCCCGCACCAACTCCCCTACGGTCTTCGCGCGGCGTGCCAGGACCAGCTTCCCGCCGCTCAGCAGCACTTCGGGCGGGCGCGGGCGCATGTTGTACTCGCTGGCCATCACGTACCCGTAGGCGCCGGCATTGTGGAGGACCAGGAGGTCGCCGCGGCGGACCTCAGGCAGCTCACGCGGCGCCGCGCGGTTCTCGTCGCCGTCGCCGCGCGTGAAGATGTCGCCGCTCTCACAGATATAGCCCGCGACGTAGTACGGGCGCGTCTTGCCCCGCGGGTTGCTCGCGTTGGTGATGTGATGGTAGCTGCCGTACATCGTCGGCCGCACCAGATGGTTGAAGCCGGAATCCACGCCGACATAGGTCTTGCCGTACGGCGTCTCCTTGATGGTGTTCGCGCGGACGACAAGGTACCCGGCTTCCGCCACGGGGAAGCGCCCCGGTTCCAGCATGAGCGTCAGGTCCCGGCCGGCCTCGCGGCAGAACTCGCTGAAGCGCCCCGTCAGCATCGCGCCGAACGCACGGAGGTCCATGGGCTGCTCGGTGGGCCGGTAGGGCACGCCGATGCCGCCGCCGAAGTTGACGTACTCCAGATCGGGGAACCTGTACCTGCGCACCACGCTGAGCAGCACCTCGATGGCGCGCTCGAACTTCGCCACGTCACGGATGCCCGAGCCGATGTGCTGATGCACGCCGATGATCCTGTGCTGCCGCGCCGCGGCAAGCGAGAGTGCCTCCGGCATCTGCTCCCATGGAATGCCGAACTTGCTGTCCGGCCCACCCGTGATGACGTGGTCGTGGTGGCCGCCGCCGACCGGGCCGTTGATGCGGACGAAGCACGCGCTGCGTCGCGGCAGGTCCGCCAGCCGCTGCAGGCTGTCGCAGTTGATCCAGACCCGCGGCTTGGCCGCCCGCGCCATCTTCACCGCAGCGCTGAACTCGGCATCGGCCACGTTGTTGTGCGTGTAGAGGATCGTCCCCGCGCCCAGTGTGCGTCCGAGCAGGACTTCGCCGATACTGACACAGTCCAGGCCGAAGCCGGCGCCGAGGATGGTCTTGACCACGGCCTGGTTGGAGTTGGCCTTGACGGCATAGAGCAGCTTCTTGCGGGGGTAGGGGATGGCCGCCAGCAGGGACCGGCAGCGGTCCAGGATGGTGGCCTGATCGTAGACGTAGACGGGCGTGCCGAAGCGTTCGGCGGCCTGGATGAGTGCGTGCGCTTTCGTCGCCTGCATGGTCTCCTGTTCCTTCCGTGCCGTCTCTCTGGTATAAACGCGCCACGACCTGACAAGCCGCGTTACGGCGTGAACCGAAGAAAGCAGTGTCGCGGGGGGAGGGCCTGAAGTCAAGGTGGGGATGAGCGTCTATGCGCCGTGTTGAGACGAACAACTACAACCAGCTTGCCTTCAAGGAGGGCGGCGGCTGCCAGGCGCTCTTCGGCCTGCCGTTCCTGGCTGCGGGGATCGGCGTCATATTCGCGGCGCTGATGGGCACCATGAAGACCAAAGGCGGCGCCCCGGTGACCGGCGCGGCCGCAATCGCGCCTGCGCTCTTTGGGCTGGTCTTCGCCTGCGTGGGCGCCGTGTTCGTCTTCGGCCGCTCGGGCTTCATCTTCGACAGAGGGGCCAAGACCGTCACCCGCTGGTACGGGCTGCTCTTCCCCATGTGGACGAAAGTCTACGAATGGCGGCAGTTCACGGAAGTTACCATCACGCGGGAGACGCGCCGCAGCAAGAACAGCACCTACACGGTCTACCCGGTGCGGCTCACCGGCACGGGCGACAAACTGGATATCTCGGAGCCGCGGGACGAGGGCGAGGCCCGGAAACTTGCCGAGGAGATCGCCAAGTTCATGGACCTCGGCGTAACGGATTCGTCCGGCGGGACAACCGTGCGGCGGGAAGCCGGCACGCTGGACGAGCCGCTGCGCGACCGACTGCGGCGCACGGGCCAGGACGTGGACATCTCCGCGCCGCCGGCGGGCATGCGCGCGACGTTCTCCGCCCACGGGAATGCGGTGTCATTCAGTATTCCGCTGGCGCCGTTCAGTCCCGCGCTGCTCGTGCCGGTGGGGTGTGCCGTCATCTTTGGGGTTTTCGTCGGCCTCGTCTTCTTCTGGCCGATGGTGTCGCAGCCAGGCATGCCGGGTGAGATGAAGTGGCTCTTCGGCGGGTTCTTCGGACTGTTCTTCATCCTCATGCCCCTGGCGTCGTCGCTCGGCATGGTCCTCGCCAAGCTCAAACGCCGCAGCGAGATCGAGGCGGACGGGCGCGGCCTGCGCGTGACCACGCACGGCGTGGTGTCCAGCAAGACGGTGGAGATCCCGGGCGAAGAGCTGGAGGAACTGCGGGTCGAGCAGGCGGGAAGCGAGCACCGCCTGGCCGCGGTCTCCGACAAACAGACCGCGCGCTTCGGCGAGGGCCTGCCGCCCGACGAGCTCGAATGGATCCGCGGCGTGATCCTGAAGGCGATTGCCTCTTGAGCGTATTCGCGGCGCCCGCCCGCCGCACCGTCGCCTTGGGATGGGTGTGCCACGGGCAGCCTCTGTTTGCTGTTGGCTGCCCGTGTTCCCGCGGCGCACGGGCACGCACCGGAACGTGCCCGTGGCACACGCACGCGGGTTGAGCGGCGCGCCGCTTGACAGTCGTGCGCGCTTGGACGAAAGTTCAGCGTGTGGTTCCAGGACACGCACAATGGCTGAGCGCACGGTAGCGTTGATCGTCCACCAGCCCGGCGCCTGCGGGCTGCTGAAAACCGGCGACCGCTGGCTTGTCAGCGGCCGCGAAGTCCGCGCGGACCACGGCGCCAGGCTCTGCGGCGGCGGGCTCTGTTCGGTGTTCCCGAAGCTGCAGGACATCCTGAAAGCGCTGCCGCCGGGCGGCGCTCTGCCCGACGACTGCCTGCTCTGCGACACTGCCGCCTGCGACGCGGTCTTCCGCATGGAGTTCGTCACCGAAGCGGCCAGGCCGGAGGCGGAGGAGGGAGGCTTCACCCGGCGGCTCGAACGCGGCACGGCGGCGGCCACCGAGGTCCTCAAGAAAGCCGGCCCGTTCCTGTCGCGGCTTCCGAAGGATGTCGCCGCGGACCTCATCGGCTCGTGCCAGACGAAGCGCTACCTCGGCGGCGAGATCGTCCTGATGCAGGGCGTGGTCGGACAGCACCTGTTCATCGTGGCCGACGGCACCGTCGAGGTGGCCAAGCGCGGCGAAGGCAAGGACGAGACCGTGCTGGTGACGCTCTCGCGGGGCGACTGCTTCGGCGAGATGTCCATCCTGACCGGCGAGATGACCTCGGCGGAAGTACGCTCGCGCGGCAAGTCCTCCATCCTGTCGGTGCACAAGGACGAACTCGAGGCGCTGCTGCTGAAGCGCCCGGTGCTCTCGCGCGAGTTCTCGAAGCTGCTGGCCGAGCGCCTCAAGGCGACGAACGCCTCGCTGCAGAGCGAGCTCAGCCGCGGCATCATCGGCAAGCTCTCGATGATCTCGCTGGTGGACCTCGTCCAGACGCTGAGCCAGAGCCGGCGCACGGGCGCGCTGGTGTTGAACTACTACGGCGAGCAGGGACGGCTGGGGTTCCGGAACGGCACGCTCACCGCCGCCAAGACCGCCGAGGCTCTCGGCGACGAAGCCTTCTTCAAGATGCTGACGTGGCCGGATGCGGACTTCTGCTTTGAGCCGACACCGCCCGCGGAAGGCGACCCGGGCACGGTGCAGAGCGACACCATGGGCCTGCTGATGGAAGGGCTGCGGCGGATGGATGAAGCCGCGGCCAGGAAGGCGGCCGGCGGGGCGGAACCGCCAAAGGCTTGAGCACGGCGACCTGCGCACAGTGCCTTGCTCGTTGTTGTTCCGATACCCGATACCCGGAACCCGGAACCCTGAAACCTTTCCCTCCCGTTGGGCTGCGGCTCCGCCGCGCTAGGTTCGTCCGCGTGCATCCGCGGTTCCACTCGGGAAAATTCCCGCGACTTCACACTCCCTGCTCTGTATAAATGCAGTAGGTGGTGTAAGCTCAATTGTGCTGGCGGAACGATCGGTCTCCGCGTCTTGGGGGGCATGGCCATCCTCGCTCCAGAACAGATCACGGACAAGCACACACGGGAGTTCCTCGTGCGCCAGGGGGACGTGTGCGCGGCGCGCCGCTGCAACCTGCGGCAACTCCTGTGCTATTTCGTCCTTGTGCCCGGCGCGCTGCTGCTGTGCTTCCTTCGTGACTACAAGGTTGCGTTCACCGTCCTGACCTTCACGCTCTGCGGCTGCTACGGCGTGGTGATTTTCTTCCGCCTGGCGAGCGTCCTTCTGGCCATGATCCGCTCCAGCGAGCAGCGGGTGACGCGCGAGGAGCTGCAGGCGCTCGATGAGAAGTCCCTGCCGGTCTTCACGGTCCTGGTGCCGATGTACAAGGAACCCGAAGTGGCGCAGAAGATCGCGCGCACGGTCACGCACCTGGACTATCCCGTGGAGAAACTCGACGTCAAGCTGCTGCTCGAAGAGGACGACCTCGCCACCCGCGCCAAGATCAACGAGGTGCTCGAGTCCCTGCCCCATTGCGTGGAGGTGATCGTCGCGCCGTCCGTGCCCAAAGGAGAGCCGCGGACCAAGCCGCGCGCGTGCAACTGGGGCCTGGAGAAGGCGCGCGGCGAGTACCTGGTGATCTTTGATGCGGAAGACCAGCCCGACCGCGACCAGCTCAAGAAAGCCATTGTCGTCTTCCGCCGGCTGGACGCGCAGGGCAAGAAGTCGGTCACCTGCCTGCAGGCGAAGCTGAACTACTTCAACGCTCACCAGAACACGCTGACGCGCTTTTTCACGCTGGAATACACCAACTGGTTCGATCTCTTTCTGCCGGGCCTGCACGCGGTGGGCACGCCCATCCCGCTCGGCGGCACGTCCAACCATTTCCGCACCGCGCCGCTCAAGACTCTGGGCGGCTGGGACTCCTTCAACGTGACCGAGGACTGCGACCTCGGCATCCGCATGGCGCGCAACGGCTATTCCACCGAGGTCCTCGACTCGACGACCTGGGAGGAAGCCAACAGCCAGGTGGGCAACTGGATCCGCCAGCGCAGCCGCTGGATCAAAGGCTACTTCCAGACGCATCTGGTGCACACGCGCGACGCCGTGCTGCCGGGACTGATCCTCGCAGGCATCTACGCGGCGCTGTGGAGGGTGTTCGACGAGGACCTCCGCGGCGGCGGGCTGCCGGAAGACTTGCAGCGATGGATCGTCTGGTTCAAGGCGGCGTGCGTCGTGCTCGGCGCGTTGTCGGTGGGCTCGTCCGTCCTTTCCATTGCGCAGCGTTTCCGGCGCCAGGCGCCCGGCAGCCCACGGCAGCTCGGACTGTGGCACGCGCTGACGTTCCGCTTCACGGTGGGCGGGCTCTCGCTGATGCTCCTGCTGAATATGGTGTTCTGGCTGATGACCGGCGCGTACCTGCTGCGCGAGCCGCTTGCCAACGTGCTGCCCAACGCGATCTTGAACAGAAAACTGGACGAGACGACCACGGTGCGCGACGCCCTGCGCGGCTGGAAACTGTACTACACCAACGTCGTGGACGAGGAACGCTTCGCCAACGTCACCTTCTGGAACAGCGTCCGCGGCTTCCTGCGGCACCAGTTGGACTGGAACCAGTTGAGGGACAACGTCGCCGCGATTGACTCGTGGTCGCTCGTCTCGCAGCTCTTCTATCCTATCGCGATCATGCTCTTCATCGCCAACTTCGTGTTCGTCCTCCTGGGCCTGCTCTCATGCCATAAGCGCGGCCTGTGGGACCTGTTCCCCTATGCGCTGCTGGTGCCGTTCTACTGGATCCTGATCTCCATTGCCGCCTTTAAGGGGTTCGAGCAGCTCTTCACCAACCCGTTCTACTGGGAGAAAACCCAGCACGGACTCTCGCCCCAGCAGCCGACTGATCGGCCGCCTGATCCGCAGCAGAAGCCGCCCGCAACGATGGAAAGCGTGACTACGGCGGCAGGTGGGGGAGCATGAACGCGCAGCGAAGTTCACAACACGTGGCTCGCGTGAGCGCCGCATGCCGGTGCCTGGCCAGCGCGTGCTGCCTCGCGGCGTTCGCCGTGGCAGCGGCCGAGGGCGAATGGCCCGTCCCGCAGGCCTTGCAGCCGTGGAAGGACGCCGGTTACACTAAGCGTTTCTACCTCGAAGTGCGCCCACCGGCCGCGGCCGGCGCCGGCACGCTGGCGGAGCCGGACACGGCAAGCGTGTTGCTGCCGCTTAAGTTCGGCGCGACGCCCGGATCGAAGGGGGCCGAGCGCGTGCTGCTCATCGGCGAAGACGGCGCGGAGTGCGCCGTGCAGGTGCGGCCGGCGGGCACGGAAGCGGAAGTCGTCTTCAACACGCGCTCGGGTCTGCGCCGCTTCTGCCTGTACGAGGCAACCTGCCGACGAAGCAGGTCACAAACATAGACGATCCGGAGTGCCCGTATTTCAGGGTCAACATCACGATCTTCGGCGTGATCACTGGGGTCATCAACCCGGAACGCTACGCCGCCGCCTATGAAGGCCTGCTGCGGGCGCCGGTCTCGGGCGACTACAAGTTCTCCGTGGATACCCCGGGCATCGCGCACCTGCTGGTGAACGGCATCCCGGTGCTGGGGGTCGGCGCGCCCGACGCGAAACGCCAGCCGTTCACCCTCACCGGCACACTGAGGCTCGCGGAAGGCCTGCACCGCGTGACGCTGTATTACGCCGAGGCCACGCCGGCCGGCGAGACCAACATGAAGCTCGGCCTGTTCGGCGTCCGCCTGCACTGGCAGCCGCCGTTCGCCAGGGATTTCCTCTGCATCCCGCCGCAGGCGTTCGTCCATCATCTGCCCGCCGTGGTCACGCGCATGGAGAGCGGCAGCAACTCGCCGCAGCCGTTCATCCACGTCGAGAACCTCGGCCAGGTGCGGGCCGGCGCGTACCGCGGAGACCGCCTGGCCTGCGAACGGGTCATGCTCATGGCGACGGCGGTCGGGGCGGTGCCGGGAGCGCGCCTGAAGGCCACTGCGCCGGGCATGAGCGAGGTCGTCGGCACGCCAGGCGCCGCGCTTGCCGTCTGGGTCTCCGCGGGCAGAGAGGCCAAGCTGGCTCTTGTCGGGCCGGACAACCAGAGCATCATGGCAGCGCGCACTGCGAGTTTCCCGGTGCTGGGCAAGACCTCTCCGGAACTGCTGGACCTCGAAGGCGAACTGGTGCTCAAGGCGGCGCCCGATTTCCTCTACCCTGACGAGAACGGCCACATCCACCTCGAAGCCATGCTCAGCCCGCCGCCCATGATCGTGTTCAAGGAGCGGCTGGAATGCAAGCCGCCCGCACTGCCGCCCGCGCCACGGCCCATGGGGCAGTACCGGCTGGCGTGGTCGCTGCAGGATGCGGCGCGCAACGGCGCCGTGGCCGCGGCGGAGGAGTATGACGCGACGCCGCTGGAGGGCCCGCGGCGGAAGCGTCGCGTCAGCCTGGAAGCCGGGCCCTTGGAGGAGCAGGTCCGGGGCGGCGGCGTGCAGATGTTGATCCGCCTGTTTGTCGGCGACGCCGAGGTGGAGACAATGCCGCTGCGCCTGCTGCATGCCAGCGCGCCCTGGCCGGGCGCGATCGAGGCTGGTCCGGACCATCTGCTGTTCCGCCCCGGCTCGGCCGCGAAGGCTGAACCGGCTTCGGGCGCCGCGAGTACGGACCCTGTTCCGGCCGAGCGCGTGATCGTGATCGTGGCCAAGGAGAACGAGGCGGAGTACCGCAAGTTTGCGCCGCTGCGGAAGTCGCTGGCCCGCGAGGCGGCGGGCAAGGAGGCGCTCTTTATCGGCGATCCGCTGGTGGAGGGAGTGCCGGAGAAGAGCGACCCGAGCCAGTTGTTCGGCGTGGCGCAGGCGCTGGCCACGGCCACCCCGAAGATCGCGTGGCAGAGCGTCTCTACGGCTGGGCCGCATCGCCATCTGCCGCTGTTCAGAATGCTGGCCGGGCTGGATGAGTTCGTCCGCAGCCAAGCCGACGGAAAGGCGCCAGCGATCGCGGTCGTCTGCCTGGGCGGCGGCGACGTGGCCCGGCAGACGCCCGTACATACCTTTGAACGCGCGCTCGACGTGCTGATAGACAGGCTGCGCCTGGCCGGCGTCAGAGCCATCGTCGTGGCCGGCGTGATCCCGGAACCGACGCGCGAGCACCAGTGCGAGCCGTACCAGGACCGCGTGCTCGACGTCCTGCGGCAGCACCACGCGGACAGCGTGGACGTCTACAACGCATGGGCCAGGGAGACGGATTGGACCTGGCGGTACGCGCTGGACCGCGCTCGGGACGCGCGTGCCTTCGGACCTGTGCCGAACTCCCAGGCGCGCGAGGAAATCGCCCGGATGATAAAGGACCGGCTCTAGCTGCGCGGTTCCCGCAAAACCAGGTGCGCTTCATCGTCGGCATTGATCTGGGAACGACCAATTGCGCCGTGGCTTACGTGCCGCGCACCGCGCTGTCGCGGCAGCCGCCGCCCATCCGCATCTTTGAGATTCCGCAACTGACCCGGCCGGGCGCGGTCGAGCCACGGCCGCTCCTGCCGTCGTTCGTCTATCTGCCCGCGGCGCACGAGCTGCCCCAAGGCAGCACCCTACTGCCGTGGGACGAGAACAACGCTACGCTGGTCGGCGAGCTTGGCCGCTCGATGGGCGCGAGCGTGCCCGGACGGCTGGTCGCCAGCGCCAAGTCGTGGCTGTGCAGCCCGAGCGTGGACCGCACCGCCGCTATCCTGCCGTGGGGCGCGCCGCCGGACGTGCAGAGGCTCTCGCCGGTCGAGGCCAGCGCCCGCTACCTGGCTCACATCCGCGAAGCGTGGGACTCCCGCATCGCCAAGGGCGCGAAGGCTGAGGCGCTCGCCGCGCAGGATATCGTCATCACCGTGCCCGCGAGCTTCGACGAAGCGGCGCGCGAACTGACGGTGGCCGCGGCCCGGCTCGCGGGCCTGCCCCGCGTCACGCTGCTGGAAGAGCCGCAGGCGGCGTTCTACGCCTGGTTGGCCGCGCATTACGAAACACTCGCCGAGGCCCTGGCGTCCGTGCGGCGCGTGCTGGTCTGCGACGTCGGCGGCGGCACGACGGACTTCTCGCTGATTGACGTGCAGCGTTCCGCCGGTGGGGAGTTGCCGCTGGAGCTGAAGCGCGTGGCGGTCAGCGATCACCTGATGCTTGGCGGCGACAACATGGACCTGGCCCTCGCGCGGCACCTCGAGAACAAGGTGCCCGGCCCGCTGGACGCGCAGCAGTTCAAGGCGCTCACCGCCGCCGCCCGGGACGGAAAGGAGCGGCTCCTTTCGCAGGGCGGTCCGGAGAGGATCTCGCTCAGCGTGCTGGGGCGCGGCAGCCGCGCGATCGGCGGCAGCGTGCGGACGGAGTTGCACCGGGACGAGGCGCTGCGGATCCTGCTGGAGGGCTTCTTCCCCATTGCGCCGTTCGATGCGGAACTGAGCACGGTGGCCAGGTTCGGCCTGCGCGAATGGGGCCTGCCCTACGTCAACGATCCGGCCGTGACACGGCACTTGAGCCAGTTCCTGCGACGGCACGCGGCGCCGGGTGTGCCACTGCTGGCTTGTCCAGCA
>JAPLOD010000795.1 GCA_026692735.1 Planctomycetota bacterium | reverse complement strand
GAAGGTCCCGAGGATGGCGCGCGCCGTCTCGCGGTTCTCCATCCAGCCCCTGTCGCCGCGGGAATCGCCGATCGTGATGAACTGGCTCGGCGGCGGCAGCTTGATCTCGAGCATGAGTTCCCCGCAGAAGGACTTCATATCGCCCAGTTCCGGGCGCGCCTCTTTGCTCTCCACCACCCGCGTGCGCTCGCCGAGCACCTGGGCGTCCTCCAGCGTCAGCGTCAGGATGCGTTCTTCGCCCGTCGGCCCCCGGTGGTACTTCGCGACGTGGTGCTTCGCCAGCACCATGCGGGCTACTTCCTGGTTCTGGAAATAGGCGATGTGCACCGGATGCCGGTCGGCCCCGGTCTTCGGGTCGCGGTCGTGCGGCAGCCAGTTGATTCGCGCCACGCCGCCGCTCTCCAGCTTCAGGGTGATGCTGTTCCCCGGCCGGTCGAGGCTCTCGAAGAACGCCAGCTTGTCCACCTTCAACACCTCGCTGCGTATCGTCGAGTACCCCCAGCGCAGCCCCCCCTGGCTGCACCACAGCCCGAACGCCGACAGGAAACACGCGCACACCAGCAGCGGCAACGCCATCACTCGGATGGGCGCGCCCCCCGCCTGCGCCGCCAGGATCTCGTTTTCTGCCGACAGGCGCCCGAAGACCGTCGCCACGGCGATCATCGTCGCCGGCGGCACCGACAGCCCCAGGGCCTTGGGCATCAGGTACGGCGTCAGCATCGCCACCTGGCCCAGCGTGATCCCGAACTCCTCGTAATCCGAGGTTTTCATGAAGAAAATGCCCAGCAGCATGAACAGCGTGCATGCCGCCAGCGCCAGCGCGAACGCTATGGCGAACTCGCGCAGAACATACAGTTGCAGCGTCCGCGGACGCAGGATTGCTAGCATAACTGTGGGCTACTGGCTATCGGCTATCAGCTCTCGGCTCGTAGTCATAGCAGGTAGCTCTCGACCCTTTACCCGTCACTCGTGACCCGTCACTCCTGAGCCGCCGCCGATCGTCCGCAGCTCGTCAGTGCGCATGCGCCGCTTGGCGCCGCGCGTCAGGCTGTGCGCACAGCTCGCCAGCACGGCCTCGGGCTTCACCCACGTCAGGCAAGCGCGGTCCTGTCGTGCGCACGTGGTCTTCCAGCAGGGGTGGCAGTCCACGCCGCCGGTCTGCATACGGTGCGCCGCTCCGTACGGCCCGTTGCGCAGCGGGTCGGTCGCGCCGAAGATCGCCACCGACTGCACGCCCAACGCGACCGCCAGATGCAGCGGCCCCGTATCGTTCCCCACGAACAGCACCGCCCGCGCGGTCAACGCTGCCAGAGCGCGCAGGTTCGTCTCCGGCGCCAGGAACGCCCGCGCTCCCGCGAGGCCCACGATCGTCTCGGCCGCGTGGCGTTCGTCCGGACCGCACCACGGCACCACCACCGGCAGGTCGTGCTGCTCGATCAGTCCCTTGGCCACCTGCCCGAAGCATTCCGGCGGCCAGCGTTTCGTGTACCATGTCGCGCCCGGGTTCACGATCGCGTAGCGCCGGGCGCTCCCGTCCTTCTCCAGCAGCCCGCATTGTTCGAGGAAGGGCTTCAAGGCCTGAGTCTCTTCGTCATACGACGGCATGACCCATTCCGGCTTGTCCGGGATCTTGACGCCCAGCGGCTTCACCAGAGCCAGGTTCTTCTCGACGACGTGGAAGGCGTCCGCCGGCGGCGCCACGCGCTCATTGTTGAAGATGAGGTTGAGCTCGCGGCTGTCGTCGCCCTTGAAGCCTATGCGCCGCGCCGCCCCGCTCCACCATGCCACCATCCCGCTCTTGGTCAGTCCCTGCAGGTCAACCGCGACTTCGTACTTGGCGGCCGCCAGTTCCTTCCGAAACGCCCTCATCGAGCGGATGCCGCTGGCCAGCGAACCTCCGCCGCGTTTGAACGCGCGCCGCGGGTACACATAGAAGCGGTCCACCATCGGATGGCCTTTCAGCAGGCTGTACGACATCTCCTCGATGGCCCAGCCGATCTGCGCCGCCGGAAATTGCCGCCGCAGTGCCACCAACGTCGGCACGGCATGCAGGCAGTCGCCGCAGGCGGACAGGCGAATAAGCAGAATACGTGGACTGCCGCCAACCACTGCTTCACGTCCTCCCCGCTAGAGCGAAGTACCCCGCCCGCGGCTGCACACGCTACGGTACACTTGCAGCACGCCGTCCACCATGGCATCCATCGCGAACTTGGCCCGCACCCGCCTGGCGCCCACCAACCCCAGCCGCCGCCGCAGTTTCTCGTCCCCCGCCAGCTTCACCAGCGCCGCCGCCATCGCGGCTGTGTCGCCGATCTCCACCACGTAGCCGCTTTCCCCGTCGGCGACAACCTCGACCATGCCGCCGGCGCGTGTCACCACCGCCGGCAAGGCCGCCCCCTGCGCCTCGATCAACGCCGTGCACAGGCCCTCGGCCTCACTGGCGAACAACGCCACCGCGCTGGCGCCCCACAAGGCCCGCAGGTCCGCCACGAAGCCCAGGAAATGCACCCGGCCCTCCATGCCGCGCCGGCGCGCCTCGCCGCGCAAGGACTCCTCTTCCTCTCCGCTGCCGGCAAGCGCCAGATGGACGCCAGTTCCCGGCGTGGCCTTCAGTGTTTCGTTGGCGAGAGCCACCGCGGCGATCATGTCGCATTGGCGCTTCTCGGCCGTCAATGCCGCGGCATGAGCAACCAGCACAGCACTCTCGGGTATCCCCAGCGTTCGCCGCAGCGCGACCGCCTCTCCCGACCCCTGTGGCGCCCCGGTCGTCTCCGCCTCCGCCGAGGCCAGCGCGAATGGAGGAAACTCCAGCCCGCTGTACACCACCGCTACTCTGCCGGCGGGGATGCCCGCCGCAAGCAGCCTGTCCCGCACTGCGGCGCTGATGGCAATGATCCTATCCACACCCCCGCCGTATTTCCAGCGGCCCTTCACCTCGAATGCCGTCCGCCTGTGGACTATGACGCGCACCCTCCCCTTCCCCACCAGCCACGCCGCCAGCCGCCCCGCCAACACTGCGTGACCGTCGTGCAGGTGCAGTATGTCCGGCTGTTCCTGCCGCAGCAGCGCCGCCAGCCGCCAGGCCCCCCGCAGGTCAAGCTCTCCACGCAGGCCCAGCGCTTGAGCCGGAATGTCCGCCGCCGCGCACCGTTCCAGCAGCGGAGCGCCCGGCGGGGCCAGCACCAGCACCCGCTGCTCGCGCGCCCTCAGCCCCCGCGCCAGCAGCCAGATCTGGTTCTCACCCCCGCGCCATGTCGTGGCCGTGGAAACGTGTATCGAATACAGGCTCCCGCCCGTGCCGCTCATAGCGTACACATAATACCGAGTGCCCCCCGCGGCAAGCGTTCTGTTAGCCGTGAGGCAGCCGTCGCCTCGCGCCGCCGGCGACGGGAGCGCGACGGCTGCCGCGCAAGCCCAAAAGGGCGGGCGTTGTCTCACGTCAGATGTGGGATCTCCGCGCAGCGGAAGCTCGGCCGCGGGCGGGAGACACGCACGACCACAACGCACACCGCTTCATCGTCCAGGGTTGAGCGCGTGGCCAGGGCCAGCAACGGAGCCTTTCGCCCGGTCCATGCCTGCTCGAGGCATTGCCGTGCGCTCTTCGCTTCCGCCACCGTCAGTTCGCGTTTCGTGAGCAGCACTGCGCCGGCACCGGTGACCGGGCCGGCGCCCGCCACGCTGCTTTGAGCGGCTTCCAGCGCCAGCCGCGCCGCGTGGGGGCCTGCGGCGATACCCAATCCGGCGCTCAGCGGCCCCGCGCCCGGCATCCCGTCACGCAGGGCGCGGAGCGGAACGCTGTTGCCCGTGCCGCCCCTCAGCGCGCCGCTCAGCGCCTGTGCCGCGGCCAGCAGCCTGCTCTTCACCTCCGCGCACAGTACCGTGGCTGAGCCGTCCAGAAAGGCGCCCACGAGGGCTTCGGTCGGAAACCTGATGACCAGTTCCGCTTCCTTCTCCACCTGCTCAAGCGCGGCCCGAATGTCATCGCTTTGCGCCGGCGCTTCGGACCACAGCGGGCCGGTGAGAATCACGCAGACGGAGAGGCCATTCTCACGCAGTGCGCGTGCCAACAGTGGCAAGACCGCCGTCACGACGTCCTCGCCCAGAACACCGACCAACAGGGCCGCCGACCTTCCCGCGCATGCCGCGGCCAGTTCGGCCTTGTGCACGGCCACGCCTCCAGCGGCACTCCGCGCCGCAAAGGGGCCGGGCGCCAGCGTCACGAGCAGTTTTTTGTCAAGTCCCGTCGCGATCAACTCGGCTGGATCACTGTGAAGGGCATACCACAGCACGCGCTCGGGCGCTTCCGCGCACGCGTCGTCCAGAGCCCCGGCGGCGGCGACGCGGCCCCCGACGGTCCCTACGCCAACGACAAGAACGTTCCGGCCGGGCACCGAGAAGAGGTCTTCAGCGCTGTCATCGTTCATCCTTCATCCTGTTCCGTTCTGTGCGTCTTCCACGCCTTTGCGGTAAGCAAGGCCAGGTCACAGACTCGCCACGAGCCGCCGCACCGTGCCAGACAGCCGCCCGAAGAATGAGCCGCTGCGCCGGTGACGCAGCTCCGCCCGTCCTTGTGCGCCGAGCACCAGGAGACCGCACAGCGAGCAGCCGCGGCTGCCTGAGATCTCAGTGGGCGCGTCTTCCTCGGCCATCGTCCAGCGCGGCACGCCCACGCGCACCGGCGCGCCGCCAAAACGCTTGGCGATCCACGCCGGCATCCCGCGGATGCGTGCGCCCCCGCCCGTCAGCACCACGCCCACGGTGTGTCCGGCGGAGAAGCCGGAGAGCCCTTCGCGCAGCGCACGGACGGCCGGCGTCAACAACTCCTCCAGAGTCCGCGACAGCTCTCTTGTCTCTACGCGCACGCTGCCCAGGCCGTCCACCGCGGCCACTTCCCCGGCGGCAGGGAGGACGGCGACCTCGTCATCGCCCAGGGCCCCGTGAGTGCTCAACAGGCGCTCCGCGGTCGCGGGCGCGATGCGGAACCGGCGCGCCAGCGCCATGACAATCCCATCCATGCCCCCCAGCGCCGCGTTGGAGCGCCCCGACACCGACTGCGCCCCCGGACCCTCCCGGCCGATGATCTGGATCTGCCGCAGCCGGCCGCCTTCCCACAAGGCCCCGCGGAACGCGCCCGCTCCTACGTCCAGGATTGCCGCGCCCAGCGCCCGCTCCTCGTCGGTCAAGGCGCCCAGCGAGCAGGCCATCGGCTCCAGCGCCACCGCCTCGATCTCCACGCCCGCGGCGCGCACGGCCTTCAGCACGTTCTCCAGACGGTCCGCCGCCGCCGACAGGAAGGCGGCCTGCATCTCCAGGTGGTCGCCGCACAGCCCCTCCGGCCGTTCAAGGCCCTGCAGATCGCCCACGCCGTACGGCCCGTCGAACCGATGCACTACCCGCCGCCCCGCGCCCGCGTCGCTGGCGACGCACTTGCGCAGGCGAGCGACATCGGGCGCCGTAACGGTGCGGTGTTCGCGGTCCAGGTCCATCATGACCTTGGCCGACGAGAGCTTCACGTCGCCAGACAACCCGACGACGACGGTCTTCACGTCCGCGTCGGCCCGCTCAGCCGCGGCTTCTATGGTTATGCGGATTGCCTCGCTGGCCCGCTTCATGTCCACGATCTCGCCGCCACGGATGCCGAAGCTCGCCGCCGCTTCCGCCGCCAGCACGCGCAGAACCCCGGGCCCGATCTCGGCCACCGCGCACCCCACGCGCGCGCTGCCGACATCCACCGCCACCAGCAGCTCGAGCTGTTCGTGCTGCGCTGCCAGGGAGTGCTTGGTGTTGTGTTCAAGCCGCATGCGTGCTCGTCCTCAAAACAGTCACCGCCTTGAGCGCCCGCCGCCGGGCACCTGTGTCACGACCGGCGCGCCGCCGTCGCCGCTGCCCGTGGCGCCGCGTGCCTTGACGGGCGCCTGAGCGTGGTAGACCTTGACGTACTCGAAGAGAGCGGGGTCTTTCATCTCGCAGAGCCGGCGGCGGAGCAGGCTGGCTTTCTCGCGCGTCCGCGGCTCGTCCATCGGCGGATCGTCGGTGTAGTAGCCCCAGTAGATGCACGGGCCGCGGTCGGTGACGATGCGCCACGTCCCGGCGGCCTCGCGCTGCGCGCTCGCCACCTTCAACTGGCCCGGCGACGAAGCCAGCGCGTCTTTCACCGTCTCGATCAGGTCGAGGGCCTCGGCCAGTTCCTTCTCGCCGACCTTCCGGCCCACTTCGACGCGCGCCGGCGCCAGTCCCGCAATGAGCGGTATGTCGCGCACGGCGGCATTATCCGCCATCAGGTTCAGCACCACGCCGTGCCGGTCCAGCACCATGCTCGGGCGATCCACGCGCGCCGCCGGCTTGCGCCAATCTATCTCCAGTTCCATCTGCGCCGGGTAGCGCAGCCGGACGGCGCGCACACATTCCACCCAAGGACTGGTCTGGTATCTCTCGGCCAGCGTGTGGCTCAAACCCGCCTCGAACACCGAATGGCCCTGCGCGAACATGCCCGTGTCCGCGACCTGCTCAAAGTCCTCTCTCGAAATCCACGCTGGCCTCTTGTGCTGCAGCACTGCCTGCCGGACTTGCACGCCGGTCAGGCGCGCCGTGGCGTCGCTGCTCTCCGTTTTCGCCGCGGCGCCGGCCACGCCCGCGCGGCCCACGCAGCGCCACAGCAGGAACGACAGGCCGGCCACCACGCCAAGCATCAATGCCAGCGGCAGAAAAAGACGCAGCACGCGCCCGGTGTTCTCACCCAGCGAACGAGCGAACCCGGGCGCTTCCGGCCCCGACGCCACACGAGCCGGCTTTTTCCTGTCGGCGCTTTTGCCTCGCGACATGATTCCCCCCGAAGACAGATGTTCTCCCTGTATCTGTTTCGGCAGAAACCGGCTCTCTCCTGAGCATTCCTCTGCAACTGCGTCTTGACTTCCCCTCCCCGGCCATGTCTTATGGGGCCGTCTGCGGAGGAGGAGCCATGAAACCCGAAAGCCCGACTGCCACGACAACGCGGCGCTGTTTCCTGAGAGGCTCTGCCGGGGCTCTTGCCGGCGCAGCCTTGACCAGCGCCATCGCCGCCCGAAGCCATGCGGCGGAGGACAACACGATCAAGGTCGCGCTCGTCGGCTGCGGCGGGCGCGGCACAGGCGCGGCGCTGAACGCGCTCAGCACCAAGGGCCCGACCAAGCTCTGGGCGATGGCCGACTTCTTCGGCCACCGCCTCCAAGGAAGCCTGGATGCGCTCGCAAAGAAATTCGGCAACAAGGTTGAGGTGCCGCCGGAGCGGCGCTTCGTCGGCCTGGACGCCTTCAAGAAAGCCATTGACTCCCTCGACAAGGGCGACCTGGTGCTCCTGGCCACGCCGCCGGCGTTCCGGCCGATCCATCTCGAGTACGCGGTCGAGAAAGAGCGCCACGTCTTCATGGAGAAGTCCTTCGCCGTGGACGCGCCGGGCGTGCGCTGCGTGCAGCGCGCAGGTGAGGCGGCGGCCAAGAAGAACCTCAAGATCGCCGGCGGCCTGATGTGGCGCCACGACAGGCCGCGCGAAGAGTGCATCAAGCGGCTGCACGACGGCGAGATCGGCGACATCGTTTTGCTGCGGACCTACCGCATGCACGGGCCGTGCGGGTACGCCCCCAAGCGGCCGGGGACGAGCGAGCTGGCCCACCAGATCGCCAACTACAACAGCTTCACCTGGCTCAACGCCAGCTTCTTCGTGGACTGGCTGATCCACAACATTGACGTCTGCTGCTGGGCCAAGAACGCCTGGCCCGTCGCGGCCCAGGGCCAGGGCGGCCGGTCGTCCCGCACCGAACCGGACCAGTTGTTCGATCACTTCTTCGTCGAATACTCGTTTGCGGACGGCGCCCGCCTGCTCGCGCAGGGCCGGCACGCGCACAACTGCTATGGGATTTTCTCGGACTTCGCGCACGGCTCGAAGGGCTCGGCGCTCATCATGCAGGATCTCTCCACGCCGAATCCGCGCATCTGGAAGAACCAGGCGCAGGTCCCTGAGAACGAAACCTGGCACTACACAGGCCCGGGCTGCGATCCCTACCAGGTGGAGCACGACCTGCTCTTCGACGCCATCCGCCAGGACAAGCCGTACAACGAGGCCGAACGCTGCGCCAAGACCGTCATGGTCGCGATCATGGGCCGCATGGCCGCGGAATCCGGCCAGATGATCACCTTCGACCAGGCCATCAAGTCCGACCTCGAACTGGCGCCGGGCCTGGACCAGTACACCCTGGAGTCCAATCCGCCTGTGCTTCCGGACAAGGACGGCCGTTACCCAATCGCCATCCCGGGCCAGACGAAGGTCATGTGAGTTTAGCCGGGAAATCGCTTGCCCAGTTGCCGACCTCATCCGTCGAGGGGCGAGCCACTGCTGGCTTGCTCGGCAGTGCCGCCAGTTGACCAGTCCACCACCGCCACTCCGGCGCTCGGTGCCGCGCTCGCCGCGGCCTCGCGCTTGGCGCGGCGAGCCAGTACGATGCCAGCAGCCATGACAACCAGCGCCGCCGCACACATCACCCCTTCGTTATACCAGACGTCGTGCTGAAAATTACCGCCGCCTCGCACCTGGTGGAGCATGGTCATCACAGCCCACACCGCCAGCGCAATGAACGGACCCGCAATCAGAACATGCATCGCAAACGTCATGTACGGATAGACGAACAGGAAGAGCATGCGCGTGGTGCCCAACGCGACGCGGTTGGCCTCCAGGCGGTGGTAGGCGCTGACGAAACACAGCGGGAAGATCAGGATGCCGATGACCAACGCCGTGACTCTCGCGACGGCTTTCACCATCTCCAGGTCATTCGTACCGCGCGCGAAAGGTCCCGCAAACCCCTCGATAATCGCGCTGACCAGGAGCGGGAACAGCGCCACGCTGAAGACCATCACCAGCAGTTCGCTCAACGCGATGCGCGGGATCCGCGGCAACGCGGGGACCGGTTTGCCTGCTTCGAACGCCCGCCGTTCCTGGAGGTGCCGATACGCGCCCACGGCATACGTGCCCAGCAACAAGAGCACGCCCAACCAGGTCATGGGGAGCGCAAGGAATACAAGGAACGTCATCAACCGCTCGCGTTTGCGCTCGGCGGCAAAGCTCTCCGGCACCGCCAGCGGCCGCAGCAGCAGGCGAAAGATCCAATTGCAGAACAGGGCGTAAAGGCCATAGATGCAGGCGCTCACCACGAGGCTGAAGAGCTGAATCATGATGAAGCCGACCATGGCAGGCATTGTGTGCCGCGCCCCTTGCGGCGCAAGACCCAAATGGCGCGCACGGCGCCGCAGACCACAGAACTTCGCAACAGCCTGGCGCGTAGCACCTCGTGGAGGGCTTCGCCATGTGGACCGCGTGCTGGCACTCGCGCGGAACGATCCCGCACTTCCGCGCGCTGGCCAGCGCCGCGTTGGGTTTCGTTTTGCTAACCGCCGGCACGCTGCTGAGCCTCTACCGCGAGAAGCTGCTGGCGTGGCTCGATCCGCAGCCGGAGGGCGATGTCCAGGAGACCGCGGTGCCATAGAGGAGCCCCCGGGGGGCGCTCTGCTATGGTGCGGGGTTCCTCTGGCCGAAGCACGTGACCTTGCCGTCCGTCGTGGATACGTAGATGCGGCCATAGGCGGCGATGAGCCCATCGTGCAGTGCCGGCGCGCTCAACGTCACGCCATGCGCGCCGGCGTTCAGCTTGCCGTCCGCTGTGGCCTTGACGAGCAGCTCTCCCGCCAGCAGCAGCGCCGTATCGCCCGCCGCGCCCGTGTGTAACTTGCTCGAACTGAACACGGCCGGCGGCCGGCTTTGCACCATCTTCGTCTGGCGGATGCCGTAGCTCCACAGTCCTCGTTGCACCGCGAGTCCCGGGTGCGGCTCGTACGTGAGGCTGCCTACCACTGGAGCGAACTCACCGCTGTCGGGGTTGAAACGCCAGCGCGACATCGCGATGCACTCGCCGTCCTTCACCAGCAGGTCAACGGGCTCGTAGTCAACGCCAATCTTGAGCTTGCTCTTGGGCTGCGTCGCGCCGTAGAAGCCCTTGACGCCCATATCGGTGACAACCTTCTGCCACAGCACCCTGGCGGTGCGGGCCTGCAGCGCGGAGACGTGCACGCCGCCATCCGACGCGGGGTGACGCCCCGCCACGACGTACGCCACGCCGCCATCAACCAGGACGCTTCCGGCCACGGGCCACGGCGATTCCAGTTGCCCGTAGGCCATCATGCGCCGCTCTTCCGGCGCGGCACGGAAGCGCCAAGCCAGTTGGCCGTCAGTCAGACCGAGGCAGTAGACCCAGCCGTCGTGAGCGCCGAAGAGGCACAGGTCCTCGAAGACGGTGGGCGGCGTGTCTATGCGTCCTCCGGCAATGAAGCTCCAGCGCCGCGCGCCCGTCTTCGCGTCCAGCGCCACCAGCAGATGCGCGTCAGGCACGGCAGCCAGGATCACCCCGCCTGCGGCCACTGGCTGCGTGACAGGGCCTCTGATGAAGGGGTTGTCCTTCCAGTCGGCGCACAGCAGTCCCTCTCGCGGCAAGGCCAGTTGCACCTGCCAGGCCTGGGCCAGGCCCGCCGAGCCGATCGCTGCACCGGTGCTGCCGCTGCGGGACACGTCGTGCCTGTACATCGGCCACTCATCGGCGCCGGCATTCTTCGCGCTTCCGCCGCTGCCCCCGTACGCCGGGCCCTTCTCGAGCCTAGCCGGCTCCTCGCCGACGGCCTGCGCCGCGGGCCGCCGTTCCTGCTGGCTACCCGCGCCGGCCAGGGCCATGTACCCGCGCAGCAGCGGGAAACACTCGCACTGCAGCGGGTACGTGTACAGCAGGCCGTTCGCCGGCACGAAGGGATTGCGGCACGCGCTCCGCGTCATGCGCGCGCGCGACCGCGCGCCGGTCTCGAAATCCGTAAACTCGATCTCCGGGGCAATGAGATAGCGCTTCGTCGCCACCGGCGTGGCGCAGTGGCCGCCGCAACTGGTCCACTCCTTCTTCAGCTTCCCCGTCTTCGGCTCAAAGCCGCCGACCTTGCCCTTCTCGAGCTGCAGCCACAGCAGGTCCCGCGCAAAGAACGCCCGGACTTCCTGGTAGTGCGTCATGCCCGGCTTGTAGTCCTTGATCCACAGCCGTTCGCCGTCGGAAGCGGAGAGCACCGCGATGCCGGCGCCGGTGCCGTCGTTCTGCCACGTTGAGCGCTCCAGCGCCAGGACGCCGCAGCCGTACGAACACGTCGCCGCCTGCGCCGCCTTCGGCTCCTCGACGCGCCAGCGCTCCTTCCCCGTCGCCAGTTCCACGCACGCCACGTGGGTGCCGGTGACGCAGAAGACGCGGCCGTCGCCGGCGACCACCCGCTTCGCTTCGCCGCGCCATTCCCAAAGCATCCTCGCCTCTTTGAACGCGCGCACCGCCTGCTTGTCGGAGACCATCAGGATGCCATCGTCAAGAAGGATCTCGCGTGGCCCTTCAACCAGGCCATAGACGTGGCCATGGGCGCCCGTCGCGGCGTCCAGCGCGATAAGCTTTCCCTCGACGATGCAGAACAGCCTGTCGCCGCCGGCCACGGGGCAGACCTTCGACATGCGCGGGATGACTCCGCTCATCTCCTTGTACAGCGGCGTCTTGATCTCCTTGGTCCACAGCAGCCGCCCGTTGAACGCATCCCGCGCCACGATGCACTGCTCGTACACGTAGAAGTTGCGGCCGCCCGCCGTGACAAGCAGGTGGTCGTAGTACCATTTCTTACCGCCCGGATCCTGCGGCGGTCCGGCGACCCAGCGCAGACCCGTCGGCACGGTAACGGCCGTGTCCTGCGAGACCATGTCGCCGTCAGCGCCGTGCCGCCGATGGGTCCACTCATCGAACTCCTTCGGCCACGGCTTCGAGAGCAGCTTCCATTTCCCCTCGCGCCGCAGCCACGCCGTGCCTGACGGTACGAGGACGCGCAAGATTTCCTTCTCGCTGATCTGGCCCGGGTCCTCAGCCACCACCACGTTCACCAGGTTGTCCGCGTACGGCAGGAGGGGAGATGTCCAATGCTCGACCGACGCCTGCCCATACAGCCCGCGTGCCGCGAGCAGCTCGCGCGCCTTGCGCAGCGCCCCTTCGTCGCGTTCGAGCGCATGGACCAGCAGGTTGCCGCACTGCGCCAGTTCGGCGGTCAGCGCGCCGTCGCCGCAGCCGAGCTGCACGCAGACGCCCGCCGCATGCGCCGCGCGGAGCGCATCGAGCGGCGCCTTGGTCTCCGCCGCGGCGCCGGCCAGTGCGGCCGCCAGCGGCAGGACGATGAGGAAAACCGCCTTCTGTATGAGTCGTCTCAAGGGGACACCTCCGTTGCTCTCCACCGCATACACCGGGAGCGCTGGCAATCCATGAAGAGGACTTCGAGGACAGACTGTTCAATAGACCGCGTGTTTCGGCGCGCGCCACTCACGCCCCGTGCCTGCCCGCCACAGCCAGTGCCCGTTCCAACGCCAGGCACAGCAGTTCCTCGCACAGTTCCGGGAAGCTCTTCCCGGCCGCCAACGCCGCGCGCGGCAGGAGGCTGTGGGACGTCATGCCGGGCAGCGTGTTCACCTCCAGCACCCACGGCAGGCCGCCGGCATCCAGGATGATATCCGTGCGCGAGACATCGCGGCATCCCAGCGCCCGGTGAGCCGAGAGCGCCAGTGCCTGCACCTTCCCGGCAACTTCAGGCTCCAGGTCCGCCGGACAGGTAATGCGCGTGCGATCATCGCTGTACTTGGCGTTGTAGTCGTAGAACTCGCTCGGCACCTGCAGCTCCGCGACTGGCAGCGGCGTTCCGCCCAGAATCCCAACGGTCAGCTCCCGGCCCTGGATGTAGCGCTCAATGAGTATGCTGTCGCCGTATTCGGACGCCTTGTTGATCGCCGGCCTGACCTGCTCTTCGCGCCGCACGATGGACACGCCGAGGCTCGACCCGCCGGTCGCCGGCTTCACCACCACCGGCGGGACCAGGTACAGCCCTGTGGCGCCGCACGTCCTGTCCATTTCCACGACGTCAAGGCACATCCATGCGGGCGTGCGGACGCTCCAGCGCTCGAATGCGCGCTTCGCCAGCATCTTGTCGAAGGCCGTGGACGACGCATCCACGCCGCTGCCGGTGTAGGGAATGTCCGCCTCTTCCAGAATCCGCTGAATGCGCCCGTCTTCGCCGAATTCGCCGTGCAGCGCGAGGAAGGCGATGTCAATGCCCAGTCCCAGAGCGTCCCTGCTCGTGAAGGAACCATCCAGCACCACGCGATGGACGTCATGCCCGGCCGCCGCCAGCGCCTTGGCCGCGTTCTCGCCGGATTCCAGCGACACCTCGCGTTCAGCCGAGGGTCCGCCATAGAGCACGCCGATGGCCAGGCCTTTCAACAGGTCGCGTTGTTTCGTCTCCGGCATAAGCCCCTCTCCCCCGCCGTGGCATGGGCGTCTCGCCCATGTAATCACCGCCACTCCATCGCGTCGCGTGGGCGAGCCGCCCATGCTACGCCGCGTGCGTGCAGCCCGGCGGCAACAGTTCCTCCGGTTCCACGCCCCAAGCCTCGACCTCGAGTTCCAGCAGCACGCCGCGCGCCTCAACGATCCGCTGCCGGATCAGACGGATGAGCTGCACCAGATCGCTCGCCGTCGCCTGGCCCTCGCACACAAGGAAATTCGCGTGCACGACCGACACCGACGCGCCGCCCACGCGCAGCCCCTTCAGGCCCAGTTCGTCTATGAGCTGGCCGGCCGGGGGCACGCCGGGCTGGCGCGGATTCTTGAACACGCAGCAGGCCGAGCGCGCCGCCAGCGGCTGCGCGGCGCATTTCTCGCGCAGGATCCG
>JAPLOD010000794.1 GCA_026692735.1 Planctomycetota bacterium | reverse complement strand
GACACTTTGCCGGCCGGTGCAGGGGGCGCTCCGCTGCTCGGTGGGCGGGACACTTCGCCGCCCGGCGAGAGGGACGCTCCCGTCCCGCCACGGCCAGATCTCGCAGCGCGCTTGAGGACGAAGATGACGCCGGTCAGCCCGACGGCCAGCAGGGCGAGGACGAGCAGCACGCCCTTGACCCCCTCGCCTGAAGGAACGCCCCCGAGAGCCGCAATCTGCTGCCCGAGGGGTGCGGTGAGCGCCGTCTGCACGGCCGGATCGGCAAAGCCGTTCGGATTGCTCAGCAGGATCACCGGCTCCTGGCCTTCGTTATTGAAGACGAGGTCAGGCACGCCGTCCTTGTTCAGGTCTTGCGCGCACATCGCGGAGGTGTTGAAGATGCGCGACTCCAGGCCGATCTCCTCGGTCGCATCGGTGAAGGTGTCGTCGCCGTTGTTGCGGAAGAAGCGGTTCGGTCCCCGCCAGCATCCGACCACCAGATCGAGCCGGCCTTTCTTGAACTCAGCCCATGCCGCACAGCGGGCGTCGCCGATGGGCCGCGCGAGGTCGCCGGAGGAGCCCGTCACGTCGGTGAAATGCCCCGAGCCGTCGTTGCGCAGGAGCTTGCAGACGCCGTGCTGCGGGATGAACAGGTCCGGCTTGCCGTCACCGTTGAAATCGCCGAATGCCGGTATCACGCCGCCCGTCTGGTACGAGATACCCGAGTCCTTCGCCTCGATGAGTCCCTGCGGCGTGTTGAGGACCAGGAGGCCGGTGCCCGCGCTGTAGAGGAAGTCCTGGCGTCCGTCACCGTTGACGTCGGCGACGACGAGGCAGTCGCCCTTCAGAGCCCCGCCGATGCCGTTCGCGCCCAGCCCGACGCTGTCCGAGACATCGTCGAAGAGCGTGGGGACCGTGCTCAGGGCAGCCTTGGGCGAGAAGAAGAACGCCCACTCACCGTCGCCCTGGCAGACCTTCAGCAGCAGGGCGTTCTTGCCGGCGCGCAGGTTGAGCTTGAGCTGCACTTCATCCGGCGTGCAGCCGCGGTACACGTTCTGCGCGAGGACCTTTTGGCCGTTCAGCCAGACAGTCAAGGTGTCGTCGCTGCCGAGGCCCACGGGCAGCTCCATCGCGCCGGCGACGGTCAGCTCGCGGTAGATGTACACGACGCTGTTCGCGTTGCATTCGGGCTTGAACAGCGAGAGGCCGTTGATCTGGCCATCGGTGAACTTGCCTTCCTGCCATGCGACCGTCTCATTGTTCTTGCCCTTGTACTGCTTCGTGAGGACGATCTCCGTCTCCGGCGGGTAGACGGTATCGAAGCCCTTCTGGCCCGTATTGTCGAAGGGGCCGGCGTAGTACCATTTCCCAAGGGCCGCCGGGGCTGCCGGCTGCGCGGCACGATTGCGGTACAGACGCAGACCCCGGAAGCCGTCGGCCAGGAGAATATCCGGGCGGCCGTGGCCATCCCAGTCAAGCCAGGCGGCCGCTTTGAGGTTGTGGTAGCCCTGCTGCGCCAGGCCGCCGCTGACGTCCGCGAGTTCCTTCCCCGTGCTGCGGAAGAGCCGCGGGCCGGTCGGCGTGGCCAGCAGCAGGTCGGGCTTGCCGTCGTGGTCGTAGTCGCCCCAGGCTGCGCCGCGGGCGCCGCCGGTGACGGGCAGCCGCACTTCGTCGAACGTGTTGCCGCCGTTCTGCAGCAGGACCGCCTGGCTGGTGCTGAACATGCACAGGTCGGGCCGGCCGTCGCCGTTGAAGTCGGCGGGGACCACGCCGGCGGCCCCGCTGCCCATGCGGCTCAGCGTGAGCATGTGCGTGAAGCCGGGCATGCTGCCGACAGCACGGAACTCATCGCCCCCGGAGCCGAAGTCCACGAAATCGCGTTGGGCGTTGTACTCCTGGAGCTTGAGGCTGGCCCGCATGCGCTGGTATCTGGCATTGCGCAGTTGCAGCGCGTTCTTGTCGCCATCAACCATGCAGGGGACGACGGCCTCCTGACCGGCCAGCATGGCGGTCACGGCGACCGCGAGCTTCTCGGGCTTGCCGGCGTACGTGCGCAGCATGTAAGGCTCGGCGTGGTTCAGCGTCCACCACTCGCCGTTGAGGGGAGCCTGGTACCAGTAGTTCTCGATGCAGGTCTCGGCGATGCCGCCGTTGTGAAACATCACCGCCGTCTTGCCGGCCTCGGCCCATGCCATGATGTTCTGCCACTCGCGGGGCTGGAATCCTCCCTGGCCGATATTGTGTTTGACCGTCTCGCCGGGATGCGTGCCTTTGAGGTCGCGGATCTTCCGGTAGATGATGATGTTCTTCTGCTTGTCCACCGACTCCACGGTCAGCACGACGATATTGGTTGATTCGACCATGACTTTGCCGAGGGTGTAGGCCGCCTCGATGTACGCGTTCGTCGGCTGCGAGAACCATGCCACGAGGACGAGGGCCGCCAACAGCGAGCCGAGGGAGAGCGCCAGCGGGCGCGCACTCTTCGTCTTGATCCTCTGACGCCTCGCTCTCACGGTGCTCGCCCTTCTCACTTGAGAGCCGCCAAACGCTGCTTGGCCGTCTCTGCCCACTTGCTCCCCGCAAAATCCTTGATCACGCTTTGCCACAGCCTGGCGGCTTCGGCGGGCTGCTTCTGTTCGAGGTGCGCCTGGCCCGCCTCGCACAACGCCGCCGCGCTGTGCTCCGGGTAGTCGTACGTGTAGTGCACCGCCAGCAGTTCCTTGGCCGCTTCCGGGAAGCGCTTCTGCGCCAGCCGGCACAGGCCCATCTGGAGCTGCGCGCGGGCGGCCACTTCGGAGGCGGTTCCGCGCGTCACCTCCAGGTAGGCATTGCACGCGTTCTCATGCTGGTTCACATTCTGCCAGGCCCAGCCGATGCCGTAACGGGCCTCGTAGATCCACGGGCTCTGCGGGAACCGCTGGATGAGTATGTCCATGGCCTGGCGGCTTTCGTCCCATCTCTGCACCTGCGAGCAGGCGTACCCCAGGCGCAGCAGCCCCCGCTCCGCCAGCCCCGGCATGTTGCGCCACGGGTCCTGATCGCGGAACGGCACAAGCTGCGCAATGGCATTGGGCCAGTCCTTGCTTTGGATGAACACTTCGCCCGTCAGCAGCCGCGCTTCGCCGGCCAGGGGGCTCGCGGCGTTCTTCGTCACAGCCTGCGCCTGCGCCAGGGCGCCCTTCGTGTCGTTCTTGGCCAGCAGACACGTGGCGATGCGCAGGTGGAGCCGCTCGGCAAGCTCCGCGGGCGGGTTGTCCTCGAGGGCCGCGGCCAGCAGTTCCAGCGCGCTGTCGTTCTGCCCGCGCCCAGCGTCCATCTCCGCCAGCTCCAGCCGGACGCGCGAGCCGAGGGGCGAGCGCGAGGTCAACGCGATCAGCGCCGTGTACTGCTCGCGTGCGCCCTTCTCGCTGGGTTGCGGAGGCACTGCCGCCGCGGCCACTTCCGGCGGGTTCAACACGGTGACCGGCTGGTTGGTCTTCTTCAGATTGGCCAGCACCTTGTCCATCCCCTGCCGCTGCAGTTTCTGCCGGGCCACTTCGATCTCGGCGTCCGCGAGCGCGCGGCAACACCAGGCGGCTTCGTAGAGCATCCGCAGGCAGGCTTCGCTGGCGGCGGGCGCGCGGGCGGGCGACGCGCCTGCCCCTCCGGCGGGCTTCAGCTTGGCCGCTTCAGTCTTGAAATACTCGGCCGTCTGGCGCAAGACGGCCAGGCCGTCCTCGATTGACTTGGTGGCCGCGGCGATCTCGTCCGGCCTGACGCCGGGCTTGAGCGGCACCGCGCGCGCGGCGGCCAACGTGGCCAGCAGTTCCTCGCGGCGGCACTGCCCGGCGCGCCACAACGCGTCGGCGGCCTCGGGCCGCGCGGCGAACTGCTTGGCGGTCGCCTCGAATATCGCCCGCGCTTCGGGGAGCTTGCCGGACTCCTTCACTGCAAGGGCGTGCTCATATTGCAGCAGTGGAATCCACTGGCTCCGCTCCGGGTCGTTTTGCAGAGCGCCCTCCTGCTGGCGCCACTGGGCCATGAAGTTCACCGCTTCGGGCGCGCGGTTCTGGGCCCGCAGCAGGCTTGCCAGCCGGGTGATGGCGAGCGGCGCCACGGGGCTCTGCCGCAGCGGATCGGCGTTGAAGCGGTTGAGCTCGTTGATGGCGCCGTTGGGATCGCCCATCAGGGCCATGCAGCGCGCGCGTTCCATCACGGCGGGCGGCATGGCTGGACTTGTGCCGAATTCCTGGAACAGGCGCTCGTAGACCTGCCGCGCCTGCGTGAGCGTCTTCTGTTTCTCCGCCGGATCGGCCAGAAGCATGCCCATGCGCTGGCAGCAGTAGCCGAGCTTGAGCAGCGCGTCGGGCGCCTGGGGGCCTTTCGGCTGGGCGGCGATGTATTTTTCGAGCAGCTTGGCGGCCTGCTCCGCGCGCTCAATCATCTGCGCGGCCTGCATCGCATCAACGGTCTCAGGCGGGAACAGGCGGATGTTGCAGTCGGCCAGCAGGTAGTTGACGGGTGCCAGATCGCCACTCCGATCGGCATCGAGGATCATCGAAAGGGTCTGGATGGCGTCGGCATACAGGCCTCTCTGGTACTGCGCCGTCGCCAGGCCGTAGCGCGCCAGGTTGGCGTAGGTGAACTCGGGGTACTTCGTCAGCAGGCGCTGATAGCGGCCGATGGCCTGGTCGAACATCTTGTCCACTTCAGCGCGGCGCCCGCGCATGTTGGGGTCGTTGGCGGCGGCCATGGCGGG
>JAPLOD010000793.1 GCA_026692735.1 Planctomycetota bacterium | reverse complement strand
GTGGGCCGAGATGATCAAGCCGCACTATAAGAAGCTCTGCGACTGGATTCACGCCCACACGTCCTGGAAGACCTTCCTGCACTCGTGCGGCTCGGTCTATCACCTGGCGCCGCATTTCATCGAGGCCGGGGTTGACATCCTGAACCCCGTGCAGACCTCGGCCGCCAACATGGACCCGCTGCGGCTGAAGCAGGAGTTCGGAGAACGCCTCGTCTTCTGGGGCGGTGGGTGCGACACGCAGCAGGTCCTTGGCAATGCCACGCCGGAGGAGATACGCCGTCACGTGAAGGAGCGCATCGAGGTTTTCGCTCCCGGCGGCGGGTACGTGTTCAACCAGGTCCACAACATCCAGGCGAACGTGCCGGCGGAGAACATAGTGGCGATGTTCGACGCGGCCCACGAGTTCGGCCGGTACGACACCCGCAGCAGGCAGCGGAAGCCAGTCAAGGGTCTGACGCCGTAACCAAATGAGGCTTGAGACTTGAGGCTTGAGGGGATGCCCGCAACTGTGGGGCCGGCGTCTCGCCGCCCGCCGCTATCCCTCCGCCTTGGCAACGCGATGCCCGATGCCGTGAACCCTGAGCCCTTCGTGATCTTCGTGGTTCAAAGCCGTTCGGCTTACCGCCGCCACGGCGAGCGCTTCGGCCGGTCCATCCACCGGTTGGCTTCCGGGTCGCCGATGATCTCCTCCTTGACCGGGTCGTACTTCAACACGCGGTTGAACCGGTAGCAGAGGTTGATCAGGTGGCAGACCGTCGCGGTGCGGTGCGCTACCTCGAAGTCCTGGAAACAGCGCTCGCGGCTGCGGACGCAGTACAGGAAATCGCCGTAGATCCCGCCTCTGCCCTTGTAGTTCGGAATGTTGTAGTCAACCTGCCTGAACTTGTCCTGGTTGCCGCCGGAGACCTCGCCTTTGGTCCCCTTGTACACCATGTCGCCGCCGCCGGAGTGAATCAGGCGCATGCCGTTGGCATACACCATCGTCACCCCTTTGCTATCCTTGCCTGGCGGGATGATCTCGGACGGTCCGGTGCGGTCGAGCTGCAGGGCGAAGAGCACGCCGCCCCACTTGTGAGCGCCCCAGTCGGTCGTCTGGCCGCCGGAGTAGTCGTCGAAGACGCGCCAGCCCACGCCGGAATACGCGCCCGACACCCGGCCGGGGTTGTACGGCCCCCACGGCGCCGGGCCAAGCCACATGTCGTAGTCGAAGCCTTCCGGAACGGGCTCCGCCGGCAGGAAGCACGGTCCCGACGGCGCGCCCGTGCTGACAAATGCTTCCTTGATGTCGCCGATGACGCCGCTGCGGACAATCTGGGCCAGGCGCCCATAGTCGCCCCACACGCGCTGGCTGCCGCACGAGACGACGCGCCCGTAGCGCCGCGCGGTGTTGACCATCGCGCGGCCGTCCTTGATGGTCAGGGAGAGCGGCTTCTCGCAGTACACGTCCTTGCCCATCTTGCAGGCGGTGATGGCCATGAGCCCGTGCCAGTGGTCGGGCACGGCCATCATCACGGCTTCGATGTCCGGGCGTTCCAGCAGTTCGCGGGCGTCATTATAGGTCTTGCAGTCGGCATTCTTGTACCTGCCGTCGCACTGGCTCTTGGCTTTCTGCGCCACGGGCTTCTTGACATCCGAGATCGCGACCATCTGGACCTCGTTGAAGCCCAGGAAGTTGCTCAGGTCGCCGCTGCCCTGGTTGCCGATGCCGATGGCGCCCATGACGATGCGGTTGCTCGGTGCTGTCGCGCCGTCAGCCCCCAGCGCGGATGCCGGGATGAAGTACGGCGCGCCGAACACCGCTCCACCCACCGCCGCTGCGCGCTTTAGAAAACTCCGCCGGCTCGACTTCGCGTTCCTGCTCATCGTCTGCTCCTCTTGCCCACCCAGGCCTCTCCGGTGGGGCAGACATTCCTGTCTGCCGCACGGCACCACGCCGCCCTGCACAGTGTCTCCCAAGAGTTTACACCGCGCAGGAGCGAAAATGAAGCACCGCAGACAGGAATGTCTGCCCTAGGGCTTGCCTTTCGCCTCCGCCACGGTCCCGCCCAGTTGACCGCAGGCCCGGAGCAGCGCCAGACGCGTGGAGACTTCCGGATAATCGCGCGCCAGTTTGCGCATCGCGTCGAGACTGGACGCATCGCCGGTCCGCCCCAGCGCCACGGCGGCGGCGTGCCGCACATCGGTCGCGTTGCCGAGGTCGCTGACCACCTTCAGCAGCGCCGGCGCGGCCCGCCTGTCGCCGATCCGGCCCAGCGCCCATGCGACGGCCGCGCGCCAGCAGGGCGTCAGGTCGTTGTGCAGGAACATGACGCCCGGTCCGCACGGGTCGGGGTAACCGTTGGCCGACTCGGTCGGCGACTGCTCCAGTGCGGCGATCAGGCCGTCCGCCGAATCCGGGCAGGCCAGGTTGCCCATGGCGCGCGCCAGGAAGAAGCACACCCAGTGCTTGACCGGCAACGCCTCCACCACCGGGATGCCTCTGTCGAACACGCGCGGAATCTTGACCGGCTTCTCGCGGTAGCGGTCGAACGCGGCGCGGATGCGCGGCTCATACTTCTTGTCGCGGCACACCAGCGACAGGATCTGCGCCGCGCGGTTCTCGGGGTCGGGCCTGCCGCCCCACGCGCCATGCGTTGCCGCGAGCGCCTGCTCGATCTCCTTGGTGCGCGTCGCCTGCTTGTCGCCCAGAACCGCCAGGCAGGTCTCCACGACCGTCGCTTCGGCGCCGCTGCGGCGGATCACCCGGCCCGTCAGCGCTTCGCAGTCGTCATTCTCTGCGAACAAGGCGCGGTCGGGATCGGTGGGCACGGACCGGATCATGTGCGGCACGATGCTGCCGGCCTGCGTGGAGCCCATGGCATCGAGCGCTTCGATGATAAGGTAGTGCACCGGCGAGGCGTGGCAGGCCATCAGCGCTCCATGGTCGCCGTACCAGCTCGTGTACGCGGGATAGTCCCGCAGCTTGGCGAAGGCGCCGATGAGCGCCGCTTCGGCCTCTGGCGTCCCGATTCCCCCCAGGGCCTCGGCTGCCGCTTCCGCCAGGAACAGGTTCCCTGGACCGGGGTCGGCGTGCTTGGTGAGCGTTTCGGCCAGCATCCCGCTTCCTTGTCGCGCAGGTAGCCCAGCGACCGTGTCGCCGCCTGCAAGGTCCGCGGGTTCACGGGGGACAGCGAGTTGAACATCGCGCCGTCGCCCTGGTGGTGCTGCCGCCATGCAGGGAGCGGGTTGTTGACTCGTTCGCGGGTGACGTAGGCGCGCAGCGCCCCGCGCGCCGCATCGCCGCCGACATGCCCCAGCGCCACGGCCGCGCGCCGGACGACGTTCCGGTCGGCACTGTCCAGCCGCTGGACCAGCTCCGCCTCGATCTTCTCCCACGAGGTGCCCCGGAACCATTCGCGCCAGGCCTGGGCCTGCTGTTCGCCGGCGCCTTGCCGCGCGAACGCGTTGAAGGCTTCGGTGTGGCCGGTCAGGTTCTCCAGCGCGACCGCCGCCGCCTGCGCGGCCAGCGGCTCGGGGTCGCTCAACGCCGCCAGCGCAAACGCTGAGGCCACGCGGACTTCGCGGCATTCATCGCGCAGACGCTCCGCCAGCGCCGCCGCCGCGGCCCGGTCGCGAAAGATCGCCAGCCGCTGGGCCGCTGAGAGCTTCAGCCCTTCATCGCCGCCCTTCAGTTGCCCGATGAGCGCGGCCACCTCCTGCGCACCGGTGGCGAGAGGGTCAAGCGTCTCGCTGTGCCGGTTGATGCTCGCCACTTCGCGGAACCGGTCAAACTGCATTTCCATCAGCCCGGTCACGGCGGGGTTATTGCCGCGGAAGCGGTGCGGTTGTCCGTGGCCCAGAAGTTTCAGGGGGGCCGTGCGCATGGCTTCCATGGCGGCGACCGCCGTCATCGGCGTGCTTTGCCGCGGCTGGTGACAGCCGACGCAACCGCGCTTTTCGCCGGGACGCACGAAGATCCAGGACATCTCGTTGAGTTCGCTGCGCCCTTCGGCGTCCACGGCCTGGAACGCGATCGCCATGTCAGCGGGCACCTCGACGGCGAACGACCCGTCCGGCGCCAGCGGCACGGTGCCGAGCTCGACCACGTTGCTGCCGGCGTGGACGATGTAGGAATGGGACGAGCGCATCGTCAGGCCCTGCCCGCCCAGCACGCGGAGCGCCCGCACGTGCGGCCAGCCGGCCGCGGTGTTCCGGGTGAACCGCGCATTCTGGCAGAAGAGGATGCCGGTCGCAGTGGGGCTTCCGGCGAGTTGCCGGTCCACCTTCGGCGGCAGGACGGGCGGCCGCTGTCGCGCTCCCAGGTATGCCGGGGAGTGCAGCGTCATCCCCTTCCCATCGTACACCACCGTCACCTTGGTGGCCTTGCTGTCCGGATCGAAGACCCCGATCCTCCCGTAGTTGCCCTTCTTCGATAACGTGCACAACAGCCGCCCGTCCGGCAGCGCCGCGACATCGCCGGCGTCCATCCCGAAATGCTGCTGTTCCCTGCTGCCGGGGCGGCCCACGATGATCCCGCCTCCCGAGACGAAGGCCACCCGGCCGTCCGGCATCGGCGCGGGACTGCCACAGTAGAACGCCCGCAGCCGGCCGCCGTACTCCGGTCCCAGATCCAGGCCGAACTCCGTGTACCCCTCCGTGCCGTCCGGATGGACCGCGTGCAGCAGTGTCTCGACCTTGCCCCGGTCGAAGAAGTTGTCGGAGCGGATGAACAGTATCCGGCCGTCCGCCAGCACCTTCGCCTCGTTGTCGAAGACGAACGTGTGCGTCACGGGGTGGATGTCGCTGCCGTCGGCGTTCATGACGAACAGCGCGCGCGACGGCGGATTGTGGTATTCCTCGAAGGTGCCGATGCGCGTCGAGGTGAACACGAGCCGGCCGTCCGGCAGCTCCGCCGGGTCAATGTCGTGGAACGGTCCCGTCGTCAACTGCTGCGCCTCGCCGCCTTCGGCTGGAACGCGGTAGATGTGGTAGAACGGATCGCCGTTCTTCGCCATGCAGACGTAGATCGAGCGTCCGTCGAAGGACACGCACGGCGTGCCGATGGCGCCCTTGCCGGCGTCGAGCAGCATCCGCGGCGTGGCGTCAGGCTGGACGGGCTTCACCACGAACAGCTTGCGGGCAAACTTGATCGGCGCGGGCAGGTCGTGCTCCGGATACGCCCTCGATCTCCGGGCCGTGAACACGGTCACACTGAGACTGCCGGTCCCGGGACCGGTGTTGCCGCTCGGGTACAGGCTGCAGTCCTCACCGAGGAACGCAATCCCCTCCGGCCATTGGAAACCGCCCTCCGGAGCGGACGACAGATCGCTGCGTGCGCGCTCCGGCCCGCCGGGAATGTTCGCGACCTGCCCCCAGGGCGCCATGCCCATCATCCCCACGACGTAGGCAGTCCGCCACGCTTTGTCGTCGAACTCGGGGACCTCCCATTTCTTCGCTTCCTCGTCGCTGCATTTCCAGCTCGCATCGCTGACCAGCACGACGTTCTGCCCGTCGGCCATACGGACCACCAGCTTCACCAGCAGGCCCGCAGGCCCCATGGCGGTGTTGGTCGCCTCGATCGCGATGATGTTCCGGCCCGGTGCCACCCGGCCGGCCAGGTCAATGCGCTTGGGTTGGTTCCAGCTTTCGCTCTCCGCCGAGGCTTTGCCGTTCACGTACAGCGTGAACAGATTGTCGGCGGTGGCGATGATCTCCGCCGACTTGATCTTCGCGTTCTCCGGCAGCATTAACGGCGCGCGGAAGTAACACGTGCCGCCCTGGAACGATTCCAGAGTCGCGTTGGCGGCCGGCGGATACCAGATCCATTTCACGCCGGCGAAGTTCAACTGCGGGCCTTGCGCAGCCGGTTCGGCCGCGACGGGTCCCGGGCGAGGGGCAGGCGCCGGCTGCACCGGCTTCGGCGGCTCGCGCGGTGTCGCGCCTGCGCCTTCGCCGGCGGCGGGGACCTCGAAGTTGTGCCACGGCGCCGCGCCGAAGTCGCCCACCACGTATGCCGCGCGCCAGGGCTTGTCGTTGAAGGCGGGCTGGCTCCAGTCCTTCTCTGGCTTGTCGGTGCACTGCCAGCTTCCGTCGCTGACCAGCACGACTTTCTGCCCGTCGGCCAGTTCAACCGCGAGCTTCACTAGGAGGCCGGCCCATCCGGGCGCCGTGTTGGTGGCCTCCACCGCCACGACGTTGCGGCCCGGCGTGAGCAGGCCGGCCACGTCAAAGCGCTTGGGCTGGTTCCAGGCGTCGGGGTCCGTATGGCCCGCGCCCGCAGGTTTGCCGTTGATATGGAACGCGTAGAGATTGTCGGCGGTGACGATCAGCGCCGCGGACTTGATCTGCGCTTTTGCCGGCAGCGTCACGCCGGCGCGGAAATAGCAGACGCCCTCCGGAAAGTCCTGCGGGGCGGGGGTGGCCTCGACGGTGTGCCAGATCCACTTTGCTCCGTCGAAGCCGAGCGGCTGGTTTTCGGCCGCCCCGGCGGTTGCATGAGTGGCCGCCAGCGTCAGACTCAGCAGGAAAACCACCCGAGCATAGTTCATAGTTCAGAATTCATAATTCAGAATTCAGAATTAACAATTCATAATTCATGATTCAGATTGCGGCGAGTTCAACGTGACGCGCTATAATGTCCGGGAAGCTACTCGGGAGGGACGACATGACCACGGAAGAAGGGCTCTCTGCCAAAACCGAAGGGCTGAAAGTCTTCGGGGCATCATCACAGCGGCCTCGGCCGCGTCCTCCTTCGCGCTGGCATTGGCTAAGGGCTGGCTTCCTGGCGTTCGTCGGAGTCCTGAATCTTCTGGCCGCGATCGGGCTCTTGGCGAGTGGCGTCTATCTGCTCGCGACCGACAAGGCGGAGGGCGGCACCGGCAAGGCCGAGCTGCGGTTGGGTTCGTTCTCGATCCGCTCGGGGGAGGAACCGCCACAGGGCGCTGAGATGACGGCGCAGCAACGCGCTCGCGGGACACTCGCCGTCGCCTGTTTTGCCCTGTCCCTCGTGCCGTTCAGCATCGCGGTGTTGGCGCGAGTGCAATATCAGATGGCCCGGGAAATGGCCTGGCAGCAGCCCGAACCTGGGGGCACCGAACCGCAGAATGAATGAGGCTCAAGGCTCAAGCCTCGAGTGGAGCGGGTGACGGGAATCGAACCCGTGTAACTAGCTTGGAAGGCTAGCGCACTACCATTGTGCTACACCCGCGATAGGCACTGCATGTGTTAGCCGCCCGAGGCCGTACTGTCAAGAGACCGGGCCGAGAGCACGCCGGTTGCCGGTGTACATAGTCGCACCGGGACGAGAGTGTCCCGCGCACCGGCACGGCACGGAACGGGAGGAGCATCATGGGAAACCCTCTGTTGCGCAGGACGACGCGGCGCGGCTTTCTGAAACAGTCGCTTGCCGCCGGGGCCAGCCTGGCCTTTCCCTGGGTCATCCCCTCGCGGGCGCTGGGCAAGGACGGTGCTGTGGCGTCGGGCGAGCGGATCGTGCTGGGCGTGATCGGCATCGGGCCGCGCTGCACACACGACCTCGGCTGCCTGCTCGAAGAGGCCGACATGCAGTGCGTGGCCATCTGCGATGTCCAGGCCAGCCGGCGCGGCGCCGCGAAGAACATGGTGGACCGCAAGTACGGGAACAAGGACTGCGCCGTCTACACGGACTTCCGCGAGATGCTCACCCGCAAGGACATTGATGCGGTCCTGATCGCCACCAGCGACCGCTGGCATGCGACGGCTTCGATGCTGGCGGCGAAAGCCGGCAAGGACATCTACAGCGAGAAGCCGTGCGCCATGAGCATCGTCGAGTGCCAGGCTCTGAACGAGACGATCCGCCGCTACGGGCGCGTGTATCAGGCCGGAACGCAGCGGCGCAGCATCGCGAACTTCCAGTTGGCCATGCAGTTGGCCCGCAGCGGAAAACTCGGCAAAATCCACACGCTGCACGCTTCGATCTACCGTCCGCAGATTCGCTACGACTGGCTTCCGGCGGAACCTGAGCCGCCTAAAGACGTCGTGGACTGGGACATGTGGCTCGGGCCCGCGCCCTGGCGTCCGTTCAACAAGGCGTACGTCTCGGGCGCCTGGCGTAACCACCATGACTTCGATGCCGGCGCCACGCTCCTGGATTGGGGCGCGCACACCGTGGACCTGTGCCAATGGGCCAACGGCGCCGACGACACCACGCCGTTGGAGTTCGAGCCGACGAAGGACAACATCATTGCTCGCTACGCCAACGGCGTGAAACTGGTCATGGACTACCTGGCGACGCCCTTCGGGGACCGCAGTCCGCATTACCGCACGCAATTGGGCACGTGTCCCGTGCGCTATGAAGGGGACGAAGGCTGGGTTGAAACGGGCGACAGCGGCGACATCGAGGTCCATCCCGCGTCGTTGAAAGGCGAGCTGCGGCGTCTGCGGGCAACCAAGCGCCGGGCGGGGACCGACGCCGGCAGCCACGGGCGCAATTTCCTCGACTGCGTCAAGTCCCGGGCCGCAACCAACTGCAACGCCGACATCGCGCGGCGTTCGCACATCGCGTGTTTTGCGGCCGTCACCGCGTGGTTGCTCAACCGTAAGGTTACCTTTGACCCGGTGCGTGAGGTGTTCGTCGGCGACGACGAGGCCAACCGCTTGCGGTCACGCAGCGCGCGTGAGCCGTGGTGCCTGTAGACCGGCAGCGCGTGCCCAGGAAGGGGTCGAACCATGTTGAAGCTCCGTGTTATCCGCTCCCTTACGGTCGCGGCTCTGATGGCCAGCGTGACCGCGTTCTGTGAGTCCGGGCCGTCCCAGGCCGCTTTACTGGAGGTCCTGCGGACGGGCGCCTCCGTTGAGGGGAAGGCCAACGCTTGCCGCGAGCTCGCGCGGGTCGGCACGCGGGACGCTGTGCCGGCGCTCGCCGGCCTGCTGGGCGACGAGAAGCTGGCTCACCGCGCCCGCCAGGCGCTCGAATGTATCCCCGACCCCGCCGTCGAGGACGCTTTGCGCGATGCGGCGCCCAAGCTGCAGGGCCGGCTGCTGATGGGCGTGGTCTGTTCGCTGGGCGCCCGCCGCGACGCGAAGTCCGTGGAGCTCCTACAGCGGCTGCTCAAGGACGGCGATGCGGAGGTCGTCTCCGCCGCCGCCGTGGCCCTCGGCAAGATCGGGACGCCGGCCGCGGCCAAAGCGATTGAGCAGGCTTTGGCCGGCGCTGCCGACGCTGTGAAGCCGGCGCTCTGGGATGCCGGTCTCAGATGCGCCGAGGCGCTCACGGCTGCAGGCCAGCGCGACGAGGCGGTGGCGATCTATGATCGGTTGCGCGCCTCCGACGCGCCCTTCCAGGTGCGTGTTGCGGCCACGCGCGGCGCGGTCGTGGCCCGCCAGTCCGGCGGCATCGCCCTGCTCACCGAGCTGCTTAACGGCGAGGGCGGCGCCATGTTCAACCTCGCCCTGCAGCTCGTGCTCGAACTCCCCGGCCAGGATGCCACCCGCGCGGTAGCCGCCCAGATCGCGAAGCTGGCCCCCGAGAGGCAAGCGTTGCTCGTCCAGGCTGTCGGCAACCGCGGCGACAAAGCCGCGCTGCCCGAAGTCCACACCGCCGCGAGGCACAACGACGCCGTGGTCCGCATGGCGGCGATCCGTGCTCTCACGCGGCTCGGCGACGCCTCGTCGCTGCCGACGCTGCTCGATGCGTGCGGCTCTCAGGACAAGAACGTTGCGGCCGCGGCTGCCGCCGCCATCGTCAAACTGCCGGGCGGCGACGTTGACGCGGCGCTCATCGCGACGGTCGGCAAGTCCGACGACGCGAAGAACCTGGCGGCCATAGAGTGCCTTGGGCGCCGGAACGCTTCCTCGGCCGCGCCGGCGCTGCTGAAGGTCGCGGGCGAAGGCGAGGCCGCGGCCCGCCTGGC
>JAPLOD010000792.1 GCA_026692735.1 Planctomycetota bacterium | reverse complement strand
TGCCGCTGAAGAGCGTCGCCATCGAGACGGTCACCGTCAGCGACCCCCAGGCGGTCTTTGCGGCCAAAGGCGACGGCTACTCGCTGATCCTCCCGAAACCCGGCGAGTACACGCTCACGCTGGCCTTCTCTGTCCGCGTGGATTCCAAGCCCGGCATACGCAAGATTGAATTCGGCATCCCGCCGACGGCCGTCTCGCGCCTGGAACTGACCATCCCCGAGAAGGACCTCCAGGTGGAAGTGATGCCCAAGATGGCGGCCACTGTCGCCACGCCCGAGGGCGAGAACACCAAGCTGCTGGCCTTCGTCGGCAACGCCGCCGATGTGTCGGTCACATGGATGCCGCCGGTCAGCAAGGTCGCGAAGGGCGAGGCCGTCACCATCGCCTCGCAGGCAATGCACGTGGAACTGGGCGAGCGCATCCTGCGCCTGGACACGGCCATCAGCTACAAGATCGAGCGCAACGAGGAAGACGCCTTCCGTGTCCGCGTTCCCACTGACATGCGATTGCTCTCCGTGAAAGGCGGCAATATCCGCGAGTGGAACACGGAGAACAACGTGCTCCTTGTCAAACTCCATTCCGCGGTGAAGGACAGCTACGCCCTGGCGCTGCGCTTCGAGCGCGTGCTTACCACGACGCCCGAGAAGCTCGAAGTCCCGTTCCCCGCCGTTCTGGGCGTGCTGCGCGAAGACGGCTACATCACCGTGGCGCAGGAGGCGGCCCTGCGGCTGCGCGTGGAAAGCTCCGGCGGCTTGAGCCAGATTGACCCGCGCGAGCTGCCGGAAGCGCTGAAGCGCGCCAACCTGCTGGCCTGTTTCCGCTACCTGGCGCAGCCGGTGACCCTGGCCCTGAAGATCGAGTCCGTCCTGCCGCAGATCCAATCCGATGTCAAGGCCGTGGCCAGCCTCGGACTGGACGAAGACGCCATGCTCGGCTGGGTGGAGTACCAGATCGCCAAGGTCGGCATTTTCACGCTGCGCCTGAAGTTTGAGAACCGCTGGGAGCCCGTCACGATCGGCGAGCCGCAGACCGTTGAGGACTTCCAGACGGCGGCGGACGGCCAGTACAAGGTCCTGACCGTCAACCTGAAGAACAAAGCCTTCGGCACCTTCCGCCTGCCGTTCAAGCTGACGGGCGCCGGCCGCGCCGCGCCGGGGCAGCTCACGCTGGAGGCCCCGCAGGTGCTCGACACGCAGCAGGACAAGGGGCTCTTCGGCGTCAGTGCGCCGAAGGCGTTCAAGCTGACGACGCTCGACCGCAACAAGATGTCCTCGGCCAACGTGCAGCTTCTGTATGCCACGGGGCTGCTCTCGCAGTTGCCGGCCGATTTCGACCTGCCGCTGGCGTATTCCTACAACCAGCAGCCCGCGAACGTGAAGGTGTCGCTGGAGCGCCGCCCGACGGAGATTCGCCCCACGGGCTATCACACCGTCATCATCTCCGAAGCGGGCCTGGAGATGACGCACAAGCTGGAATTCGTGGTTGATTTTGCCGCCGTTGACAAGCTCCAGTTCAGCGCGCCCACCGACCTCGACAAAAAGCTCCTCGACGTGAAGTGCCCCGGCCTCAAGGAGCGCAAGATCGTCGGCACGAAGGACAACCGGAGCATCTGGGAAATCTCGCTGCAGGACAAGGTGATGGGCTCGGTGTCCGTCACCATTGCCCACAAGGAGAACCTGAAATGGCTGGAGCCTGAGAAGCCGCAGGACATCAAGATCCCCGACATCCACGCCGAGAACGCCAACCCGCAGCGAGGGTACGTGGCCGTGCGCAAGGAGAGCGCCCTGGAGATCACCGCGCTCGATCCGGAAAAGCAGGGCTTCCAGCTTCTTGAGGCAGCCAACCTGCCCGTGGAGATGCGCTCCAGCAACGTCTACCTGGCCTACCAGTATGTTGAGCCGGGGCACGAGCTGGGACTGCGGCTCACGCGCCACGAGCCGCTCGAAGTGGCCAAGGTCGTCGTGGACCTCATGGTGGTGACCTTCGTCGTCTCGGAAGAGATGAAGCTCACCGCGCGCGCCGAGCTGTGGGTTGAGAACACCAAGAGCGAACAGTTCCTGGAGCTGAAGCTCTGGGACAAGGAAGCGTCCGTCCGCGCCGTGGCCGTGAACGGCGTGCCCGGCGAGCAGTACAAGCGCGAAGGCGGCGGAACGCTGGTCAAGCTGCCTTCCGGCGGCGGGCCGTTCCCCGTGCTGATCATCTATTCCGTGCCGCTGGGCGCGGCCGATGCCAAGCTGGGAGCGCTCGGCAGGCTCGCAATCAGGACGCCCGAGGTGCTTGAGGGCGACCCCACCAGCAAACAGGGCGGCGCCGGCGGCGGGCGCGTCCCTGTGAACAAGGTCGAGGCGGAGCTGTACGTGCCGCCGGAGTACGCCTACATGGGGTTCAGCGGCACGCTGCACCCGCGCTCCGAGGACGACTACGAGTCCCGCACGCTGGCGTGGATCAACAGCGTCGTCGGCGCTCAGCGCCAGGGCGGCGATCGCGACCGCGGGCTGCTGCGCTCGTTCCCGACTGAGGGACGGCTCTTCCGCTTCCAGACGCTGGCCCCGATCGGCACGGTCTCGTTCTCATATTGCGGCCGCAAGCTGTTCTGGCTTCTTGATATCCTGGTCTTCATCGCGGCGCTGGCGCTGGGCTGGTACGTGACCAGCCAGCGGCATGGCAAGCCAGGGGAGCCCAAAGGTGAGGCACGGCACCGGCTGCCGTTGCCGCGGCTCTGGACGTGTCTTGCCTTCATCCTGATCCCGCTGTGTGTGCGCTGGTTCGCCATTAGTGATTTCCGCGAGCCGTTCACGGCGTGGTATTGGGCTGGCCTGGTGCTCGCCGCCGCCTTCCTGGCGGTGCGCCTGAAGACCTCCTGGCTGGCATGGCGCGAAGCGCGTTTGGCCAGCGGCCCCGATCCGTTCCTCGAAGAGGCGCCCGAGCATCCTGCCGGGCCCGAGACTCCTGTCGCGCCGGCGGAGGCTAAGGCCGAGACCGAGGCGGAGCCTGCGAATGCGACGGAGGCCGAGCCGCCTCCTGCCGCGCCGCCGGGTCCTGCCGAAGCACCGAAGGACTCCGGCGACAAGAAGAAAGATGACGGCGCTGCGCCAAAGGGAGGCAAGAAGTGAAACGGCCTCCTTCATTCAGCGTCCTGCCTCTCCTGTCCGCGATCCTTGCAATCGCCGCGGCTGGTTTTGCCGCGGACGAAAAGCCGCAGCCTGAACTGCGCACGGTCGAAACCTACGTGCCGTACGAGGAATTCCTGGCGGTCGTCGGCAAAGAGCGCGACGCCACGTTGATGACGCTCGAGGAATACCGCGCGCTCGTCGGGCTGGCGACCGCGAACAGGGCGATGCGTAAGGAAGCCGCCTTGCCGCCGCTGAAATCCACGCTCACCGAGGCGGCGTATACCGCCGTGGCGCAGGAGAACGCCGTCAGGTTCGATGTGGCGTTCAAGCTGGCCGTGACCGCCAAGGAATGGGCGCGTTGCGACCTGGGGCCGCAGTTGACGGGCCTGGGACATATCACGCTCGACAAAGAGCCGGGCTGGGTCGTGGTGGACCAGGGCCGGGCGTACCTGCTCGTCAAGGGCGCAGGCGCGCACACCGGCACGCTCGCGTTCTCCCTTCCTCTGCAGAAGACCGAAGATGTCCAGAAGCTCGACAGCCCGCTGCTGAACGCCTCCACGGCATCGCTCCGCCTGGAAGTAAGCGGCCGGGCGACGGCCATCGAACAGCCGCTTCCTCTGGACACCAGCCACGACGAAGCGCGGAACGTGACGCGCTTCTCCGTCGCGCTGGGCCGCGCCGCCCAACTGGCCCTGGCCTGGCGGCGGAAGTACGACCCGCAGAAGAGCGACGTGCTGTTGTTGGCGGACCAGCGCATCAGCTACCTGCTGGAACGGGCCAGCCCCGTCTTCCGCTGGCAGGCGCGCGTCTCGGTCTTCCGCCGCAAGACCGACGAGTTGCTGTTCACGGAGCCGCCCGGCGGCCGCGTGGTGCGGCTGACGGGCCCGAACATCCATTCGTGGCACCGCGACGGCCCGAACCTGCGCGTGCTCCTTGAGCGGCCGGTCATGGGCGACGTCGAAATCCAGGCCGATGGCATCCTTGTCGCCACCGCCGAGAAGTTCGAGGTGGGCTGCCCGGAGGTCAAGAACGCCCGCCAGGATACGCGCTACCTGGCGCTCTTCGAGACGCGCGAGAACCGTATCGCCATCGAGCAGGCGGACGGACTGCGCGAACTGGCGCTCAACGAAACGCCGGCGCCGCAGCCGCGTGACATGGGCGTCCTGTCCCCGGCCCAGCCGCAGAAGGACGCGGCGGCCCTGGCCCGCCTGTACCTGGTCGAACAGCCCGCCGCCAAAGCGGTGGTGCGTGTCGTGGCGCAGCCGGTGGTCTTTGACACTCAGGCCGTGCTGACGGCGGTGCTTGATGAGCGGTACGTGCTCTTGCGCGGACTCTTTGCGGTCCGTCCTGAGGACGGACGCGTGTACACGCTGCTCCTGAACGTGCCGCCGCCGTGGACGCTGGGCGGGCGGCTCAGGGAGCGGGCCACGGGCCGCGGCGTCCACGCTGAGATGTCGAAGGAGGGCGAGAACGAAGCGTGGACGGTGACCCTCAACGATGCCGCCGACGCCGCCCATCCCCTCGAACTGGAGGCCATCTTCACGCTGCGCGACCCCGCATGGGGCGAGGGAGACTGGCAGCAGCCCCGCGCTCTGAACTTCGCCACCCCGTCGCTGTCCGGCGCGCGCCGGGCTGTGACGTATCTGGCGATCAGCGTGCATCCGTCCATTGACATTGTCTTCGGCGCGATGCCGGCCTGGCGCACGGAGACCGCGGGCAAGCTGGAACAGCTTGGCGTCAGCGAAGCGCAACTGCGCGCCAGCCTCGTGTCCGAGGCGCCCGGCGGCGAGGTTCGCATGGAGCTCACCCGGAAGGCCCCGCGCGGCGAATTCGATCTGGTGACCCACGTGTTGACGCTGGAGACCGAAATCTGGGTCCGCAGTGACGTCCGCCTCGCCGTCGTGGACCGCGCCATTGATGAACTGGTGGTGAGCTTGCCGCCGGAGGCCAAGGACCCTCTGGCCATCAAAGGCCCGGAGATCAAGGAGATCGCGCCGGGCGCCGCCCCCAACCAGCGCCGCGTGCGGTTCAACCAGCCCTGGCAGGGCGTGCGCATCCTGCGCATCGAATACCGCGCGCCGCTTGCGGCCGAGACCGACATGCGCGTGCCGGACATCCGCTTGGAAGGCAGGTTCGATAGCCGCCGGCGCATCGTGTTCCAGAGCGCCGGGGTAGTGGAGCTGAAAGTCGCGCGTGGACCGGGCATGTCGGACGCCTCGCTGGAGGACACGCCGGAGTTCGCCCGGCCGTTCCGCACGGGCCGCGCGCTCTTCGCCTTCACGTTCGAAGTGGACGGCGACCCCGGCACGTACCGCACCACGGTCTACCAGGCATCGCCGACGCTGGGGAATATGGCTCGCCAGCTCGACCTGCGGACCGTGCTCGACCCGTCAGGCGTCGTGCGCACGCATGCGGCGTTCCCGTTGATGTACGCCCGCGCACAGTACGTGCCCGTCAAGCTGCCCCAGGGCGCGACGCTCGTGGCCCTGTGCGTGGACGACCAGAACGTCAGGCCGGTGAAGAGCACCGAGGCTGACGTCATCAAGGTGCCGCTGCCGCCGCGCAGCAGCGCGCGCGTCGAACTGGTCTACGAGCGGAAAGGCGGCGCGCTGGGCGGCTTCGGCTCGTGGGAGGAGGTTGGCCCGGACCTCGTCGGGGTCCCGGTGGGCATTACCCGCTGGCGAATCTACTACCCGCCGGAGTACGCCGTGTCGGTGCAGGGCGGCAATGTGCAGCCGAGCGTCCCCGAAGAGCCGCGCTTCTTTGCCGTGAGTTTCTGGTGGAGCATCCGGCACGGACACTGGCCGCGCTGGACGGCGTGGGAAGAGCCGAAGATGCCCCCGGCGGAACGCGATGTGTTCATCCCGGCGTCGGACAACGTGCGGCAGCAACAGGAGCAACAGCAGGCCCAGGCGGGCGCGCAGCAGCTCAGAGCGCAGGAGACCGCCGCGCGCCGTGAGGACCTGAGGGAGAACAAGATTGGCGGACTGGCCGTTCCGGAAGGCGCGGTGCTGAAAGCCGACAAGCTCGGCGGCTCCGCCAAGGTCGAGCTGGCCTATCGGCGCCTGACGTATTCCCGCTTCGTCTCTCGGTCCGTCTTCTTCATCGCGGCCGTGATCGGCCTGTGGCTGGCCTTCCGGCCGTCCAAGAGAACACTGAAGCGCTACATCGTCTGGGGCCTGCTCCTTGGCACGGTTGGCCCGCCAGCCTTGGACTGGCAGTCGCCCATGCTGGCGGTGCCGTTCTGCGAAGGCGTGACCCTCGTGGCACTGGGCGTCCTGGCCGCGTTCGCGTGGCGCGGCATCCAGTGGCTGTGGAGGAGGAACACAGCCCTGCGCACCCGGCAGACCGCTGCGGGCACAGCGGCGGCCGCGTTGCTCCTCGGCATCGCGCTGCTGGGCCTGTGCCGCACCTGCGCCGGCGCCGATGGCGATACCGTGCTGATCCCATATCCGAAGGCGGATGTGAAGGCCCCGGACGCGAATCCGCAGCAGCGCAAAGTCTATGTCCCGAAATCGGTCTACCTCAACCTGATGGCCGGCGCGCATCCGGAGAAGCAGGAGTCTCTTCCGGATATGCCCACCATGGAAGACCGGAAGAACCTGGCGCTGGCCAGCGCGGGCGCCAAGGCTTCAGGCGGCACCTCGCCCGAGCGGCTCATTGACGGCGACCTGAGCAACTACGCCTGGACGTCGTGGAAGACCGGCGCGTCGTTCGTCATCGAACTGCCGAAGCCGCAGCCCGTTGACATGATCCGCATCCTCTTGCGGAAAGAGCCCGGGCGGTTCTCGCGGTACAAGCTGGACGTGTCGGAAGACGGCGTCTCCTACCTGCCGTTGGCGGACCACAGCCAAGGGCAGTACCGCGGCTGGCAGACTGAAGCGTTCGCGCGGCGCCCGGTGAAGTCCGTGCGCCTGACGGGCACGTACGACGATTCCGGCGACGACGGCAACTTCTACGTCGCCGAGGTCGAGGTGCTTTCGCCGCCGACGCCCATCCCTTTGGCGTACGGCAATGCATCCTACGAACTGACGCCCGCGGAGAAGACCTATCGCTGCACGGGCACACTGGAGGTCGTGACGTTCGACCCCAAGGGCTGGGTCAAGGTGCCGCTGGATTTCGGCCCCAGCCAGCTTGTCTCCGTGGCGCTCGACGGTCAGCCGGCGCGCGTGGCCGAGGAGAAGGGCGTGCCCTTCGTTCCCATTCAGGGCGCGGGCAAACACAAGCTGGAGGTGGTGCTGGAGGGGCCGCTGACCCTCGGCCCGGGCCGGGCGCAGCTTCAGGCCAGGTTCGTGGGCGGCGCCGCGACGCGCGTGGTGGCTGTGCTGCCGGCCAGCGTCGAACTGGACCCCAAGGCTTCGCCGCCAGGGGTGTGGATCACAAAGGACGCCGCGAGCACTACGCAGCGCTGCGAAATCGAACTCGGTGCCAGCGTCCTCCGCGTTGAGAAGGTCACGATTGACGGGCCCGGCCTGGACCAGATCGCCTACAGGATGATCGGCGACTGGGACATCGCCACCGTCACCGCCCCCGACCTGGCCGAGTGGACGGTTTCGATCGAGGGCAACAACAAGCGCTTGCGGCTGTGGTTCCAGAAGCCCGTGAACCAGGTGCTCGTGCAGATCACCGGCCGGGTTTCCTTGGGAGGCGAGCCCGCGCAGGTTGCAGCCCTGTCGCTCGAGCAAGCCGTGCGCCAGGAGGGCTTCATCGGACTGCAGCACGGCGAAGGGCGGCGCTTCACGGTGCGGGCGCTCGAAGGCCTGAAACGCGCGTCCAGCCAGGAACTGGCAACGATGTTCACGTTGCCTCCCGAGAGTCTTCCCGACCGCATCTACCAGTGCCATGAGCCGCCTGCGAACAACATGGTCGCCGCCGAGCTTGAGCCGGGGCAAATGGCGATCGAGACCCAGGCCGTGGCCGTCGTCAAGCCCGACCGCCTGCTGGCCTGCGTGCGTTCGCGCTATACGGCCACCGGCCGCGGACCTCTGCGGCATGAGGTCGAACTGCCGGCGGGCTGGGACATTCGCACGGTGCGGGGCAACTCGATGCGCACGTGGGAAATCCTGGACAGCGGCGGCAAGAAGCGCCTAGTCCTCTACTTCAGCGCGCGGGCCGCCACAGGCGCGGAAGTAGTCTGGTCGGCGGAGCAGGCGCAGGCGCTGCCGCCGTCGGGCCGCCTGGCCCTCGATCTGCCCCAGCCGCGTGCGCTGGCCGATGCCAAGACCACCGAGACGTTCACCTGGGTCCTGGCCGCCGACCAGTCGCTGTCGCTGTCCGAGGCCGCCGGGACGACAATGTACGCCGTCCCGCTCGACCGCGCGCCGGCGTGGGTGCGGCTGGAAGCGGCCGAGGAGTACCACGCCGCGTACCGGTCCTCGAAGCCCGGCACGCGGCTGGCCACCGAGGTGCTCAAACGCGAGAGCACCGGCGTGGCCATGATTGTCAGTTTCCTGCGCGTCGCCGCCGACCACGTGCAGATCAACGCGCGCTGCCGCTTCCACATCGAACAGGCCGGACGCGACCGCTTCGCACTCTCGCTGCCCGCGGGCGCGGAGCTGGTCAGCCTGGCCGCGCGCAACCTGCGCAGCCGCACCGTCGCCGCGCAGCCGGACGGGACGCTGGTGACGGCGCTGCTGCAATCGCCCGTGGCCGGGGAACAGATCATTGATCTCGCGTACCGCCTCCCGCGCAAGCCCCGCGAGGACGTCGCGGTCGTGGCCATCGGGATTGACGATGCCGACATCAAGCAGCTAGACCACTATGTGGCAATCCTGCGCGCGGAACGCGGCCAGGTGCGGGCATATCCCGGCAAGGGCCTGACCGAGCTGCCCAAGCCGTTCCAGGCCGAGGAACTGCCCTTCCTGCTCGACAACGTCTCCCCGGCCGCCCTCGCCCAGGTCTTCGCCGGCAAGCCGGACTGGGTGCTGACGCTGAAGCACCTGGCCGTCACGCCGGACCCCACGCCTTCCGCGGTCGCGCTGGCTGTCATCACGACGGTGGTTGCAGCCGACGGCGGCGTGCGTTCGACGGCCGCCTACACGGTGCGCAACCGCGCGGAACAGTTCCTGCGGGTCGCGTTGCCGGCGGACGCGACGCTGTGGGGCGTGCTGGTGGATGGCGAACCCGTGCGCGTAAGCCGCGAGCAGGAGCCGGGAACAGGCCGCAGCATCCTGCGCGTCCCGATCCAGCTCACCGGGCCGGCCGATCTGCCCATCAACGTCACGCTGGTGTTCGAGAGCGCCCCGCTCGATCTGCCGGCGGCGTTCCGCTCCTTCACGCCGCACGCGCCGCAGGTGCTCGATATCCCCGTGGTCGAGACGTACTGGCAGGTCTTCGTGCCCGATGGCTACGAGGCCACGCGTTCCGGCGGAACGGTGCGCGAAGTCGCCGGCAGCGTCCTGGTGGCCGGAAAAGTCAAAGCCAGTATCGGCGAAGTCAAACGCCTGGTGGATCTCGCCGGCAAGGCAGAGATCACCGGCGCGCAGAAGGGCAAAGTGATGCGCAGCCTCGCGCGCGAACAGCAGGAGCTGAACGACAACGGCACGGTGCTGCAGAGCATCGGACAGCTCGTTGATCCGGATGAGTTGCGCCGTATCGGCCGCGCGGACCTGCAGGCGCAGATTACCGACAACCGCATGCTCCAGCAGGAGGGAGAAAGGTGGCAGCGCGTCCTGAAAGAACAGCACAGCAAAGACATGGAGGAGGCCATCGCGGGGCGCGCCGACGCCGAACAGCAGCGGGCCTTTCTCGACAACTACAGCTTCCTCGACAATCGCTGGCGCGGCGGCGTCCGTTACAAGAAGGCGGGAGTGAAAGCGCCGGCCCCGGCGCGAGGCGAAGTCGCGCTCTCCGAACTCCGCGACGTCCAGGTGCTGGCCGGCTACAAGAAGGGCGAATTGCCGCCGCCGCCCGCGCCGCGTGTAACGCAGTTCACCGAGCCCTTGCCGCTGAAGGGCGGGCTGGGGGAAGAGACCGACCGCCAGCTTGCCCTGGAGATGGGTGCGACCGACCTGCGCGTGGCGACGAAGGGCGAGCCGCTGACGTTCCGGCGCACGGAAGGCCATCCTGAGCTGACGCTGACACTGCGCTCGGTGCCCGCCACCTGGCGCTTCAGCGCCATGATCGCGCTTGTCGCAGCGGTTGCCGGCATGGTAGTGGTGTTGCGCCGGAAGAACTCCTGAACAACCAAGACGCCGGAGACGCCGGACTGCGGCCGGATCAGAACCCCGGCATGCCCGGGATTGGTGCCGCGATGGCCTCTTCGGGCTGCGGCGGCAGGATTCGCAGACGCAGTTCATCCAGGTAGATTTCCCGCGTCTCGTTGCTGCAGCCGAAGTAGAAAGCCGGCGGGCCCTTGGCGATAAGCTCCACCGCGGGAGGCAGCAGCGTGGTGTGGAAGACGAGCTGCCCGCCGAGCGTCGCGATCATTTGGTCGCCCCGCATGCTGAGGCGGACGTCATACTTCCCATCCGCGCTCGCGGGGGGTCGGACTCTGCCCTTCCGCAGGTAGTCCTCGCCGAAGATCCCCGGGTTGGCGATGCCTGCGAAGGCCCCGGGGGCGCGTCCCTCGCCGTCGTTGAGCTGTCTGTGGCCGCGCAGGGCGCAGGTAAGGAACCCGCCGTTCGCCGCCAGCACGCCAAGGCAGAAGCGGTAGTGTGAGTCGCAGTCGTCCCTCGGCTTCTCGCCGGCCTCCATGAAGCGCATATGGAAGTCCGCGCGGCGGGAATGCTTGGCCTTTGTGCCGGCTTCGACTTCGCTTACCCCGATGCGCAGGTCAACCCGCGCGTGCATGTCCCAGTTGTTCCCCAGGGCGAGCGTGTCCGCCTGGAGGTGCATGCCGTCCTCAGGGCGTTCGGATTTCTCGGCGGCCCGGCGGAAGACCACGCGCCCCTGCTCGTACTGCATATGCGTGCCGAACGACAATCTGGTGTTGAAGAGCGCACGGAAACGCGCGTAGCTCTCGGGCGTCTTGAAGTCGAAGCAGTGTTCAACGGCCGGCGCCGCCGCGGCCTTCTTCTCTTCGGTTTTCGGCGCCGGACTGGTCTCCTCAGTCACGGGCTTCGTAGTAACGCGCCTGGGTATGGGGTCGGGGCGGGCGACAGACGGCTGCTCGCCCGTCAGGAACAGCGCGATCGCAAGGCCCATCAGAAGCAGTACGGCCAGGATAAGCGACGCGCGTTTCAGGGCTGACTGCGCCATCGTGCCTTTCTCTTCAGACCGCAGTGACCGGTGCGCCCTTGTGCCTCCGTTCGCTTCGTGCGGTTCCATACCTGGATACACCGCGTTGCGCGCGCCCCTCCGGAAACGGATGCTCCGAAACCTCCGCCAGACGCTATAATCGCGCCGCTATGAATGCCGCTGACGACGGTGCCCGGCTGCTCGACGTGCTGCGCGGCAACGCGCCCGCCGATCTCACGCCCGACCGGCTTGATCCGCTCCTGCCCCTGGCTGCGGCTCACGGTCTGGTCGGTGTGGTCTACGAGGCCCTCCTCCGGCACCCCAACGCATTCCCCGAATGGAAGAGAGCGGCCGACGAGATCGAGGTCACCACCCGGCTGCAGCTCAAGGCGGCCGAGGAGCTCGCCGCCGCGCTCGATGACAAGAAGGTTGACGCCGTCTTCGTCAAGGGCGTGGCGCTGGCGCTCAGCGTGTACCCCCGCCTTGGCCTGCGCTCGTTCTCCGACCTTGATCTGCTCATGCAGCCTGAGTCCGTGCGCGACGCGCACGCTGTGCTCACGCAGCTCGGCTTTGCCATGCGCGACGAGCCGCCCGGTTCGATCGAGGTCGGGTACGTGCGGGAGAAGCTGCCGGGGTTTCGCGTCTGCATTGACCTGCACTGGGACTTCACCGCGGCCGACAGTGTCCAGGCCGCTGTGCGCATCCCAGTGGCCGAGGTGCTCCGGCGCAGACGCACGGTGAAGAACATCCCCATTCCGGCCGACGAAGACAGTCTGCTCCTTGCCGCGGCCAATCTCGCCCGCAAGACGGTCGAGCCGGTGATGCTGGTCGTGGACTTTGCGCGCCTGATCGGCAGGCCGCTGGAATGGGAGAGGGTGGGGGAGTGCGCCAGTACCTGGGGGCTGCGGACGCCCTTGTGGCTGGGGATGACGCTGGCGGGGAAGCTGCTGGCCGCGCCGGCGCCCGCTCCGGTGCTCGAGACCATAACGCCGCCCAAGTGGCGCGCGGATTGGCTTGAGAGCATGTTGGCGGGCGAGCAGCTCTGGCAGTCGGGCAAGCACGAGGCGTGGCGCTATCGCCTGCTGTTCAAGCTGCTCTGCCTGGACTCCTGGTGGCACGTGTTGCCCATGCTGACGGCGGTGCCCAGGAACCTCCTCCGCAAAGCCGGCCTCTCGGGTGCGCCGTCGGGCCGCCTGCTGCTGCAGCCGCGCGGTTGACCTGCCTCTACCTGCCTTCGTTCCCGGCGACTTTCGCACCGGGCCCGGGGCGCTTGCCGCGCTCGATATAGTCGGGCCACAGCGGGCAGTTCAGGTCGGTCCAGCACTTGATGCGGCGCATTTCCTCCGTCGTCAGCTTGACGTCGTAATGGCCTTTGTCGAGGACCGGCCACAGTTTGCTCTTGACCGTCCCGAAGGTGAGCGGCTCGCGCTTCTCGCAGCCGCCCGAGTTCCAGCCGCAGTCCAGGTAGTGCACCCATCCCTGCGAGATCAGAGTGCGGTATGCCGCTGGAACGCGGTCCATATCGAGCGTGGCGGTCAGGACGATCTTCTTCTTGTCCTTGGCGTCGTGGCATGAGACGCACTTGGCATCCCACACGGGCTGCACCACTTTCTCATAGGAGAACGGCCCTGCGCCCCACGGCGGCGGCTCCAGTTCGCTGGGCGCCCGGCGCGCCGCCAGCGCGGGCTTTGTCGGGGGCGCGGCCTGGCGGTCTTCGTGGCAGCCGATGCACCCCCGCCTCTCGCCGGGCTGCAACTGCACCACGCTGCGCATGCGCTGCAATTCGTTGAAGTCCTTGTCGAGCGCCACGAAGTACAGCGTCTTCCCCGCGGGCGCGTAGAAGCTGGCCGAGCCGTCTTCTTCCACGGGCACCAGGCCCCACGGGGCCTTGGCGACATACGTTGGCCAGCCGCAGGGGCCACTCACGCGATCCACGGGCGAGGCGTAGAAGTGCATGAAGGGTTCGTGATCCCGGCGGTATTCCCCGCTGGGCAAGAGCTCCAGGCCGGCGCGGACCTCTTCCATGACCTGGAGATACCTCACCGTGCCCCGCTTCACGGCGGCCTCGATGCCGT
>JAPLOD010000791.1 GCA_026692735.1 Planctomycetota bacterium | reverse complement strand
GAATTCCAGGTCGCGCAACACCGGCTGGCACTCCAGGGATTCCGAGCCGGGCACGGACCTGAGCGGCTGAAAGTGCGCCTTGCCGATGAGGATCGAGTCGTAGCCGTGCCGCTGGAATCCCTGCCCCACCGTCGGGACATGCTCCGGCAGCTTGACGCCAATCGTCCAGCAGCCGTGCGTTGAGGGGTACTGGCCGGTGATCAGGCTGGCGCGGGTGGGCGAGCAGGTCGGGTTGGGGCAATATGCGCGGTCGAAGCGCATGCCCTCGGCGCAGAGGCGGTCGAGGGCCGGCGTCTTGATGCGGGGGTTGTGCACGCCCAAGGTATTCCAGTGCTGCTGGTCGCTGGTAATGAGAAGGATGTTGAGTGGCGGCATTGGCTTCCTCGATGCGCGCCTTTTAGGAAGTTTCAGGACACAGTCAAGGAGAACGGCCGCGAGGCTTCGGAGAGGCAAGGCGCCCGGCAGACAGGAATGTCTGCCCTACCCCGATCACTCCTCGCCGCCTTTGCCGCGCTTGCCGGCCTTGCGGTCGTAACCTTTGGCGTAGTCAGCGCGGCAACGGCGTTCGGTGACGTCGGGGTCTTCGCCGAGTTCCTTGATAAGCGCGGCGTGCAGTTCCGCGATGCGCGCCTGCTGCTCCGGCTTGGCCGCGAGGTTCGTGAACTCGCCCGGGTCGTTCTTCAAGTCATAGAGTTCGCGCTGCGCCGGGTGCTTCTCGTCGGCGGGCGTGTGGTACACGTACTTGAGCTGCCCAGACCGCAACATCGCGTAGCCCGACGCAATGTTGTGAGCGTAATACTCGGAGACGGCGAGGTCCTTCCACGTTGCGTTGGCATCATCCATCCAGCGGCTGAGCGAGGTGCCGTTCCAGTCGGGCGGGACCTTTGCTCCGCCCAGTTCCGCGACGGTCTGCACCAGATCGAGATGGGAGCAGACCGCCGTGCGGCGCTGGCCGCCTTTCCAGCGCGCGGGCCAGGAGACGATCAACGGCACGTGCGCAGCGTGTTCGTACATGCAGTTCTTCCACCACAGGCCGTGCTCGCCCATGTTCTCGCCGTGGTCGGTGGTGTAGACCACGACGGTGTTATCCGCGACGTCGCTCTTGCCCAGAGCTTTCAGGATTCCTCCGACGCACTCATCCATCCACTGCGTCAGGCCGTAGTAAAGCTCGCGCCCCTTCTTCACGGTGTCCGGCGGGACGTTCACCACGTTGAACCCGGCGCGCAGGTGCTTGTAGTTGAGGGGCAGCGAGTCGAGGTGGCCGGGCGGGAGTTCCGGCATCGCGACCTTGTCCTTGTAGTTCTGCCAGTACGATTCCGGGACAATGAGCGGGAAGTGCGGCGTGATGAGGCCGCAGAAGAGGAAGAACGGCTTGTCGGTGCGCTTGCGCTTCGAGAGGAACTCGGTCGCGCCGTCAGACACTTTCGTGTCATGAGTCATGCCGCTTCCATGGCCAGTGTGGAAATCCTGGAAGCGCGCGGAGAGACCGCCTTTGGGAGTCAGGTCATCGGGCTGACGGCGGCGGCCCTTGCCGGCCATGAAGCCCTTGTTCATGTTGCCGCCAATCTCGGTGAAGCCGTAGCGGCACGTGCTGTCGTAGTGCATCTTGCCGCAGAGGAACGATTCATAGCCGGCGGCGTTCATAATGCGCGGCAACGACGGATAGTCGGGGCCTGGCAGCCAGCAATCGTTGCTCCACGCCCCGACTCGCGAGATGTACTTCCCGGAGGTGAACGACAGACGGCAGGGCACGCACAGCGGCGAGTTCGTGTAGGCGCTTTCAAAGGCGACGCCGCGCGCTGCGAGGCCATCCAGGTTCGGCGTGCGAATCAGGTTGTTGCCATAGCAGCCGGTGACGCCCGCGTTGTGTTCATCCGACATTACCACGAGGACGTTCGGCCGGGCAGTCTCCGCCGCTGCGGCCTGCTGCCCCAGGCATCCGGCGGCGGCGCCGGCGGCCATGGCACCCAGGAACTCCCGGCGGTTAAGCTGTCTCGACGTGTGGCTCATTAGCGTGCATCCATGCTTTCTGAGGCGCCCTCACCCTACCCTCTCCCTCTGTAGCGCAATTTGGCAAATTGCGCCACGGGGGAGAGGGGAACAACGGCAGCCTGGATCACTCGACGGGGCCGAGAGCCCATTCGCCGCGCTGGGCCAGGTCATGGAGGAATTCCAGCACGCACCGCTGGGCGGCTGGCCCGTGCATGACCACCAGTTTCTTCGTCGGCGCATGGTAGAAGACCGCGGCACCGGCTTCCTTCCAGGAATCGGGGTAGACGCGCTTGCGCACCGCGTACGCGATGGCTTCACCACTGAGCGGGGCTACCTGCTGGAGGAGCCTGGACAGGTCGTAAGCCCGCACCAGAGCATGCTGCCATAGCAGTTCGCCCGAGGGATACGGCCGCGCGCCGCGGAAGAACCACAGGCCGCCGGGCGGCTCGACCGAGCAGCCGTCGAAGCCGGCGGCATCAACGATGGTCCGCACGGCATCGCGCAAGGGAGCGTCCTCGATATCCACGGTCACGTACGGCAGGTCCTTGGGGAACTGGCGCGGATCGAAGGCCACGGCCACTCCACCGGCCTGCGCGAGGTCGCGGAGCAGGTCCACCAGACGCCGCTGCGTTTTCTTCAGCGTGACAGTCTTATTGGCGAGGACCTGCTGGAGGCGCACCTCCGCGGCACTGGGCAACTCGGGCGGCGGCAGCCCCTGGCCTTCGGGCTCACGCAACACGGCGCAGATTTCCCGCAACCGCAGGCGCGCGGAAGCGGGAAGGACGCACTGGATCTCCGCGCGGGCGCGCTCGTAGGCGAACGACGTGCCGGGCCGGGCATCGAGAACCTGCTGGAAACAGGGCATGAGCAGCGCCATCAGGTCACTGCCATCAGGCTGGGCGTGGAGCGCGTCGGCCTGGACGGCGTCGGCTTTGAGGTCCTCCTCCCTGGCCCAGGCGAGCGGCGAGGTAAGCCACAGCGAGCGGTCTCCCTCGCGCCGGTACCGCCCGTCCGTCTGGCGCGCGATCCAGTCAATCAGATGCAGGACGGCGCCATCCTGCACTTCAAGCGCCAGGGGGATCCGGTCGAACTTCTCCGGCGAGGCAAATTCCGGGGCGATCCGCAACGCGACGCCACAGCGCGACGGGAACATCTGGACGGCGCGGTCCAGGCTGCTCCACAGGCCCAAGGTGGCCTTGCGGTAGCGCACGTCCTCGCGGCCCAACTCCAGCTCGTAATCCCAATCGGCCACCGCTCCGGCTGCCGGATCGCCAGCCACGCCGGGGTCTTCGATGCGAATGAAGGCCGTCTCCGGCGGCTCGGAGTCGAGGCGCCCGTCCGAGACCACCAGCGACACGCTGAAGGTGCCGGCGCGCGGCGCCTTGAAACACGCCTTCAGGCCGGGGAGGGGCCCAAGTTCCACGCCGCGGTATTTCTCGGGCGTGGTCCACCGCGCGGTGAGCGCCTGGGTTTCCTCGGCGCCGTCGGGGTCCCGCGAGAGCGAACCGTTGAGCAGCAGAGGCGTGTGCACCTGACCGACGAGGTTCTTGGGCAGGCGGGCCAGCGGCCTGCGGTCGCCCAGAACACCGTCGCGGCCCGGCGGGACGTACGCGCCGCGCCGCTCGGGAACGTCGCCCGCGCGCGGCGCCTCGAAGATGTAGAGGCCGCTGCGGCCCGGGCGGAAGAAACTGATTCCGTCTTCGTAGCGCAGTTCGATCGCCGGGCCGGAGACCTGCCGCCAGCCTTCGCCCGGCAGGTCAGCACGTTCGCCCGCGCCGGCGACTTTGCGGCCTTCGCTTTCGGTGAGGAACGGACGTCCCGGCTTGACAGCGAACTTCGCCTCGATCGGCGGGCTCCACCCTTTCGGGTTCTTCACCCGCAGGGCGACACGGAACTGCCCCGGCTGCGACAGGAACAGCCACAGCTTCGGCTCCTTGAGCTGCTCGGCGGCCAGAGGGAGCGGCGGCCCCACGGCCTGGCGCCACGCGTATTCCAGCTTGCCGAGCTGCGGATCGGTGGATGCGGTCCCATCCAGCAGCAGCCAGCAGCCCAGATAGCTTTCGCCGTCGGGGATAATCTCCGCGTGCGGCAGGCCGGCCTGCGTGGCCTCGTTGGGATCGGCATCGGGCGCGATGACGTGGGCGATGCCCTTCGCAGCGGGCCGCTCCGGCGCGCCGACATCAACGATCTCAGCAGGGGTATCGCCCCCCTGTGCCGCCCGGAGAGGCAGGGCGAGGCAGGATGCGGCCACACAAGCGATGAGACAGCGCCGTCGCCAGGAGTTCACAGCGCGTATTGTAATCGCCCCGCGCGCTCAAGCCAGTGCTGTGGCACGATTTGAGTCTTGACATTGGGGCTGCATCTCGTCAGCATAGGTGTGGATTGAGCAGCCATAGAAGCCTAGCCCGAGGTGCAGGAGGCGCCATGTCACGCATGACGAGTTTCGTTGCGGCAGTATTGAGCGTTTTCTTTGGTGTCAGCCTGATCGCGCTGGGCGCGGAAAGCAACCCGGCGGGCCAGGCTTCAGAGCAGGTGCCGCCAGAAGCGGTACAGGGCACCACGGCCGGCAGGGGGCCTCAGAAGCTTTTCCAGCGCGAGAAGAAGGGCAGTACGGAGGAAGCGACGACCGCGGAAACGGCCGGCGAGGAAACAGCCGCGAAGCATGAGAAAAAGGAGAAGGAGAAGGAGACGGAGCAGAAGAAAGACAAGAAGGAGAAGAAAGAGAAGCAGGAGAAGAACGGCAAGCAGGAAGAACCAAAGGAAGCCACACCTCCCGCGGCGACGGAACAGCCGGCGGCAGCGGAAAAGGCCAAAGAAGCGCCGGCTCCCGCGGTCATGACCCCTGCGCAGAAGGCGGAGCTGGAAGCACGCATCCGGTTCGCCATACGCCGCCTGGCCACCCCCGGCTGGCAGGACGCCGAGGCCGAGCTGGTCGGAGTCGGCAAGGCCGCAGCGCCGTACCTGATTGACGCGCTCGGGCCCCCGGAAGGCGGCGAGGCGCCGGTGGCGGCCTTCCACGTCGGCGGCCACACGAAGGCCGACAGCGCTCATGCGACGCGGCTGCGCACGCTGCCAGAGGTGTGCACCGAGGTGTTGACGGAGATCGTGAAGAACCATACCGACTACAAAGGCGACGTGCCCGCGGTGGACCACAAAGCCTGGCAGGCATGGTGGACCGCTCACGGACAGAGTGTGACGTTCGGGAAGTGACAGAAGAACGGGAGTACGGCGCAGAGACGAGCGCCCGGATGTCCCGTACAACGTTGTTTTTGGCGCCGGTTCCTTCGATGAAATGTGCTGACGCGTTCCACCCGCGGTCACCCGTCGGCCACGCTCCGTGGCTGCTGGCGCTTCTCGTGTTCGTGATGGGCTGCGAGCCGCAAGGCGATGCCGAGCGGCCGCCCGCGCCTCCCCCCACGCCTCCCCCGACGACGACAGAGAACGCTGCGGAGGAGGTGGACCTGACGGCCGACAAACCGGAGGCCGAGGCAAGGAAACCCAAGGCCGCGCCGTTGCTGTCGGACCTTACGCCATCCGGGCCGGCGAACGCGACGGCGCGCAAGTGTTACGCTATGCTGGCGGACATCAAGGCGAACGTCGAGACCATCAGCCGTGACCTGGATGACCATGGCAAGGAGATAACCCGGCTTAACCGTACCAGCGACGCCTTGTCCAAGAACATCACCGATCTGGCCGACTTGTGGCCCAACAACCAGACGTTCCGGGACATGTGCGTCAGTGCGAAGCGGCAGGCCGTGGTACTCAATGATGAGCTGTCGCGCGCGCCGCGCAAGTGGGCGCACGTCCGCTGGGCATTCAGCGCCACGATCCGGGAAGCCAGCGCTCTGCGGCTGCGGGCTCGCGACCTGGCGGAAGCGGAACCGAAGCCGCGGCCGTTAGTGGGCAAGGACGGAAAGCCCATCCTGGACAAGGAAGGGCGGCAGATCTACGAAGAGCCGGGCGCGGCTCCCGTTGACCCGGCCATCGCGGCACGCGAGAAGAACCTGCGCGAGACGAAGGCCGATCTGGAGCGGCTCAGAAAACTCGACGCGCGGAAGAACGAGAAGAAGATGCCGACGGATCTCGACGGGAACTAACCGGGACTATTCACGGCGCGAGCGAAACCGGAACGCAGGCTGCCGGCGAGACGCCGGCGGTA
>JAPLOD010000790.1 GCA_026692735.1 Planctomycetota bacterium | reverse complement strand
TGCCACGGGCATGCGGGTCAGCGAACTGTGCAACTTGCCGCTTGACGGCGTAAACACGGAGTTGGGCGTGGCGCGCGTCACCGGGAAAGGCGACAAGACCCGCATCGTCCCGGTCGGCCGCGCGGCTCTCAACGCCCTGCGCAGGTATCTCGTCCACGTCCGGCCGGGGCAGAGCGGCAGTGGCGACGGCGGCAGGCTGTTCGTGAGCAGAGGCGGCAAGCCCATGGCGCGTGAAGACGTCTGGGCGCTGGTCAAGCGTCACGGGCGGCGCGCGGGACTGACGGGCAGGTACAGCCCGCACACGCTGCGCCATTCGTTCGCCACGCACTTGCTGGAAGGCGGCGCCAACCTGCGCGCGGTCCAGGAGATGCTCGGCCACGCCGACATCGCCACGACGGAACTCTACACGCACGTGGACGCCAAACGGCTGCTGGCCATCCACAAGCAGTTCCACCCGCGCGGATAGTTTCTAACCTGGATAATTCACCGCGGAGGCGCGGAGACGCAGAGCGGAATGCAAAATACTGGGTTCAGAATGAACAATGAAACCATCCAATCTGCATTTTGGATTCTGGATTTCGGATTAGGGATTTCGGATTTGGGACGTGGGATTATGGTACAGCTCCATGTTCTCTGATCCCGCAGTCACACAGACACTGGACAGCCGTCTCGCGAATGGCGAGCTGACCGCCGTCGCGTATCAGGAACTGGCACAGATTCTGGCCGGGTCGGAAGCCACCCCGGAACGGAAAGAGCTCGACCTGCGCCTGGCTCGCGGCGAGATCGGCATCCCGCAATACCACAGCCTCGTCGAGCAGCTCTTCGGCGCTGCGCCGGCCCCCGCGCCCGCCCGGCCCGCTTCGCGCCTGGCGAGCCGCCCTGACGACCTGACCATGCCCCCGCCACGGCCCGCTTCGCAGCCCGCTGCCAGCCGCCCGAAGACGTCTGGCCGGCGACCGGGGGACGCCATCGCGCGGAAGTACATCCTGGTGCGGCGCCTCGGCGAGGGCGGCATGGGCGAGGTCTGGGCGGCCCGCGACACCGAGAGCGAGGTGGAACGCGCCCTCAAGTTCCTCCCCCCGCAGGTGAGCACCTCGGACATCGAGATGCGGCGCATCAAAGAGAACTTCAGGCTGGTCCACGCGCTGATCCACGAAGGCATCGCCGCGATGATAGGCCTGGAACAGCACGAGTCCGCGTACGTGCTGGTGCTCGAGATGGTCAAAGGCAAGGACCTGCGCACGCACGCCCGTGAGTTCCTGGCCGCGTACGGGCCGGGACTCTGGAAGGATGAGGTCGTCCGCCTGGGCCTGCAGATTGCCCGCGCGCTGGACTTCGCCCACGCCAAGAACGTTATCCACCGGGACATCAAGCCTGAGAACGTCCTGGTGATGCTGGACGGGTACGTCAAGGTCCTGGATTTCGGCCTGGCCGCGGAGATACAGGGCAGCCTCTCGCGCGTCACGGGCGCCAGCTACGACACGGCGGGCACGCGGCCGTACATGGCCCCCGAACAATGGCAGGGCAAAGAACAGAGCGGCGCCACGGATCAGTATGCGCTGGCCGTCGTGTTGTACGAAATGCTCTCGGGCGCTCTGCCGTTCGACGACCCCAACCCGGCGGCGCTCCGCGACCGCGTGTTGCTTGAACAACCCGCGCCACTGCCGATGCTGAATGGCGGCCAGAACGCCGCCCTGCTCAACGGACTCTCCAAGAACCGCGAGGACCGTTTCCCCACCTGCGTGGACCTCGTCGAGGCGGTCAGTGCCGCTCAGCCGCTGGCGGACGAACTCGTCGTCGAATCCCTCGCCGCTCCCGCGCAGGTGCCGCTTCCTTCGACGGTGCCCTCGGTCCGCGCGGTGAGACTCACGGACCTGCTCCCTCAAGCCACGCCCGCCGCACCGTCAGGACGGCCCACTTCAGCGCGACCGAAGACAACCCCGGCGGCTCCCGTAACCCCGCAGGTAGTGCCGGCTCCGATACAACTCACCACTCCGCCCGAACCGCCGGCAGCCCCGCCGCCGCTGCCGCCGCACCGTCACTTGCCGGAAAGCAAGTATCAGGGCCAGCCACCGCCCGCCGTGCTCCAGCCATCGCGCGGCGGCATTCATGCCGCTCCCGCGCCGGTCGCTCCCGTACTCGACCCGCAAAGCCTGGTCAACGGCCCCGGCCTCGCGCTAATCATCGTCGGGGCGATAGGCACCGCGGGCGCGCTCTGCATGCTCCTACAGGCCCTCATTGATCTTCTCGGCTACCGCAAGGCATCCGGCGCCGACAGCGCGTTCGTCATGTCCCTTTTCATGGTGGTCACGAATCCCGTGGTTCTCTACGCCGGCATGAAGATGCGCCAGCTTCGGTCGTACAATGTAGCCTTCATAGGAGCGGTCCTCGCCGTCATCCCGTTCTTCTCCACTCCGTGCTTCTGTCTCGGCATACCGGTGGGCATCTGGGCCTTGTCGGTGCTGTCCAAGCCTGGCGTCAAATCCGCGTTCAGGTAGCGCCGCCGTCCGAATTGCGCCACGGCCCGGCGAGTCGCGTCACGGCCGCTTCTGTTCCAGGATCGCCACACCGTTGGGGGCCAGCTTCACGCGCGCCTTGAGGGCCTTGCCGCTGACCAGGTCCACGCCCTTCCACTCGCCCAGGTCCACCGTTTCCACTTTCGTGTTGTGGTTCAGGAGAAACAAAAAGTCCCGCCCGCGCTTCGAACGCACCGTCGCCTCCACGCCGCGCGGCGTCCGCAGGACGGGGCGGATGTCGAGCTGTTTCAGGAAGTCGCTCATCAGCCACACCATCCATGACGGCTCCACCATCGTGGCCATGTACAAGGCCTTCCCCTTGCCGTAGTCGTTGATCGTGAGCGCCGGAGAACCCGCCAGGTAGTCCCAGTTGAAGACCGCCGACACGCGCGCGCCGTGCAGGCGCACCAGTTCCGCCCATGTGGAGCAGGGCAGCTCCTTGGTCTCGCCCGGCACCTTGATCGTGCATTTCTCCGGGTACGGGTACCATTCCTCGACGGAGATGCCCAGCACGTCCTTGAGCAGCGCGGGGTAGCCGCCGAGCCACACCTGGTCGTTCTCGTCCACAACCCCCGAGAAGTAGCTGGTGACAAAGCTCCCGCCGCCGTGCACATACTCGCGGATGCTCTTCGCAGCTTTCTCGGTCAGCATGTGCAGCGCGGGCGCGATGACGAGCTTGTACTTCGTCCAGTCGCCTTCGGGTGTCACAAAGTCCACGGGGATGTTCTGGTGGTAGAAGAGATCGTAGCTGTAGCGCAGATGCTGCACCGTATCCAGGCGCGCCGGCCGCGAGTCCAACTCCATCGCCCAGCGCGACTGCCAGTCTGTCACGATCGCCACTTCGGCCGCAACGGTTGCGCCCAGCACCGCGTCCAGGCCCCGGAGTTCCCTGCCGAGCGTGGCGATCTCATGGAACGTCCGGCTTTCCCGCCCCGCGTGCGGCACCATGCCGCTCTGGAACTTCTCCGCCCCCGCTTTCGATGCGCGCCACTGGAAGAACAGGATGCCGTCCGCGCCGTGCGCCATGGCCTGGTAGCTCCACAGGCGCATCACGCCGGGCCGCTTGGGAGCATTGCTCTCCCTGAAGTACACGTGGCTGGGCGCCTGCTCCATCAGGATGAAGGGCTGACCGCCTTTCAGCGAACGCATCAGGTCGTGAGCACAGGCGCTCTGCAGGACCTCGTTCATGTCGTGGCTCGGGTAACCCGGCCAGGTCTCGCGCGCGGGCCGCTGGTGAGCAGCGGGGTTGGGATAGCAGTCCCAGCTCACCACATCCAGCGTCTGCGCCCACTGGACATAGTCCAGCGGCTTGAAGAAGCCCATGAAGTTCGTGGTCAAGGGGATGGCCGGGGTGCTGGCCCGCAGAATGCTCGCCTCCGTGCGGCACAGATCGAGCAGGGACTCGTTCATGAACCGCAGGTAGTCGAGTTGCTGCGACGGATTGCGGTACGTCGGCGCCTTGCGCGGCGGCAGGATCTCGTCCCAACCGTTGTAGTGCTGGCTCCAGAACGCGGTGCCCCAGCACTTGTTCAGGTTCTCGATGGTCCGATACCGGGCGCTCAGCCATTCCCGGAAACGTCCCGCGCACACGTCGCACATGCACTCGGACACGTGGCAACCGTATTCGTTGTTGATGTGCCACATCGCGAGCGCGGGGTGCGCCTTGTACCGTTCCGCCAGCCGCCGCG
>JAPLOD010000789.1 GCA_026692735.1 Planctomycetota bacterium | reverse complement strand
GCAGTTCGTCACTACCACGCCCGCCGCTGGGCCAAGGCTCTTGCCCACAACTGTTCACGCCACATCAATGCCAGCCACCGCTTCGCCTTTGAATCCGTGGCTCATTTCAACGCCGCCGCCTGAAACCCGTTCAGCCCATCTGTAACCTGTAACCCGTTGTTAGAACTGCCCCGGCGGCTCCCCCGGGTTCTTCGCCCCTTTTCCCTCCGGTCCGAGTGGCGGCTTCCCCTCCGGCCCGAACATGGGCTTCCCGTCCGGCCCCAACGGCGGCTTCTTTCTCACCCTGAAGCCGTCCTCGTCAGGTGGCGGACCGAAGGGGGGGCGTTGCTGAGGTTCCGGCCGAAACGCGCGCATCAGCGCCGCCGCGCGGCGCAGTTCAACGGGCTGTTCTGACGTCAACACCAGCACCTTCAGTTCATTGTCAATCTCGGCCTTCACGTGGGGCGCGACCTGGGCCAGCAGCGCCTTCAACCGTGGCATGTCAACGTTGGCCGGCACATCGCGGTCCAAACGGTAGGCGAGCAGGCCGTCCTTGCCCTCGTCCACCGCGCGTTCCAGCAACTGCTGCGTCATGCCCGGCACCATCATCAGCACCGGCGCGTCGGCCTCGATGACCGTGCCATCCGGAAGCTTCATGCTGAGCTTCGGCATGGCCGGGCTCTTGCCCTTGCCGGCGCCTTCGTCAAAGCCGCCTTCGCCGCCTTTGAAGTTCTTCGGGTCGGCGAGGTAGATGCCGTCTTCGCGCGGCTGCCACTTCAGCTCGGCCATCTTCGCGATCCCCGCCAGCGCCTGCTCCAGCGGCATGTCCTGCGCCTTCAGCGTGATCGGCATCCGGCGGCGCTCGCCGATGCGAGGATCGAGCACCAGGTTGGCCTGCGTGGCTTGGGCCAGGAACTGCACGACCTCTTCCAGCGGCGTGCCAACGAACTCAAAGCTGAGCTTCCGGCCCAGCGCTTCTTTGAGCTTCTCCTTGTTCATGCCCGGCGGCGGGCCTTTCTTCCCGCCTTCCTCGCCCGGTTCGCCGCACAGCCCGGCGCCGCAGCTCAGCGCGACCACCACGCACAGCGTGAATATCGGTTTCATGTCCGCGCCCCTCCGTCAACCCGTCTGCGAATAGTGAAAGCTGAGTGCCCCGCACGTCATTGGTAATTCGTCGTCCATCCCCCGTCAACCGTCATTCGTCAGCCGTCTGAATCGTGCCGGGTGCCACGGCATCATTGCCGTGGCCGCGGCTTGGGAAGTTTCGGGGAAGTTTCGGGGACGCGCACAAGTTTCGGGGACGCGGTTTCGGGGACGCGCACGAAACTTCCTACGCGCTGGCGCTGGTGCGGTGTGCCGTTACGTTTTCATCTCGATCACCCGCACGCCGTACGGCCCCAGGGCCACGCGTCCCGACACCTGCGCGCCCGAAAGCACATCGCGCCCGCTGCGGCCGCCGAGTTTCACCGTGCGCTTCGCGGAAGCGTGGTTGAGCAGGAAGAGCACGGAACGCCCGCCGCCGTGCCGTTCCAACGCCTCGACATCGGCGGCGTCCTCAGCCGTCGGCTGCAATCCCAGCGCCGTGGTCAACGCCGCGTAGAAGTGCAGCAGGAACGAATCCTCCGCGTCGCAGCCCAGGTAATAGGCCACGCCCTGCCCGTGCGCGTTCCTCGTCAGGCACGGCTTGCCCGCGTACCAGTTCTTCCCGTACCGCGCCAGCACCTCGGCGCCCTCAGGCACGATCTGGTCGTAATAGTGATCGCAGGCGTAGCTCTTGCGCAGCCCCTTCAGCCCGTTCTTCTCGATGACGATGCGGTTCGGGTCCTCTCCCGGCTTGACGTTGTCAATCTCGTCAACCCAGATGCCCAGCAGCTTTCGCAGCGGCCCGGGGTAGCCGCCTTCGTACACGAGGTCGTTTTCGTTGACGATGCCCGACAGATACGTCGTGACGAACGTGCCGCGTGAGCGCACCCATTCCTCGATCTTCGCCCCTTCGTTCAGTTTCGTCCGCATCTGCTCGGGCGAACCGGCCAGCGGGAATTCCCCGCTCTTGACCATGTACAGCAGCGGCGCGATCAGCAGCTTGTACTGCGACCAGTCCCCGTCCATGCGCACCAGGTCCACGGGGACATTCCGCCGCCACAGCGCCTTGTAGTGCCGCATGACCGTGCCCACGTACGGCTTGGCGTGCCCCGGGCCGCCCGAGCCTTCAAACGCCCAGCGGCATTCCTGATCGTACAGGATCCCCACGCGCGCCTCGGCCACCCGCGTGCCGGCGACTGCCGGTGTGGCCTTCTCGAGGTCGGCGCCGAGCGCCGCCACTTCCTGGAAGACCCGTGCCTTCTCGCTGGCCGCGTGCTCCACCACCGCGCCGTGGAGCTTCTCCGGCCCGCCCCGGCTCCGCCGCCACTGGAAGTACATCGCCGCGTCCGAACCGTGCCCGATCGCCTGCCAGGACCACAGCGCCATCAGTCCCGGCGGTTTCAGCGTCGCGAACTCCTGCCAGTTCGTGGCGCTGGGCGTCTGTTCCATCAGCAGCCACGGCTGGTTGTGCTTGATGCCGCGCATGTACGCGTGCGTACAGGCCACCGCCGACGGATCGCCGCCGACTGCGGGGTACGAATCCCAGGACACCACGTCCAGCACGTCCGCGAACTTGGCGTAATCCAGCCCGCCGTACGTGCCCATCAGGTTCGTGGTGATCGGCACGTGCGGCGTGATCTCGCGCAGCGTCGCCGCCTCCAGCTTGAAGAACTCGCACAGCAGGTGCGACTGGAACCGCTTCCAGTCGAGCTCCAGGCCCGGCCACGCGCGCCCCGTCAGCGTGCTGGGCGGCCGGATCTGCGCCCAGTCGCTGTACCGCTGGCTCCAGAACGTGCCCCACCACTGGTGGTTCAGCGCTTCGAGAGTGCCGTAGCGGGCTTCGAGCCACTCGCGGAACGCCGTCGCGCAGAGATTGCACCAGCAGCGCGGCGCGCCGTATTCGTTGGAGACGTGCCACAGCGCGAGGGCCGGGTGCTTGCCGTAGCGTTCGGCCAGCGCCCGGTTGACCCGCTCCACGTGCTCCCGGAACACCGGCGACGTAGGGCAGAACCGCTGGCGCACCCCGTGCTGCAGCCGTATGCCGCGGTCGTCCACGGCCATCACCTGCGGGTACTTCGCGGTCAGCCAGCGCGGGTGCGCCGCCGAGGGCGTTGCCAGAGCGATCCACACGGCGGCCTTGTGCAGCCGCTCGAACGTCTCATCCAGCCACGACCAGTCGAACACGCCCGGCGCCGGCTCAAGCTGCGACCACGCGAAGATGCCCGTTGAAGCGATGTTGACGTGCGTGAGTTTCATCAGCCGCGCGTCTTCTGCGCGCACTGCCGCCGGCCACTGGTCGGGGTTGTAGTCGCCCCCGTGCCAGAGCCGCACCGACCTGTACGTGGATTGTGCAGCCTTGCTCATGCGTCTCTCCCCGCCTCCCGTTCCTCCCGTCACTCGTCACTTCTTCTTCCAGGCCCGTAGGTAATCGATGCTGAACGTGGACGGCAGGTCCTCGTCCTTTGGCATGCCGAACCATTCCGGCATCGTCTCGCTGTCGAAGTTCAGCGACAGCGGCTGGTGCCAGTGCGTGTTCGCCGTCCGCCGCACGACGGCCCCGTCCACCGTGTAGATCAGCTCGTTGGGGTCCCACTCCAGGCCGTACACGTGGAACTCCCCGGCCAGGCGATACGGCGACTTCCACTGCCCGCCGCGGTCCCAATGCCGATCCGGGTCGGCCAGCGTGTGGAAAACGTGGGCGTTCATGTGGTAGGCGTTCTCGTGGCCCGGCGCCTTGCCGCCGATCTCGAAGACGTCGATCTCCGTCCACGTCTCGGGCGTCTGGTCGTAGAACCAGAACGCGCTGGACCCGGCCGAGTCCATCGCGCGGCTCTTGACCTCGAAGTAGCCGTAGCGGGCCAGGGCC
>JAPLOD010000788.1 GCA_026692735.1 Planctomycetota bacterium | reverse complement strand
CGGCAGCATCGTCTCCGTCAGAGCGTGAGCGCGCGGTCTGCCGGCCAGGTGCGCTTCGAGGTCGCCGGCAAGCTGCGTCATGATGCGTTCGACGGACGCCAGGATCCCGCCGGCCCGGTGCGGCGTGAGGTACACATTGGGCAGCTTGCGCAGCGGCGACCTGGCGGCCAGTGGCTCGGCGTCGAAGACGTCAATGGCCGCGTACATGTCGTTCTTGCGCAGCCGTGCGAGCAGCGCGTGCGTGTCCACCAGAGCGGCTCGCGCAACATTGACCAGCACCGCGCCCTCCCGCAGCGCGGCGATCTCGCGCTTGCCCAGCAGATGCCGGGTGCTCCGGTTCGACGCGGCGCAGAGCACCACGACATCGGAGTTGCGGATGAGGCCGGGCAGCGTGGTCCGCTGAGCGCCGAAGCGCGCGGCGACGCCGGCCGGCAGGCACGGATCATACACGCGCAGCGGGCAATGGAATGGCGCGAGCAGTTCGCCCAGCCGCCGGCCCACGGCGCCAAAGCCCACAATGCCGACAGGGCGGCCCGTCAGTTGCCGCTCGTCCGGGTCAATGTCCTGCGGGAACTTCCGCACCCACGATTCCTTTCCGGCCCACATGGCTGCGTGGTACGTGGAGGTGCGGCGCAGGGCCGCGAGTATCAACGCCAGGGCCATCTCCGCGACCGCCGGCGACCACCCGCGGCGCGCGACTGACACAGGCAGGCCGCGCCTGAGGGCCACGCGCGCCGCGGACTGCGTGATGTCCAGTTGCCCGGAGAACCTCAGGCGCGTGGCCTGGTCGAGCAGCTCATCCGTCAGCTTCGGCCAGGACCACATGATCACCGCATCGGCCCAGCGCAGGTCCGGCGCGATTTCCTCCGCCGTGTTGTACGAGCGCTTCCGCAACGTCGCGATCCTGGACAACCGCCGAAAGACCGGCTTCAGGATTGGGGCTTTGAAGAAGCCGGATGGAAGGTTGATGAGAAGCTTGCTCTTGCCCATGATGCACTCCTGAAGGACTTGCCACAGCAGAAGCCCAGGACCGCGATACCGGATACAGGCTACGGAAAATCCGGAGTGCTGCATCCTATATCCTGTATCGGGCGCGGTGTAGTATAGAACGGTCTCCAAGGGGAAGGCTTGCGTTATGGTCACGTCACGCAGAACGCGGCTCTTAGCTTCAAGCTTCTGGCTCTTGGCGCTGATTCCTCTGGCCGCCGCGGATGCGGGCGAGACACGGTTCCACCAGTTCACGGCCAAGTTCAAGAGCACGCCGGACCAGGCTGCGGTCGTCGCGGCCGGATGGTTGGGCGGCAAAGGCACGGAGTGGTTCGCGGCGGGCGGATTCCAGCCGGACGGCACGGTCGTGGCCGCGGGAGTTGCTCTGGGCCCCACGCTGGATGCCGGCGCGCCCGTGGCTGTCATTGGCACGGACGCGCCCGCGCCGCCGGAACCGAAACCCCAGCAGGCCACCAAGGACGGCAAACCTAAGGTTGACCAGGACGGCAAGCCGGTCTACGAACCGCCCAAATGGACGCATGAGAACGCGACGGCGTTCATCGTGCGGTATGCGCCCGACCTGCAGCAGATCAAGTCGGTCAGCCGTTTCCCGTGGAAGAGCGGCGGAGTCACGGGCGCGGCGGTGGACGCGGAAGGCTGCATCTACCTCACCGGCCCGGCGTCCGCCACAATCGCCGCGGTGGGTGGCGACTGCAAGGACCTTCCCGTCCAGGATTCGGGGCAGAAGGACGCGCCCTGCAACCACGTGTACCTCGCCAAGCTGTCGCCGGACGCTGCGAAGGTGCTCTGGCTGCGCCACATGACAGGCCCGTCGTGCGCGCCCGAGATCACCCTTGACAAGCAGGGCAAGCTGCTCTTCCAGGGGCCCGATCTGCGCCGCTTCGACGCTAACGGCACTCAGGAATCCGTCACCGTGGTGCCCGGCGGCCTGGGCAAGCGCGTCGCCGTGAACCCCGTGGACAGGACCTATGCGCGCGGCGGCGAACACCACTGGCCGACGGGGCGCGAGCCGTACCGCGATCCGATCCTCAATATCTACAAGCCCGATGGCACGTGGCTCCACGAACTCTACAACTGGGACGGGCCGTACGTCGGGCTGGACTCGCTGCGTCTCGTGTCGGACACCGCCATTCGCGGCGTGCGGTACGACGACGAGGGCAACCTGATCTGCCACGCCTGGTCCGATGGCGGCAACAGCGTGATGTACCGCCAGCCGTTCGACATCTACGCGGCGCACAACTGCCAGGGTTTGGGCTTCAGCGGCTGGGGCGTCGGGGGCGCGATGAGTTTCGCGTACGTAGTGAAGATCGAGACCAAAGGGTACAAGGTCATCGGTGGAACGTTGTGGTGCTGCTTCCTGATGGACAAGAACCGTCCCAACAGCATCTTTGTGGACGGCATGGGGTTCGCATCGGACGGCTCGGTATGTCTCATGGGCCGCTCAGCGTCGGGCCTCATCCAAACGGGCAACGCCATCGGCCTCACGCGCGAGAACACCGTCAAGGAGGCCAACGCGCAGGACCCGCTCGTGACGGGAGGACCGTACGTCGCCGTGTTGAACAAGGATTACAGCTCCCTGCGCTTCTGTTCGGCGATGCCGGCCTGCGGCAAGGTGGACGTGAACGGCGAGCCCTGGGGCGTGGGACGCGGCGCGGTCAACGGCCAGCCCAAGCTCATGTTCCTGACGGGCGCTGTCGAACAAGAGGACGTCTACGGCCGCGTCTACAGGGCGCCGAGCGTCAAGCCTCTGCAGAAGAGCTACGGCGGCGGCTTCAGCGATGCGTACGTTGTGGTGCTGGATCTGGCGCAGAAGTAGGCTGCGGGCGCGTGGCGGGCGACGAGGGACGGGTGGTCCATCATGAGAAGCGCGTGGGTCGTTCTCCTGCTGTTGTGCGGTCTCGGGTGCCAGGCCGGCGAGAAGTCCGCGCCGGCCACGCCGCCGGCGGGGCAGGTGTTCTATTTCTCCCCTGCCAATCCCAGGTACGTGACGTGCGATATCGAGTTCCGCGATCCTGACGGGAAACTATGGCCGTGCTTCTTCTATGGCTTCCCGGCCGAAGGCGGCACGCACCAGTTTGACCCCGCCAGCCCGAAGGCGGCCTTTTCGATCGTCTACGACAAGATGTGCCAGCCGCACGGCGACCAGAGCCGCAAGATCATCGGCGAACTGGTCAAGCCCGACAAGCCGCCCGTCATGACGTTCACGGTCAACGGCATGACGCCCTTCAAGAAGGACCGGCTTGAGAACACGGGCAAGGACAGGAACCGCGGAGGCGAGGCCACGGAGCTCGATGCCGTGCTGGACATTGACGGCAAGAAGCTGCCCCTGAAGGCGCCGGCCACCGTGCGCTACGATTTCGAGAAGGACGGCGGCAACGTGACGCAGGCGTACATCGAGGCGCGCTTCACCATCCAGGGCTCAGACCTCGGGCTGAAAGCCGAGGGCGCCAAAGGCCCCATCGCCGTCCGCGCCAGCATGTGCGGCACGGTGAGCAAGACGCCGCCGCCCAAGAAAAAGAAGTAGGCGGGACCGTTCAGTCATCCCGGTTTCGGGTATCGGGTATCGGGTTTCGGACCTCCGGTACCGGGTATCCGGCATCCTGTATCCTGCTACTGTATCTCCGACCGGTTCGTGACGATCTTGTCCGCCAGCCCGTACTTCTGGCACTCCTCGGCGCTCAGCCAGAAATCGCGGTTCGAGTCGGCCTCGATCTTGTCCGGCGGCGTCCCGATCTCGCGCGACAGCACCTCGACATACCGCCGCCGCGTGCGCAGGATCTCCTTTGCGCTGATCTCCATGTCGCTGGCCTGGCCAAACAACTGCGTGCTTGGCTGGTGCAGCAGGAAGCGCGAGTTGGGCAGGGCGAAGCGCCGGCCCTTCTGGGCGCCCACGAAAAGCAGC